>JANRMC010000117.1:0-27899 GCA_033761915.1 Flavihumibacter sp.
TCACTTTTTCATCCCAATTAATGTCCTGTGAATAGACTATAATGCAATTAATAAGCATTAGTATTAAAAAATATGCTTTTTTCATGTTAGTTTACATTTACAAAAAGTAGTTTAATAAATTTTCTATCGGAGATATTAATACTGTTAAGAACTGTGCTCCCTTTTTTAAATTCTACGCCTACAGTTGATGCAGGATTAGAAGGATCTTGGAAACCTGCGATTTTAGCTACATAGGTTCTTGAATCCAACGCTATGGTCTCAGATCCGCTCTCTTCAAAATGCAAGACATGGTCTCCGATTTTAATTACAATCTGATATTGGCTTCCAAGTTCAAGCGTTACATTAACTCTGATATTTGGCATACTTGAATTTTTTGCGCCTACTCTTTAATCCCGTTTTCGGCTTCCCGGTATATATGTTACTTTATCCAGTTTTTTACTTTTTCCCATATCTGTTCACTAAATACTGAAGCAGCAAAACAAACAAATAAAATAAAGTAAGGATTCAGGGTAACATCGTTACCCAATGTAATAAGTGTAATGCCTCCTTGCAAAGAAAGATAGGTGATAACTGATGTGGCAAGACTGGAAACAATCAAGAAGAATATTTGGTTAGATACCATTTCCAATTTATTAACATCTTCATTTTTTCGTATCAGACTGATAATGGCTCCAAAAAAACCAACACCCAGCATTCCGAGTATAATCACAATACTTGATGAATTCATTTCTATTAAATCATTACTTAACGAATACAGTATTCCCAGTGACCTGTTTTGTTGCTTCAGACAAAATATTCTCACTATAGACGAATCCAGTTCTTTCCCAAAATCTATTTTTAAAGGCATAAAAAATAAAGAACGGTTCAGTTTGGTATACTCCTGTTTTGTAATAGTAAATCCTTTTGATGTATCGGCAATAAATATGGCATAGAGGCGGTTAATTTCTCCTATAGTGCCCATATGAGTATTGGTAAGTTCGTTCTCTGCGGAATCACAGTTCTTCTTATATTGTTGAATAATGAAATTCTTTTTCCATTCGGACAGCTTGAAATTAGGGTTCTGGTTTTCATAATTGAACTTATACAAAAAAAGATCTGAGGCATTGTCTACAGTGCGTTTAAAACTTTGCAATCTTAACTGTAAATAATTTTTTAACGATGCACTGGAACTGGCGGCGCCAAGGCCACTGGTTATTTTATCATACTTCACAAGTGTTGTACTATCAAATTGAAAATCGTTTAAATGAGAAACAAATGCTGACTTAATGGTTTTTAATTCTTCTTTTAAGGAAATATAGATCTCTTTATTCTTACTATTATTCTCGTCCATTAACGGTATTGCAACAATGCAATTAATAACCAGGTATACTGCTATGATAATTAAGAGCAGTAAAGAGCCTGATCTTATAATTTTTTCAGCCTGTCCCATAGTAGTTGGTTTAATTTTTACTTAATAAAAGTAGTTCTCCAAATACACCCCCACCACCCCTCTTCCACCCTTTCTCCTACCGTGTTTTAACGGTGTGATGTAATGGCAGGCAGGCGTTGTGCTGTAATCAGAGACTGTAATAAAAAAGAAAGGATTTTGTGGTAGTACTTTTTGATGCGAGGGAACAGGATTTAAGGTTTCTATTAAAATTGATGCATTTTTTTCATTGAAACAAAACTATGATAGAGAATTAATGCTGGTAATAAATGCAAGTAAAGGCAGTTGCGCCCGGGCTAAAACCACTAACCATAAACTACGCACCAGCATCATCTTTGTTTAACCCGTTTGCTATTGCTGAAGGGTGCGACGCAACCACTGCTGCACAGCGTTTCTACTGCTGGTTACCCTATAAAAAAACCTAAAAACCGCCACCAGCAAGGGTTGTAAACCTGGCACCAAATGACCCAATTTTTATGGTAATTTTGTTTTGCACCGGCTATGTGCATTACTGCCCGTGGCCGGTGCTAAAAATTAAAAAATTGTGGAAAGATGGCAGAATGACTGGGGATAAACCGAATTGTTGCGTGAATAAGCTGTTGATGACACCTTAATAAATATTAGCTGAAAAAACTGATTCTAAATTGCCGCAGCGGCTTTATATTCGTCGCCTGACCCACGGGATAACATTCAGTTCACAGTTCGGTAACAATCACGTAACACAAGGCTGAGCACTAACCCCTGCAGTCATTGGTTGGAAAAATATCCAAATCACTGGCATGGCATCATATGGCCATCCCTGCCGAAGAAGAACCACAACAAACCAATGCTATTAACCCTTTTGAGTGTTTGCTAACAATGGATATTACAAATCTTAATAAAGACAGAAAGAACCGCCGCAAGAATTCTTCGCTCGATATGAGCACCATGGTATATGGTAAAGTACCCCCACAGGCTAAAGACCTGGAAGAAGCGGTGCTGGGTGCCATTATGCTGGAGAAAACAGCCTTTGATACCGTTATTGAAATATTAAAGCCACAGTGCTTTTATGTGGATGCGCACCAGCGCATTTTTAACTGTATGCAAAGTTTGCAGCAAAAAAACCAGCCCATAGATATTTTAACGGTGGTGGAAGAATTAAAAAGCCACAACGAGCTGGATATGGTGGGTGGGCCCTATGCCGTTACCCGCCTTACCAACGCCGTGGTAAGTGCAGCCAATATAGAAGCACATGCCCGCATTATTCTGCAAAAATTTATTCAGCGGGAGCTGATCCGCATCAGCGGAGAAATCATCAGCGATAGTTATGAAGACAGTACCGATGTGTTTGATTTGTTAGACGAAGCAGAAAGCAAACTGTTTGAAATTACCAATAACCACCTGCGCAAAAATTTTGATAAGATTGATGATGTATTGGTAAAAACCGTGGCCCGTATAGAAGACCTGCGGCATAAAAACGAAGACATCTCTGGCGTGCCCAGTGGTTTTCCATCGTTAGACCGCGTTACCTATGGCTGGCAAAATACCGATCTTATTATTTTAGCAGCCCGCCCGGCCGTGGGTAAAACCGCTTTTGCCTTAAACCTGGCCCGCAATGCGGCGCTTAACCCCGGCAAACCCACACCAGTGGCCGTGTTTAGTTTAGAAATGGGCGCTGGCCAATTGGTGCAACGTATATTAAGTGCCGAGAGCGAAATATGGCTGGAGAAAATAAGTCGTGGTAAATTAGAAGAGCATGAAATGAAGCAACTGTATGCCAAAGGCATTCAGAAGTTGAGCGAAGCCCCGATATTTATTGATGATACCGCCGCCCTGAATATTTTTGAGCTGCGTGCCAAATGCCGCCGCTTAAAAAACAAACACGATATTGGTTTAATTATTATAGACTACTTACAGTTAATGAGCGGCAGCGGCGACAGAAACAGCAACCGCGAGCAGGAGATTAGCAGCATCAGCCGTAACTTAAAAGGGTTGGCCAAAGAATTACAGGTGCCCATTATTGCCCTCAGCCAGTTAAGCCGTGCGGTAGAAACCCGTAAAGAAAGCAATAAAATGCCGCAGCTGAGCGACCTGCGTGAATCGGGAGCCATTGAGCAGGATGCAGACATGGTAATGTTTATTTACCGGCCGGAGTATTATGATATCAACCAAAATGAAATGGGCGAAGCCGTTAAAGGCGAAACCCATATACGCATAGCCAAACACCGTAACGGTAGTTTAGAAACTATTAAACTGCGTGCCCTGTTGCACATACAAAAGTTTGTAGAAATGGATGGCGATGATTTTGGCGGCGGCTTTAACCCCGGCGGTGGTGGCAACTGGCGCCCCGTGCCTACGGGAGACATGCCCGAAGGAAACAGCGGTGCAAAACTATACATGCAGGCCGGCAGCAAAATGAACGATATGCCGTTTGGAGACGAAGAAGAAGCCCCTTTTTAATTTGACGATGAGGTGATTTGAAAATGATTTGTTTGTTTCAGACTGTTTTATAGTAATCGTTTTAATTTTTTGTTACCAGCATTGGTACGCTATTGAGCAGTGGTTGCGTCGCACACTGAGACAGTAAAATAAAACCCAACAAAAAGCAATAGTATAAAATTATAATGGCAGCAGTATTATACCTGCTGCCATTTTCTATTCTATTACTATTTTGCTTACTTACACAATACTCTTCCACCTTTAGCCTGCAACTTGTAACCCACAACCCGCTACCCTTCTTTTTGCAAAGGCATGTCTATAGTAAATATAGTGCCGCGGCCCAGCACACTGTCTACTTTAATCTTTCCTTCGTGTGCATCCACCATGGTTTTAACATAGCTTAGCCCCAATCCAAAACCTTTTACATTGTGAATATTGCCGGTATGTGCCCGGTAAAACTTTTCAAAAATACGTTTCTGAGTTTCCTTACTCATACCAATGCCATTATCTTCCAGTTTAATGGTAATGTATCTGGCCGATGAGGTGGTGCTTAATTTTAGATGCAATTGCTCTTTAGAGTATTTAACGGCATTATCCATCAGGTTAGATACCAGATTGGTAAAATGCACTTCGTCTGCTTCAATTAAATCATTCCTGGCATTCAGTTGCAAATCAAGCGTAGCCTGTTTTTCATCCAGCTGCAATTGAAAATTATCCAGTATGCCTTCAATTACTTCATGCACAGATACCGGTTTCTTATTCAGTTGTATTTCCTGCTTATCCATTAAAGCGGCCTGCAAAATGGTTTCCACCTGTTTGTTCATCCGCTTGTTCTCCTCTTTAATAATACCACTGAAATACTGCAGCTTCTCCTTATCTCCCTGTACTTTTTCATTGCGCATGGCATCTACCGCCAGCGATATGGTGGCCAACGGCGTTTTCAGTTCATGCGTCATATTATTAATAAAGTCGTTCTTTATTTCGCTTAGTTTTTTCTGGCGTAATAAAGCGGTAAGGGTAACATAAAAAGCCGTACATAAAATAAGCGTAAACAAAATAGCTCCAATAATCATCCACCGCAGTTGTGCCAACACAATGTTTTTTACATTGGGCACCACCACAATCATTCTTTCTTCGGGCACCAGGCTTTCAAAGTCGCTGCCGCTGGGCACCTGCAGCAAATACACAAAGCGCCGGTTTTGCAGGGTGTCTTCTATTTCGTTTAAAAAGTTTTTAGACTTCAGCTCGTAGCTGAAAAAGGTAAGACTGCTGGTTACGGCAAATTCAAACTTGGTGTCTTTAATATTATTTTCAATAAAGGCTTTGCGTAGCTTTTCTTCAATTTCAAAAGCTGTAAAATTTTTAGCAATGGTGGAAGGCTTCATCAGTTCATTCATCAGTTGGTCGCTGGGCATCATAAACCCCGGCCGGAAGCCCTGCTTTTTTATATTGGGCAGGGCAAACTTTTGCTCCATTAATTCTTCACCCACTTTATTCATGGCTTTAATTACATGCTCACTCAGCTGCTCTTCTTTTACCACCAGCATATTACGTATCCACGATACCTGGATGAATATAATGCCAATGAGTGAGGCCGTAATTAAAACAATAATAACCGGTAGAATTCTCTTCATTCGTCAAAAATAGTTTACCATGGCGGCTTTCAAAGAAATGCAGTAAAGCAGATGGTTTTTTTAACGAAGTTTTACCGCCACTTTTTGCCAGCTAGCCGTATAAAAAGAAATATATTCTTAAAAATTATTGGCTAATTTAGAATAAATGATTGAACCTGCACCCGGCATATTATTAATTGCAGATCCCTTTTTAAAAGACCCCAATTTTTTAAGAAGTGTGGTGCTTTTATGTGAGCATGAACCGGTAGGCAGTTTTGGGTTTGTGTTAAACCGCCAATACCTGCACACGCTGGATGAATTGGTAACCACCGCCGATGATTTAAAGCTACCCGTTTTTTATGGCGGACCCGTACAAAAAGATACCATCCATTTTTTACACCAGTACCCGCAGCTGATACCTGGCAGTAATGAAATTTTAAAAGGCGTGCACTGGGGCGGCGATTTTGAAACGGCCGTTACCCTATTACGCAATGGCGATATTTTACCGGAAAAAATACGGTTTTATATTGGCTACAGCGGCTGGAGCGAAGGCCAATTGAATGAAGAACTGAAAGAAAAAGCCTGGCTGACTGCTGCTGCAAAATCTAAACTCATTTTTCATACCGATGTAAACGAGATATGGAAGGATGCCATCCGTTTACTGGGCAGCGATTTTGAGCCCATTATTAACTACCCGATTGATCCGCAACTGAACTAATAAAAAAACCCCCAACCGTAGTTGAGGGTTCACTAATTTTTCATTGATGGTGGACCGGGGGGTTATAGTAATACTGGTCTTAAATGGGTGTAGATTTTCCCCGGATAGTAGATTGGTATTTGAGGTTGCGGTTCTTTTATTCTGTTGCAGCAGCGCCTTCTACCAATACTGTAACCTTGTTGTTTAATACTTCTACAAATCCACCTTGTATAGTATATGCAGCCACTTCTTTAAGGGCTTTATCTTTTAATACTTTTAATTTACCCGCTTTTAATGCACTTACCATGGGTGCATGTTTATCCAGCACTTCAAAGCTACCGCCAATGCCTGGCAACTGAACGCCAAACACACTATCGCTGAATAATTTTTTTTCAGGTGTTAATATTTCTAATTCCATAATTTGAAAATTAAGCCATTTGAAAATTTGAAAATGTTGCTTGGTATTCTACTGCCGAAGTGTGCGACGCAAGAATGTTGATTTATTGCTTGTAGTTGACTACAAAAAACTATTCAAAAAAAACGCCGCTTAGTTGCTAACTTTCAAATTACCCTTGTGCTGCTGCCAGCATTTTCTTACCTTTTTCCATGGCATCTTCTAAAGTACCTACCAGGTTGAAAGCGGCTTCCGGATATTCATCCACTTCTCCATCCATAATGGCGTTGAAACCACGGATGGTATCTTCTATGCTAACAAACACACCTTTTAAACCGGTAAACTGCTCTGCCACATGGAAGGGCTGGCTTAAGAAACGCTGTACTTTACGGGCACGGGATACGGTCATTTTATCTTCATCGCTCAATTCATCCATACCCAGAATAGCAATGATATCCTGTAACTCTTTATAGCGTTGTAAAATTAATTTTACGCGGTTAGCTGTATTGTAATGCTCGGCACCTACAATTTGTGGCGTTAAGATGCGGCTGGTTGAATCCAGCGGGTCTACCGCGGGATAAATACCTAAGTCGGCAATCTTACGGCTTAATACGGTAGTAGCATCCAGGTGGGCAAAGGTTGTAGCCGGTGCGGGGTCAGTTAAGTCATCCGCAGGTACGTACACTGCCTGTACTGAAGTGATAGATCCGTTTTTAGTAGAGGTAATACGCTCCTGCATCAGACCCATTTCTGTAGCCAGTGTAGGTTGGTAACCCACGGCTGAAGGCATACGGCCTAAAAGGGCCGATACCTCAGAACCTGCTTGTGTAAAGCGGAAGATATTATCTACGAAGAACAGAATGTCTTTTCCTTTACCGCTGCCATCACCATCGCGGAAATACTCGGCAATAGTTAAACCAGAAAGGGCTACACGGGCACGGGCACCGGGGGGCTCGTTCATCTGACCAAATACGAAGGTGGCTTTAGAATCTTTCAAGCCATTCAGATCAACCTTATCCAGGTCCCAGCCGCCTTCTTCCATACTATGTTTAAAGGCATCGCCATATTTCATAATGCCGGCCTCAATCATTTCACGCATTAAATCGTTTCCTTCACGGGTACGCTCACCCACACCAGCAAATACTGATAAACCACCATAGCCTTTGGCAATATTGTTAATCAGTTCCTGAATTAATACGGTTTTACCCACACCTGCACCACCAAACAAACCAATTTTACCGCCTTTTGCATAAGGTTCAATCAGGTCAATTACTTTAATACCGGTAAATAATACTTCGGTAGCCGTGCTAAGGTTTTCAAAAGCTGGTGGCTTGGCATGTATGGCGCGGCCGTTTGATTTATCTACTGCGGGTAATCCGTCAATCGGGTCTCCGGTTACGTTAAACAAGCGGCCATTTATTGCCTCGCCGGTGGGCATGGCAATTGCCTTACCTGTGTCTGTAACTGCGGTGCCACGCACCAACCCTTCTGTACCATCCATGGCAATGCAACGTACGCTGTCTTCACCCAGGTGTTGCTGCACCTCTAAAACCAGAGTTTCTCCGGTTTCACGCTTTAACTCTAATGCATTGTAAATTTCTGGTAACTGCCCGTCGAACTGAACATCGACAACGGCACCGATAATTTGTTTTACTTTACCTGTATTGGCCATAAATAAAGAATCTTTATATGAGGTCTGTAAATTTTGGCGCAAAGGTAAGGGAATAGCAGTGTAAAAAACAGCCCTTTTTAAAACTTGGGCGGTATTTTTTACCACCGGCCGGGGTTTCAGGCTAATTGGTTTAGAATGTGGGGAATAAGCCTTTTTATCGGCTTAATTTGCCTTAACTTACAACAAAATAATGCACCATGACCGACCAAACTACCAACAAAATTTTGGGCACGGAGGAGCAACCTGCCATGCCCCCTACACAGGATGAGAAAACCATGGGGATGCTGAGTCATTTACTGGCAATCATTTTTCCCATATTAGCCCCGCTCATTATTTACCTGGTAAAGAAAGACGAGTCAGACTTTGTTAAGAAAAACGCAGCAGAGTCGCTCAATTTTCAAATTACCTCTGCAATAATTATCTTCATTGGTATTGTTACAAGCATCATATTGATTGGAGTATTAATACTGTTTGTTTGGGCTCTTGTATGGATAGTACTAATTGTAATAGCCACCATCCGATCCAGCGAGGGAAAAATTTACCGCTACCCCATCAACATCCGTTTAATTAAATAGGTATAATAGAGAACGGCTGCCAATGGCAGCCGTTCTCTATTATTGTTTACCCGTTTTACCGCAGGTTTTTTTCCATTACAAAATGCGGCAGCGTCACCTCAATAAATTCATCGCTGCAAACTTTATACCCCAACTTTTCATAAAAGCCTAGGGCTGTTTTACGGGCATGCATGGTTAGGCGTTTATAACCCATATCCCGTGCAATATTTTCAGCAAAAATCATCAGGGCACGGCCAATGCCCTTACCCTGTAAATTATTCAATACAGCCATTTGCCTTAACCGCACCGTTCCTTCTCCTTCTTTAATAAGCATGCAACAGCCCAGCATCTTCTCTTCTTCAAAAGCGCCAATCAGCACTTCGCTCTTTTCTTTTTCTAATTCAGCCTCGGTTAAGGTAAGTCCCAGTGGTTTGCGCAAAATATCCATGCGCAACTGCACCATTTGCCGGTATTCTTTTGTGCCGTGGTCAATTATTTTCAAAGCCATGCTATCAGTTTGGTTGGTTTATCATACTCAATTTACAAATTATGTTTCAAATAGCCGCAGCCGCAGCTGGTTACTGGCAATTTTTAAACCAGCATAAGTAAAAAGCCCGGCCCCGGTTGCGTCGCACCCTTCAGCACCAGTAAACCACTCAGCAAAACAGCTGTAAATTTAAGTTGGTAAAAAACGTATTTTGCACAGGGCGTGTATTTAACAGGCACCGCTGCTGAAGGGTGCGACGCAACGATGCCCGGCTTTGCAAAAGGCCCGCCACCAAAAACAAACTCTTAAAACAAAACATATGTTTAAAAAAATAGCACTTGCATTGCTTATTATTTTTGTGGTAATGCAGTTTTTTCGTCCGGCAAAAAACACCAGCACGGTAGCTGCTGCCGCAAATATTGCCAGCAAATACAATACCCCCGATAATGTACAGGCCGTTTTAAAAAAAGCCTGTAACGATTGTCACAGCAACAATACCACCTATCCGTGGTATGCAGCCGTGCAGCCCGTGGGTTGGTGGCTTGATCACCATGTTGATGAAGGCAAACAAGAGCTGAACCTGGATGATTTTTTAAATTATGGTCTGCGCAAACAATACCATAAGCTGGAAGAAATAATAGAGCAGGTAAAAACCGGTGAGATGCCTTTAAACAGTTATACATGGACGCATAAAGACGCCATACTTACCATGGAAGAAAAAGCGTTATTAACCAGTTGGAGCCAGAGCATACGCACCCAAATGGAACAACAATACCCGATGGATAGCTTAATAAGAAAGAAAAACTAAAGCCATACCTTTTGCATTTATTAAAAAAGATAACAGCCTGTTTTTTTGTGCTGGCGGCCCTGTTGCCACTGGCAATGGCTATTTCTTTTTTGTGGCAGCAACACAACCTGCAAGAGCGCATGGAAAAAAGGATGAAACAAGAATACCTGCAAACACTGGTATTGCACCCACAAGAATTTGTGTGGGTAAAAGCTGGCAAAGAAATTAAAATAGGCCATCGCCTGTTTGATGTAAAAACCATTGCATATAAAAATAACCTGGTGGTGGTTACCGGTTTGTTTGATACAGACGAAGAGCACCTGCATGCAGCCCTGGCCAAATACCTGCAGAAACAACAAAACAAAACAGGTGGCAGTCAATTGGCAATGGCATTTGTATCCACCACCTCCTCGCAACATTATTTGCAAATTAGCATTCTGCCCTGCCCCAGCAGCCGTATTGTTTACAACAAAGCAAGGTCAGCTCATAAACTATTTACTCCAAAAGAAGTAAACACCCCACCACCCAACGCATAACAGCCATTTATTGTTTTGTAATACCGGTTTTCATCTTAAAGGGTGTTAACTGGTATTGCATGTTATTGCATTGTTTAATTAACAAAAAACAAATATGCGTTTATATTTAGTTACCCTCTTTTTACTGGGGTTTACCGGCGTGTTTAGCCAGCAAAAAGAAAAAGACAGTGTTTACAAAGACCTGTCAGAAGTTACCATATCTGTAAATAAATGGGAGCAGCAGCAAAACGAAGTACCAAATAAAATTGCCAAGATTAATAAATCGTCGATTGTTTTTAACAACCCGCAAACCTCAGCAGATTTATTAGCACAAACAGGTGCTGTGTTCATTCAAAAAAGCCAGTTAGGCGGTGGCAGCCCAATGATACGAGGTTTTGCCACCAACCGTGTATTACTGGTAGTAGATGGCGTAAGAATGAACAATGCCATTTATCGCAGCGGTAATTTGCAAAACATCATCAGCATAGATGCATTAAATACAGAAACAGCGGAGGTAATATTTGGGCCAGGTTCACTCATTTATGGTAGCGATGCTATTGGCGGTGTAATGGATTTTCACTCGCTGCAAGCACGGTTAGCTGCTACAAAAAAAACCAGTATTAAAGGCAGCGCCTTAACACGTTACTCTTCTGCCAACCATGAAAAAACCGCCCATGCAGACATTAATGTTGGTTTAAAAAAATGGGCTTTTCTTTCATCGTTTACATACAGCAGTTTTGATGATTTAAAAATGGGCATACATGGTGGGCAAGATAGTTACCTGCGGCCAGAATATATAGAACGCATTAACGGCATTGACAGCATTGTAAAAAACGATCATTCAAGAGTACAGGCTTTTAGTGGCTACAATCAGGTTAACTTTAACCAAAAAATACGCTTTAAGCCCAATAAGTATACCGATTTTCAATACAGCTTTACGTATGCGGGCACCGGTAATGCACCCCGCTATGATCGTTTAATACAGTACCGTAATGGTCGCCTGCGTTTTGCTGAATGGTATTATGGGCCCATGCTGTGGCGTATGCACACTTTTCAGGCAAGCTTTACTAAAAAAACCAAATGGTACGATGAAGCTAAAGTGGTAGCCGCTTACCAGAATTATGAAGAAAGCCGTATAGACAGAACCCGCAACAATAACAATCGCAATACACAAACAGAAAAAGTAGCGGCTTACAGTTTTAATGCAGACCACAACAAACAATTAGGACAGGGCATTCTTTTTTACGGTGCAGAGTATGTACACAATAAAGTGGGGTCATTCGGAGAAACCAGTAATATTATAACCGGCAACAAAATACCCCTTGCCAGCCGCTACCCAAACGGCAGCCAATGGAGCACCGCTGGTATTTATGCCAGTTATAAAATAAACCTGCAACCAAAAATTACATTTACTACAGGCTTACGGTTTAACACCAATGCACTCAATGGCAGCTTTGACACCAGTATAATAAAATTTCCGTACCAGAAATTTTCATTAAACAAAGCTGCTATAACTGGTAATGCAGGGCTGGTTTACCGTTTAACAGAACGGTGGCAGCTTAATGCTAATATTGCTACCGGTTTCAGAATGCCAAATATTGATGATATAGGTAAGCTGTTTGAAAGTGCCCCAGGTAATATTACTGTTCCTAATCCAAACTTGGGTGCTGAGTATGCATGGAATTTTGAAACCGGCATTATTCATTCAATAGAAAATAAATATTATTTAGAGTTAAACTTGTTTTACTCGCTGCTTAATAATGCCATTGTAAGAAGACCTGCCACTTTTAACGGGCAAGATAGTATTTTGTTTGGCGGCATTTTAAGCCGTGTAGAGCAATTGCAAAATGCCGCCAAAGCTACTGTTTGGGGGTTACAGGCAAATGTGCAGCTGTGGCTTACAAAAAAATTACAGTTTGAAACAGCCGTCAACATGGTTAAGGGTAAAGAAACAGACGATACCAAAAACCAGCAAGTACCACTTCGGCACGCACCACCAATTTACGGTAACACATCGTTAAAAATGCAACATAAAAATTGGAAGTTAGAACTGGTAAGTTTTTATAATAGTGCTATAAAAAATAAAGATCTTGCCCCTTCCGAACAAGCCAAAACAGATATTTATGCTAAAGACAGCAATGGCAAGCCTTATTCACCGGGTTGGTACACTCTTAACCTGCGCACAGCTTATGTTATCAATAAAAACCTAACGGCCAACATTGGTTGGGAAAACATTACCAACCAGCGCTATCGCTCTTATTCATCTGGTATTGTGTCTGCCGGCAGTAACATTATAGCATCTGCACGATTTGTTTTTTAATAATCGACCCCATAAAAAAATCTGGCTATGCAGCCAGATTTTTTTATGGGTTAACCAACTGCCATTTTTCATAGCGTCATCGTTGCGTCGCACCTTTCAACTTCAGTACAAGTGTGCGACGCAACGATTTTTAATAGCATTACAAAAGCCGGCCACCAAATTTTACAAACCCAATGCAGTAACGCGGCTAAGTATAAATCGTTTGGCATTATTATAAAAAACGTCATCTGCAATTTGTTGTGCCTTTTGTTTGCTAAGCGTAATATTCACAACCTCTTTTACAAAATAGGCAAAGAAGGTTTCAAAGCGGGTTTTAAACTTCGGAAATTCTTCGGCCGTATAACAGCAGGCGGTGGCATTAATGATGCCATCAAAATCAGAACCCACACATACATATTGCAATGCCTGCACGGGTGTTATTCCGCCCAGTTGGGTCTGGTATTTTTGGGCCACCTTCATTACATGCAGCAAATGGTTTATAAAATGAAACAGGTGCAAATCTTTAAAAGCAGATGAGGTGGGGCTGTAATTAATTATTTCATCTTTTGTTAAGCAATAGTCTTCGTGTGCTTTTTCGCCGTGCTCAATGGTATTGTTTTGCACATCTAAAAAATCTTCTGCAAATTCCACGAAGGGGTAATAGTCATAATCCAGCAATAGTTCGGTTCCGCTATTTGCGTTGAGTGCATCATCAAAAGGGGTATAACCAATAATACGCTTATCTAAAGAAATGCCAATAATGCCGCCAGATACAATTATTTCTTTAATATCCTCATCAAACAATCCAATAGTATTGGTATTAAACGCCGTGTCTTTTATATAACCCCGCTTCTTGGTCATTTTATTTTTAACATAGCCCTTGGCGGTATTGGGTTCGCAGGTTAACATATAATCGTTGTAATCCCAATACTCAATACCCGTAAAACCTGCATGCGTGCATACAATGGGGCAGTTACCGGTATGGTTAAAATACAAACGCTGCCTTGCTTTAACACTCATATGCTTAATATCTATACAAATGTTTTTACTGTTTAAATAGCTTACCACATTTTCTGCCGCTGCGCTTAAACTGTAACCGGTAGGTATAAAACTGCTGCCGGCAACAAACTGCATTCCAAATGCATGATTGCAAAAAGGAGAGGGTTCAAACTGGCAGAGGTGCGTAAGGTTAACAGAAACAACAGGTATTTTTTGCTGCAGCAGTTTATTAATATTGGCTTTAATAATAGCAGGCACGGCGGCCAGGTTTTTAAAATCGGTATAGCTGTTTAATAAACCATGGCAACCTTCAATAGCAAAAACCACGTTGGTGGTGGTAATATCCGCTTCATTATACTGTCCTGTACTGGTAAGTATATTAAAACGCCCTAATGTGGGATGATTAAAAGATTCAATAGTACTTATTTCATTTTGTATAAAACTACCAGGCACAAAACCGGGTTTGGCAAAACTTTCTAAGCGGGTGCGGGTTATATAACGCTGTGCAGTGGGATTGTTCTTAACAGCGTCTAACAGTACTTTATTGCCAATAATTTGTGGCTCGGGCACGTAAAAAGCAATACAAACCAGTTTTACATTGGCCTTACTAAGCATTCGCTTACTGGCCTGGCTTTCTAATACCTGGCCCAGCTCTGTGCAGTTGGCATAAATCCATTTAATCACTTCATCGGGCTTCAGGTCTTCTGCTAATGTAAAATGATTGGGAGCATCTGAAAACTGTGTTTTCATTGATGGATGCAGGTGAAGATCAGCAAATGGCATAGCTGGTAATTTTATTTTTTCAGAATGAGGTTTATGCTACCAACCGGCGCCAGCCAATAGTAAGTTACACATTGTTTGAGAGATATTATTTTTTGGGCTGCAGTATTTCTAAAATGCTGCCAAAGCGTTGGCGCCAGAAGGCTTCGCTATGTTCTGCCCCATTAAATTTGCGGGTAATCCAATTTATATTTTGCGCATAGCCTTTTGCCTGCATGATACTATCTATTTTTTGTTGGTGGGGCGGATACAAGGAATCAAGCTTTGCTGTACCATAATCAAAATAAATAAAATGATTTTGTGGGTTGGGCAGGTGTGTGCTGAAATAATTTCTTACGGCAGTGGCAGGCAATTGATTGGTGGCATCAAATACTATGGGCCAATGGGTGGAAATGCAGGCGGCCCTACCATATACATCCGGATATTCGCACAGGGCATATAAAGAAATAAGGCCACCCATGCTGCTGCCGGCAATGCTAGTGTTTGCTGCATCTCGTTTAGTTCTGTAATTACTGTCTATAAACGGTTTTAATTCTTTTACTAAAAACTGCAGGTATTGGTCTGCCGCAAAATAAATACTATCGTTGCCGCGATAGTAGCCATGATAAGTTAATGCTGCTTTTTGTTCTGCAGGTGGCAGATTTTGCAAAGCCTTCTGCGGAAAATACTCCCAAAAACGGCGGTTGGTGTTCCAAACACCCACAATAATTATTTCATCTATTTTACCGGCAGCAACCAATGCCGCTGCAACAGAATCCACTTCCCATGCTTCACCACCAAAAGCAGTGGTTTTATTAAACAGGTTTTGCCCATCATGCATGTAAAGCACAGGATAGTGCCGGGTAGTATCCTTCTTATATGAAGGTGGCAGCCATATTTCAACATTTCTTGATGGCACATAAGCAGAGCCAAAACCCGGGTATTCTACCAAACTACCCCCGGTAAACTGAATGTTTGAGGTTACTTCCTCATTTCGGGGCATTAAAATACATGCCTGCAGGGTTGCAGCAAATACCGCTAATACGAGGTAGCTTAATCTTAACATGCCTTTTATTATTTTCTTCAAATATAGTAATTGCACTTTTTAATTCTTACTAACTTCGGATGATTAAACACTTGGTTAATGAAAAGGTATTTTTTGTTGTTGGCAGTAGTTATTGTGTTAAGTGCACAGGCGCAAACAGTTGATAATGGCAGCAGCTATTTTGTTGGCTATTACAATGCAGATGGTAAGAGCATGGTGCCTGCCAAAAAAGATAACCTGGAAGGTTCTCCTTTTTTAAATGATAAATGGGAGTTAGGAAAAGTGTTCTTTTCTTCTGGTAAAGTGGCCGATAAAATGTTACTGCAGTTTGATTTAAATAAAAACCAATTACAGTTCAGACAAGATACCACCAGTTATTACTTTGCCGAGCCTGTAAAGGAATTTATTATTACCACAAAGGACAAAGAAACCATCCGACAGGTTTTTTTCAGAAACGGATATATAAAAAACAGCGGCCACAGCACTACTGCTTTTTATAATGTAATGGCTGAGGGTGAAAATTTTCATTTGTTAAAAATGTTTGTATGCCGCCTGCAGGATAAGTATGAATACATTGGCACTTCTAAACAGGTTTACCAAACCACTGAAGAGCTGTACCTGTATGAGGTGGCTACCCAAAAATTTATACGAATTAAAAAAGACCGCAATACGCTGGTTGAAAAACTTGGAACTTATAACGAAGGGGTAAAAAAATGGTTGCAAAAAAATGGCCTTGAAACCGAAGCCAACCTTATAGATTTTACTGACCAGCTAAATAAATAACAAATTTGAAATTTATAATAACAACGGCGGCCGATGAACCGGCCGCCGTTGTTATTATACTGTTTACTGGTGTTTTACAGTTGAAGGGTGCCCCGTTGGCTTTGCACAACTCAAATTGGGGTTTGCAACGAGCAACGATGTTGGATACTGCACTACCGCTGGTAACCCCATTACATAGCTTCTGCCATATCGGGTATTTCTGCTACTTTATAAGCACCTTCATCTAATTTTTTCTTGGTAATAGTAAAGGCTTCCAGCGTTTCTTCAATGTCTTTATCAGTATGTGCTGCGGTGGGTATCAGGCGATAAATAATTTGTCCGCGAGGGATAACCGGGTACACCACAATTGAACAAAAGATGCCAAAGTTCTCACGCAGGTCCATTACCATGGCAGTAGCTTCGGGCACATCTCCTTTCATATAAACCGGCGTAACTGGGCTATTGCTTTTACCAATATCAAAGCCACGCTCTTTTAAACCGCTTTGTAACTTATTTACGTTGTGCCATAATTTTTCACGCAGCTCGGGCATGTTTTTCAGCATGTCCATACGTTTCAGCATGCCTTCTACAATAATCATAGGCAGGCTTTTTGCAAAAATCTGGCTGCGTGTATTGTAACGCAGGTATGCCAGCACGTCTTTAGGACCGGCAATAAAAGCGCCAATACTACCCATACTTTTAACAAAAGTGCTGAAGTATAAATCAATCTCTTCCTGGCAGCCTTGCTCCTCATCGGCACCGGCGCCGGTAGGGCCCATGCTTCCAAAACCGTGTGCATCGTCAATTAAAATTCTGAAAGGATATTTTTGTTTCAGGCCAACAATATCTTTCAACCGGCCCTGGTCTCCGGCCATACCAAAAACACCTTCCGTTATTACTAAAATGCCCCCGCCTGATTTTTCAACCATTTTAACGGCACGTTGCAATTGCTTTTCGCAATCTTCCACATCATTATGCTTAAACGCATAGCTATAGCCCAAATGCAGGCGAATGCCGTCTACAATACAGGCATGGCATTCGGCATCATACACAATCACATCACGGCGGTTAACCAGCGCATCAATACAACTCATAATACCCTGATAACCGAAGTTGAGTAACATGGCATCTTCCTTCTTTACAAAGGGCGCAATCACTCTTTCCAACTCTTCGTGCTTGCTGGTATTGCCACTCATCATACGGGCACCCATTGGGTAACCCATACCCCAGCGTTCTGCTGCCTCGGTATCAATCTTACGGGTTTCGGGGTGGTTTACAAGCCCCAGATAATTATTCAGGCTCCAGCAGATTACATCTTTACCTCTGAACTTCATGCGGCTGCCTAACTCACCTTCTAATTTTGGAAACGCAAAATAGCCATGTGCTCTTTTCATATGCTGACCAATAGGGCCACCATCCTTAACCAGTTTTTCAAAAACATCTGCCATATTAAATAGTAGAATTTATGTTTAAAAATCAGCCGCAAATGTAATATTTAATGGCCAATGAGCAAGCCCCCAATACCGTTTTAACCAGCTGCCGGCAGGGTGGGTTAATTTGTTGGCCGGCAGTTGTTTGCTATGGCATCAGCCGTTGCCACGCTCGGTTCAACAATATAACAACAGGCGGCCATTAAAAAAACTACCGCTTTACGTTAGATAACAACAATCAATTTAATAAGTGCCAATAAACCATAAAGCAGCGTTTTGGTCTGTAAAAGGCTCATGTTTTAAACCACAAAAATCTATAACCTGCCGTTTTTGCACAATTAAGACTATTTTTGCAAATCGTTCGCCGGAAACGGCGTAACATTACGGATTCAACTATTTTATTTGAAACCAATTAAAGCATCAAATCATCCTAAGTTAAAGTCTGTTGGCAAGGCTATGCCCGTTGCTGAAGAAAAACCAATTCTTAAGAACCTCAATACAATGATTCATCCGCATACATATATACATCCCAACGCAAGGTTGGCTACCAATGTTAAGATAGATCCGTTTACAGTCATCCACCAAAACGTTGAAATTGGAGAAGGTACCTGGATTGGCAGTAACGTAACCATTATGGAAGGAGCCCGAATTGGTAAAAACTGCCGCATATTTCCGGGCGCCGTTATTGCCGCTATTCCGCAAGATTTAAAGTATGAAGGAGAAGATTCATTAGTAGAAATTGGAGATAATACCACTATACGGGAATTTGTAACCATTAATCGCGGAACCAAAGACCGCATCAGCACCAAGGTTGGCAGCAACTGTTTATTAATGGCCTACACACATATTGCCCACGATTGTATTATAGGCAACAATTGCATTATGAGCAACAACACCCAAATTGCCGGCCATGTGGTTATGGGCGATTGGGCCATTTTAGGAGGCATGTGCGCTGTACACCAGTTTGTACAAATTGGTCAGCACGCCTTTGTTAGTGGCGGCTCATTAGTTAGTAAAGATGTCCCTCCGTATATAAAAGCAGGAAGAACTCCACTAAGCTATGCTGGTGTAAACTCAGTAGGCTTAAAAAGAAGAGGGTTTACTGTAGATAAAATCAATCACATCTTAGATATCTACCGTGTTATTTATAACAAGGGTATGAATACCTCGCAGGCGCTGGAATTTATTGAAGAGGAACTGGCAGCCACCGATGAAAGAGACGAAATTGTAACCTTCATCAGAGACAGCGGACGTGGCATCATTAAACGCTATACCAAAGGCAGCACCGATGAAGATTAGTTTGACCTCTGCCGGCAAACGTTATAACCGAGACTGGATTTTCAGAAACTGCACCTGCCAGTTTATAACTGGTAACAGCTATGCCATTACCGGGCCCAAGGGCTCAGGCAAAAGCACTTTATTACAAACTATTGGTGGCGCCATTGGCCTTAGTGAAGGAACAATACATTGGCATAGCCCATATACCAACGCCACTACAGAAATTGCACATACCCATATTGCCATTGCTGCCCCTTATCTGGAAGTTATTGAAGAAATGACCGTAACTGAATTTTTGCAATTTCACCAACAGTTTAAGCCTTTATTAAACGGTCTTACCATTGCAGAAATAGTAGAAAAAATAGGACTGGCCAATGCTGCCCAAAAACAAATACGCTATTATTCATCGGGTATGAAGCAGCGGGTAAAATTAGCCCAGGCTATATTTTCTGAGGTACCCGTTATTTTGCTGGATGAACCCTGTACCAATTTAGACAGCACGGGCATTGAATTGTATCAGCGCCTGGTAAATGACTATTGTCAGCAAAAGCTGGTAATAGTTAGCAGTAATGATATTGCTGAATATGGTTTTTGCAACCACACCATAAAAATTACAGACTACAAATCTTAAACTGCAAAGCTTTCGCCGCAGCCACAGGTTCTGCTGGCATTGGGGTTACTAAAATAAAAACCCTTTCCGTTCAGGCCATCAGAAAAATCAAGCGTGGTATTTACTAAATATAAAAAGCTCTTAAGATCGGTTACCACCTTTAATCCGTTGTCTTCAAAAACCTGGTCGTTAGGTTGTGCTTCGTTATCAAAATCCATTTTATAACTCAATCCACTACATCCGCCACCCACAACAGATACTCTCAAAAAATAATCACCATCTGCTGCTATATTAGCCTGCGTCATTAATGCTTTTACCTTCTCTTTCGCTTTATCGCTTACAAAAATCATAAATGCACATTTTATAAATTATAAACAAAAAACAAGCCATCGTTGTTTACTGTCTTATTGACTTATCAGTACTACTCTCCTCTTAATTGTTTTACCAGTGCAATTGTTTTTTCTGCCACAAAGTTAATTTCTTCGGCTGTGGTAAACCAGCCAACAGAAAAACGCAGCGATGCTTTAGCCAAGTCTTCCTCCACACCCATTGCCAATAAAACATGCGATGGTTTTGGCAGGGCCGATGTGCAGGCTGACCCGGAGGAAACTGCTGTGTAGGCAACCAACCCGTTCAGTAAACGCCCACCATCCACCCCTTTAAAACTTATATTGCTTACATGAGGCAAGCGGTTAACGGTATTACCATTAACCACGCAATCTTTTAAACCCTCCAGTAATAAAGTTTCTAATTGATTCCGCAACAAACGCATCCGCTCTGCAGCCACATGCATTTCTTTGACCGCTATTGCACATGCCTTACCCATACCTGCAATAGCCGGCACATTTAAAGTGCCACTACGCAACCCTTTTTCATGGCCACCACCATCTAACTGGGCTATTAATTTTACACGGGGGTCTTTTCTTCTTACATATAAAGCACCCATACCTTTGGGTCCGTAAATCTTATGAGCACTCATGGCTAATAAATCAATCCCCAAATCCAATACATCTGTTCTTATTTTTCCGGCAGCCTGCACCGCATCACAAAAAAACAACACCTCATTTTCTTTGGCTATTTTCCCGATGGCTTTAATATCCTGTACCACACCGGTTTCATTATTAGCAAATAGCACTGCAATTAAAATAGTAGCAGGTGTAATGCATGCTTTTAAATCCTCGGTATTTATTAATCCATCTGCCTGCACTGGCAAATAGGTAACAACCGCTCCCTTTTTTTCTAAATGAGCACAGGTATCCAATACCGCCCTATGCTCTGTAGCTACGGTAATAATGTGGTTACCTTTAAAAGCATAGGCCTCGTACACCCCTTTTATAGCAAGATTAATAGCTTCTGTAGCACCAGAGGTAAAAACAATTTCTTCCGGGCGGGCATTTATTAACGCAGCCACCTGCTCTCTTGCAATTGTAACACCTTCTGCAGCCTGCCAGCCATAGCTATGATTATTACTGGCCGCATTGCCATACCACTTTGTGAAAAACGGTAACATGGCCGCCACCACATCGGGATGGCAAGGGGTAGTGGCATTGTAATCTAAATAAACAGGTGTTTCAATCATTTTTTTGGAGGCGGGCATTGTTGCTTTATGCAGCAGCTGTTCCGCCTTAAAGGCGGACACCTATACGGTAAAGCCATATTCAGCAGTAATGTTGCAGCCTGCCTGCAAATTTAGTTCAGAACATTGTAATTTGTGAATTCTTAAACTGCCTGCATGCGCAAGATTGAACATATTGGTATAGCTGTTAAAAGCCTGGAGCAATCCATTCCCTTGTACGAAAAATTATTAAATACCCTCTGCTATAAAACGGAATTGGTGGCTACAGAAAAAGTGGCAACTGCTTTTTTTAAAACAGGCGATAATAAAATTGAACTACTGGAGAGCACCGATGCAGAGGGTGTAATAGCAAAATTTATTGAACGTAAAGGTGAGGGCATCCATCACATTGCTTTTGATGTGGAAGACATTAATGCAGAAATGAAGCGATTGCAGGATGAAGGTTTTACACTATTAAACACCACCCCTAAAAAAGGGGCCGACAATAAATTAGTTTGCTTTTTACACCCTAAACAAACACAAGGGGTATTAATAGAGCTTTGCCAGGAAATAAAATAACCGAATGCCTGCTACTGTTACTATACAAATAGCTACGGAAACAGATGCGGCCTGGGTGGCTGCTTTGTGTGCCGATCAATTTTACCGGGTGCATGAACCCGGCTTTGTAAAAGAAGACCTGCTTTGGCTGATAGATTATAAATTTAACAGCCTCGCATTACAGCAAGACATTGCAGACCCTGCCAATTTTTACCATGTTGCTTTTTTAAACCAGCAACCCGCCGGTTGCATTAAGGTAGGTGCGCCCACACTTGCGCTGGCAAAACAAGAAGCCGGTGCCATAGAAGTATCAAGACTGTATTTGTACCCGCATTTAACCGGGCAGGGTATTGGACTGCAATTACTACATGCAGCTATGCAGGCAGCCGTAAAAAAGGGTTATGCCAGTTGCTGGTTGCATGTTTTTATGCAAAACCCCGGGGCCCGTAAATTTTATGAAAGAGAAGGATTTAATGTGGTGGGTACAGAACAATTGTTGGTTAAAAACAGTAGCCCCAATGGTTGGGTAATGATGAAAACATTGGTTTAAAACAGCTCCTTTTTTTACAGCCGCTGAAGGGTGCGACGCAACGGCTGTTGAAATATATTCTCCTGCCGGTTACCAAAAAATCTCTCCTCTCATTCCATTATCTTTGCCGCAATTGAAAAGAGATAAACGAGTATGACTATTAGTTACAAATGGCTGAGTGAATATTTGCCGGTTACCATAGAACCGGAAAAACTGAGTAAAATTTTAACCAGCCTTGGTTTGGAAGTGGAAAGCCTGGAAGCATTTGAAGAAGTGAAAGGTGGCATGCAAGGCCTTGTTATTGGAGAAGTACTGGAATGCGAAAAACACCCGAACGCAGATAAATTATCGGTTACCAAAGTAAATGTGGGTGGTGATGCGCCTTTGCAGATTGTATGTGGCGCACCCAATGTTGCTGCGGGGCAAAAAGTGGTGGTAGCCACGGTGGGCACAACTATTTATCCTAAAAAAGGGGATGCGCTTACCATGAAGGTTGCCAAAATAAGAGGGGTGGAAAGCCATGGTATGATTTGCGCTGAAGATGAAATTGGCCTGAGCGATGACCATGCTGGCATTTTAGTTTTACCTGCGGCAGTTATTGTTGGTACGCCTGCTGCTGATTACTTTAAGCCTTATACCGATTGGATATATGAAATAGGCCTTACCCCCAACCGCATGGATGCTATGAGCCATTTGGGTGTGGCAAGAGATGTTTGCGCTTACTTAAGCCATCACAACAAAAAAGAACACAAAGTTGTAAGTCCTTATAAAAACAACTGGAAGAGTGATGCCAATACACTACCAATAACTGTTGCTATTGAAAACAGCAATGCCTGCCAGCGATACAGCGGGGTAAGCATTAGTGGTGTAGCGGTAAAGGAAAGTCCGCAATGGTTGCAGCAAAAATTAAAAGCTATAGGTGCCCGGCCCATTAATAACATTGTAGATATTACTAATTATATTTTACACGAGACCGGCCAGCCCCTGCATGCTTTTGATGCTGATAAAATAACTGGCAACACTATTGTTGTTAAAAATCTGCCTGCCGGTACCACATTTACAACGTTAGATGATAAAGAACGCAAGCTGAATGCAGAAGATTTAATGATATGCAACAGCACCGATGGTATGTGTATTGCTGGCGTATTTGGCGGCTTACACAGCGGTGTAAGCAACAGCACCACAAATATATTTTTAGAAAGCGCCTGGTTTAACCCGGTTGACATTCGTAAAACATCGTTCCGCCATGGGTTGCGTACAGATGCTGCCACCCGCTTTGAAAAAAATACAGATATCAGTAACACTGTAAATGTTTTAAAAAGGGCCGCTTTATTAATTAAAGAACTGGCCGGCGGAACTATTGCTTCAGAGATAGTAGATGTTTACCCAGCTGCCAAAGAAAAAGCAACCATTGCTTTAAAATATCACTACTTAAAAAAATTAAGCGGAAAGAATTATCACTCAGACACGGTTAAAAATATTTTAACTGCTTTAAATTTTGAAATTGTAAAAGACGATATTGATGCTTTGTGGGTAGCCGCCCCCTACAGCAAGCCCGATATTACCTTACCAGCCGATGTGGTGGAAGAAATTATGCGGATAGACGGGTATGATAATATTGAAATACCTGCCACTATTGCCATAACCCCATCGGTAGACACAGACGGCTACAAGCATACCTACAAAGAAAAAACAGCCAACTACCTGGCCGGGCTTGGTTTCAACGAAATTATTACCAACTCTATTACCAATACGGCATTTTATACAGAAGATGAATTGAAGCAGAGTGTAACCATGTTAAACAGCCTGAGTGCCGATTTGAATATGATGCGTCCTTCTATGCTCGAAACCGGATTGCAGGTAGTGGCCCATAACTTAAACCGTAAAAATTTAAACCTTAAACTGTTTGAGTTTGGCAAAACCTACCACCAATATAAAGCAGGTCAGTACCAGGAAAACGAATACCTCAGCCTTTATATTTCTGGTAACACCGCTGCCGATAATTGGAAACAAAAAGGAGTTGCGGCAGACTTGTACTACGCAAAAGGAGTTGCACAACAGGTATTGCAACTGTTGGGCATAAAAGACATATCAGTAAAAGCAACCCTAGCAAACAAATTAGAGCATGCTGTAGAAATAAGTACCGGTAAAACAACCATTGCTCATATTGGCGCTGTGGCAAAATCCAGCTTGCAGCAGTTTGATATTAAGCAAACCACCTGGTTTATTAATTTTAACTGGACCAGTATTTTACAACAGGTACAAAAGCAGGCAATAAAATATACTGAGTTGCCCAAACAGTTACCTGTTTACAGAGATCTTTCTATGCTGGTAGCCACCAACACCAGTTATGAAGCCATTGAGCAAAGTGTTCAAAAAATTAAACTGGGCAAATTGCAGCAGGTACAGTTATTTGATGTTTTTGAAAGCGAGAAACTGGGTGCCGGTAAAAAATCATTAGCCATCAGTTTTACGTTTTTAGATGAAGAAAAAACGCTTACTGATAAAGAGATTGATCGTATGATGGACAAAATTATGACAGCTATAGAAAAAGAAACCGGTGCAGAAATAAGAAAATAAATAAGGTAGCCGGCAGTTATACTCCGGTCATCATTCTTGCGTCGCACACTTCAGCAACAGTGCTGGTATAAACAATAAGCAATATTATGCAAGATCAATTGCACCAACAGGTAAAACGCATTAGCGATAAACTGCAGCAACTGCTGAAGCAACACCAGCAACTGCAAAAGCAATACGCCATTTTACAAGATGAGCACCGGCAGTTGAAAGAAGAAGCAAACAACAAAAATGTATTAGTGGATGACTTGCAGCAAAAAGTAGCCGTATTAAAAACAGCTACCAATAATTTAACAGAAGCAGATAAAAAAGAATTAGAAAAGCGCCTTAACCATTACATAAAAGAAATTGACCGTTGTATCAACCTGCTGGGAGAGAAATAATATTAAACCCTTTTCACCAGCCGGGTTTTCATTTCATCTTCTCCCTGCGATACCTCCAGTGTGTATACACCGTAAGGCAAATGATTCAGCCCACGCCAGGTAATTTCACGTTCTTGTTCAGGTAATGTGGCTTCAAGCGTTCCGCAAATGCTACCCCTCTCGTCTTTAAGCACAGCTCTTAAACAAGAAGAAGAACAGTTAGCTAATTCAAGTTTCAGTGCATCTATAAACACCGGATACTTAACTTTGGCAAACATTGGACGGTTAGTTTTGAGTTTAGAGGCTTTCTAGCAATATTGGCAGGGAATGTTTAATAGGGAGGGAAAGATCAAGTGGATAAAGTGTGGATAAATATAGGATAGTATTTTTAATAAACAAACAAATGGCAGAATTAATTCCAATAAATATTGTCATTGCCGATCGCAGTTATCGCATTAAAGTCGATCCCAAAGACGAAGAGGTTGTACGTAAAACCGTAAAAATTATCAATGATAAAGTAGTAGAATATAAAACCCAGTTTGCCGGTAAAGACATGCAAGACTACCTGGGTATGGTGGTAATATGGTATGCCACCACACAGGCCGGCAGCGGCAGCATACCCGTTTCTACTGAGTTAAGCCAGCAATTGCAAAAGCTGGAATCGCTTTTAGATAAAGGCATATAACTAATAAGCCGGGCATAAACCCGGCTTATTAGTTATAGCGTCCTATAATTTTTAATGTTACAATTTTTTGGCAGCGGTGGTGGCCACTACTTTCATGTCAATGGGCACACTTTGCCCCATTACACTAATAGAACCTTTTACATCCATATTGGTGCTGCCATTTTTTAGCCAGCCGGTAGCCGTTTCATAAACAGACTCACCTTTAATAGTGCCGTTTAGTTCAATTTGCATTTCCATACCATTCATTTCGGTGGCGCCATTTTTAACCATTACACCTGTTACCGCCACAATCAATTCGTCGCCTTTAATTTCTTTAAGAGTATAGGTATTAACCAATTTAACAGTTTCCGCCGTACCGGAAGAATCCACCCAGGTATCACCCGGCTTTAGCGTTTTTGATGGCACAGGTACCAGGTAGGGTAATTGCTGGCCAACAGCAATGCTGCCAGAAACGCCAGACAAGTCGTTCATTGGGTTAGATTCACCACTCTTTGACTCTGGCGCAACCAGTACCTTACCAGTGGCACTTATCTTATACTCCTCTTCCACGCCAATTTTACCTTTTACTGCTTCGCCCATTTGTCCATCCATATCTTCTTTCTTATCAGAGTCAAAGCTTATTTCTTGCCCCATCATAGTGGCATTCATTGTCATCTTTTTTAGCAACTGGCTCAACGTAAAACCATTTGCAGAAGCCTCTTTTACCTCAGTAACTGTAGTGCCTACTGTTTCAGTAAGATTCTCCATACTTTGTCCCATCATTTCCATAGTCATGGTCATTTTGGTGCTAATTGTAGTTTCCAGTTTTTGCCCCTTGGCAATTACAATTTTTTGTGCTTGCAAACCAATGGTAGCGGTTAAAACAAACAAATACGCTAATACAAATCGTTTCATTTTTGTAGTTTAAAGTTTAAGCAAAGAAACACAAATACGGCATATTTTGCCCTTTTCGTATTTTAATATTTATACAATATTGCAGATGCATGTGTTTAAAAACCCGTTGCAGTTTTCCTAAAAAAATTGCCAAACCGGCATTTAATACTCAAACTGGTGACTGCGGTGCGTCAAATTGCAGCATCTTTCGTATTTTCGCCAACTATCACCATTTACACAAAACAAAAACTACGCAGCTGTTTTTAAATGGATTGTAAACCGTATTAAAAAAATGAACAATGGACTCCAACATACTATTATTAATTACCGGTGCTGGCGCCTTAGTAGCCGGCGTTGTAGCGGGTAAGCTAATCTTTGCAAAGAACACCCAAAAGAAACTGGAAGAAGCAGAAAATCAATCTCAAAGCATACTTAAGGAAGCAGAATTAAGAGCAGAAACCATCCGGAAAGAAAAAGAACTGGAGGTGAAAGAGAAATTCGTGCAACTGAAAGCAGCTCACGATAAGGATGTAAATGAGCGCAACCGTAAGATTAACGATACTGAAAACAGAATAAAGCAAAAGGAAGTTTCTATTAACCAGAAAGAAACTTCATTAGAAAAGCAGATAAAAGAAAACGAAGCCATCAAAGAAAACCTAAATCGCCAGATTGAGGTGGTAAACGTTAAAAGAACCGAGCTGGAAAAGCATCAGGAAGAGCATATCCGCCGCCTGGAAAAAGTAGCCGGCCTAAGTGCTGATGAGGCAAAAACCCAATTAATTGAAAGCCTGAAACAAGAAGCACAAACAAGAGCCCTCGGCATTCAGCAAGAAATTATAGACGACGCCAAACAAAAAGCCAACAAAGAAGCCCGGAAAATAATTATTCAAACCATTCAGCGTACGGCTGCTGAACAGGCTATTGAAAACTCTATTACCGTTTTCAATCTGGAAAGCGATGAAATTAAAGGCCAGATTATCGGAAGAGAGGGCCGTAACATTCGCGCCATAGAAGC
>JANRMC010000118.1:0-40036 GCA_033761915.1 Flavihumibacter sp.
TTAATGATTATTTCATACCATTCATTTTGTGTTAAACACAGTTTTAAACGGTTATTTAGAACCCAATTTTAGCGCCTATTGTTATTGTTTTATATAAAGGATCGAGGCCTGCATCTATACCTTGCGCAAATACGCTGGGGCTGGCACTAAATTCCGGATCGTAGCCCAGGTATTTGGTAAAAGTGAGCAGGTTATTACCCGCCATATATACCGAAGCATTTTTAATAAAGCCATCACTTTTTAATGGAATATGATATACCACAGAAACAGAACGCATTCTTAAATAAGAACCATCTTCTATCCAACGGCTGCTAAAACGACTATTACCCATCGGGTCTGCATATGCAATTTTGGGGGTATTGGTAACCTGCCCTTCTGCCCTCCAGCGGTTTCTAACACTGTTTAACTGGTTTTCAATACCACTACCGGCTTCCAGCCGGTATCTTAAATGATTAAATACATCATTTCCTTTAGAGAAAGTGAAGAGTGCATACAGCTCCACATTTTTATAAACAACACGGCTGCTAAACCCGCCATACAAATCCGGGTTAGGGTTGCCAATAATCTGCCGGTCTGATTCATTAATAATTTTATCGCCATTCAAATCTTCAAAATGCATATCGCCAGCCATAAAATTGCTTAATGATCCGTCTGCGTTTCTTTTTTGCAAACCGGCATTGGCTGCTTCTGCGGAAGTGCTGAAAACGCCTTTAGCAACATACCCATAAAACTGGTTGGCTGCTGCACCTTCTTGGGTTAGAATAGTGGCCCCGGCAAAGTCGGTGGTAAAACTGCCATCTGGCACTTTTGTAATTCTATTTTTATAGGTGCCTATATTGGCAGCTACATCCCATTTAAACTCTTGGGTATTTAATACACGCAGATTTAAACTTAATTCCATACCGGTATTCTGCATAGCACCAGTATTGGTAAGAATACTTTTAAATCCGGTTACACTGGCCAGTTCTTCGTACACCAGCATATCACTGGTTTTATTTTTATAAAAATCCAGACTGATAGAGAGGCGTTCATTCCACGTGGCAATATCCAAACCGGCATTTATTTTTTGGTTGTTCTCCCATTGTATTGCCGGGTTGGGAATGCCATTACGCACTAAACCCTGCATACCCAAAAAATTCTGAGACGCATACACTTGACGACCGGTATAGTTTCCAATATCATCATTTCCTGTTTTACTTACAGAAGCCCTTAGTTTAAGCAGATTAATAAAAGAATTTGCCATAAATTTTTCTGAAGAAACCAACCATGCCACTGAAGCTGATGGCAGTAAGGCATAATTGCTACCGTTAATAGCAATGCCATCAGCTGCTTGCTTGCCAAAACGAGAAGCCCCATCCATAGCTGCATTCAGAGAAAAGAAAAGTTTTTCTTTGTACCCATATTCAAAGTTAGCATAGGTGTTCATCCAGTTCCACTCTCCTATACCGCCACCAATCTGGCGTAAAGCATTTACCCCGTTTTGAACGCTTAATAATTCATCCGTTGCCGAGTTGAAGCCTATAGCAAAATCCTGCTCAGCTCTGTTGTGCTGGTAGCGCAGTCCTAACCGGGTAGCTATATTATGTTTACCATTCCATGTTTTCACATATTGCAGACGTGTGTCTGTAAAGACACTGAATAATCTTTTTACCTGTGTTCCTAAACGGCTATCTGCCACTTCATTACTCAGCGAATCATTCGCCACCCCTTTTCGGGGAACAAAAATATTTTCTCTCACTTTATCGTACACAATTCCAAATAAGGTATGAGCACTCAAATTTTTAGAGATATCATACTTAAATGTAAAGGACCCATTAAAGCGATAAAATTTATTAAATGCCTGCATACTTTCAATTAAAGCAGTTGGGTTACTAAGCCCTAGTATGTCAGTATCTTCCAGATTAGGTGAACGCACCCCTTTATCGTTTACTTCATTCTCTGTTAAGAAAGGCGCTTTTATTAAAGCAGTAAACAGCGGAGCTGTTTTATATGCCATCCCCTGGTCTTTTAAATTCTGTTCATTGTATGTAAATGATAAATTTGCAGCACCGGTAAATCTTTTTGAAAAATTAAAATCAGCATTAAAACGGGTATTGTAGCGTTTTAAATCTGTATTTTTTATTACACCTTCATTCTTCATGTACCCTAGGCTTAATGCATAGGTGGCAATATTGTCTCCCCCGGTAACCTTGAGAAAATAATTATTATTTATTCCCTGATTCAGCACTTTTTTTTGCCAATCAGTATTATTATGATACCTGTAATATTCTGGCGAAGTAACAGCATCATTCATATACGGCTGTGCTGCAATTTCTGCAGCAGTCATTCCCTTGCTCTGAAGTATTTCTGCCAGGTAAGTACGGTAATCAGTTGCGTTCATTACGGGCAATGTGCCGGGAATCTGGTTAAAACCGGTGTGAATACCAAAATCTATACGGGTAGCCTGCTGACGGGCTTTTGAAGTAGTAATTAAAATTGCGCCATTAGCTCCTTTTGTCCCGTAAATAGATACAGCATCTTTTAATACCGTTACATTATCTATATCCTGTGTATTTAACAATGCCAACGGGTTTGTATAATTATTTGCAATAATACTTTCTCCATAATCATTCACATCATATATCATTCCATCAACCACAATAAGCGGCTTATTAGTTCCAAATAAAGAATTGTATCCCCTTAAAAAAAGATTTGCCCCTGTACCCGGTGCACCGGAACGGCGAATACTATTTAATCCGGCAACCTGTCCTTGTAAAAGACCATCAATTGTTTCATCTGGCCGTTTCCACGCTCCATTTACTGAATAATTTCCAATAGATACAGCCACATTTCTGTGAGCCGATTTTTGAAAGGGCATACTTACCGGTTGCATAAAGCTAAAAGCATCATCATCTAACAATGCTACAGCGATTTGGGTGCGACCTTTTAAAGAAATCTGACGGCTGGAATAGCCATCACCGGTTATACTAATTTCTGACAAATAAGAGGGTACTGTTAATTTAAAAGCGCCATTATCATCAGTAATAGCAGCAGAAAAATTAGTAACTGACAACCTGATACCGACCAAAGGTTTGCCTGTTGCAGCATCGGTTATTGTGCCGGTAACCACGCGTTTATTCTGTGCTTGTTTATCAGAAGTATTTCCGGCATTTTCCTGTTGCGCTGTAGCGGCAGTTGTAATTAGGCCTGCAACAATAAAAGCAGCCAGAATTTTTACTTTATATTTCATACTAATAACCATGTAATTACTTTTAATTGGTTTCTACAAAACAGGTACCAGCCTGATATAATCACATACAAGGGGATTTACTGCCGATGTTGTGCTGTTGGCCGCTGTCAGGTAAATATTGAACAATGGTTGATATTGTGTTAATGTAAACTCACCCAGGTATATTTCATTGTAATTATTTACTGATACGGTGGTATACCCAAAAGTGGTTGAGGTAGCTGTGCCTATCCCTAGTTTTTGTGTAAATGTGGCTGTCTGAAAATCGTTCAATGCCATCCAATATGCTTTATATTTAAGAGTAGGCATTTCTGGCAACTGGTAGCGCAGGTTAAATAATGCAACCCCATGACCCAATACTAAAATGTCTCTGAAATCTTTTGAAGTAATAGTATTGAAACGGTCTCTGAAATAGGTGTTTCCCCTTCTGTCTGCACTGGATGCCGTATAATTTTCTGCTTGTATCAATAATTCAGAAAACTTATGTTTAGGCTGAACATCTGCTTTTCCCATAATATATACAATACCATTACTGGTTTTAATGGTGTTAACTATGGATAATTTTTCAACCGGTACCTTTGTTCCGAATTTTGATAAAACAGTATCTGGAATTGTGGCAGGCGACTGAGCTCCCTCAATAGCAAGATCTTTTACAACAGCCCAGCTGGCAGCTTTTGTGGTGCTATCCACACTGCCGGTTGCAAAAAAAGGTTTATACTTATTTACTTCAGCATCCCATGCTGCATCTTGTAATAGAAATAAGCTGTACTGCTTTTTCTCGTCTCTAAGATCATAAACCTTATTCCAGAATAAGTTTGTAAATACTGAATCCGTACCGGGCTGATAGATGGGCTCTCCTGTATTCGGGTCAATACCTACAATAATAGCGTCGGTAGTATCAAATACTTTTTGAAACAAAGACAATAAATAGGCCTTTTGTTTTACAGGCCCTGTGCTGGCGTTGGCTATATATTCCCAACAGTTTTCCAGAGCTGCTACTTTTTTATCAATAATGTGCAATACTCCGTTAGAGGCATACAAATCTGCTTTTGTAAGAGCTGCATCTTCTATTTTTCCGGCACTAACATTATTATACTTGCCATTCATCATTTGAATTCTTGCAGCTGCTGAAAGGCTATTACTATAATAAAGTTGTTGTGAAATGTGATTCCCTACGAAAAGACTAAGTTTAGCAGGGTTTTTAATGATTGCAGTATCCAGGTTTTCCAAATCCTTATTGGTGGGCGCAAATACTGTAAAATTTTTAGAAGAAGACAACACTCTGTCATACCCCGACAACATTAATAACCCACGAAATGTACTAAGTTCCGGTGTTTGGGTAATTAAATCATAAACACTATTAGCCAAAGCGGCTTCAGATATAGCATTATGATCTGTGGTTGCCTTTTTACATCCCCACACACTATATAACAAACCGGCCCCTATGAAGAATAACCATAAACTTTTATTACGCATGTTGTTCAAATATTACACTGGTCATTAAAAAAATATTTTTGTTCCATCGGGCTTAAACCTTGGCAGTACCTGGTTCTCATCAACCGGAATAAAATGAATCATATCCAGGTTGTTGTTGTTTTGTGTACCGGTTACAGGTGTTATCCTGATGATTTGTTGTTGTGTTGTTGCAAAGTCAATTGTACCCACTAATCTTGAGGCAAAAAGATTTGTGGTGTTTTCAGTATAACGCTTCCAGCCTATTGCTTCTAATTCGGCATCAGTACCAGTGGGTCTGTTTTCCGTAAAATTCATAGTACGTTGCATTAATGTTCCGTTTACAGATACCTGGCACAACATATTTGAACTGCTGGATTGTTTTTGGGCACGATAGCAAAGCCAAACCTTATACCTTCCCTTAATAATCGGAGGAGTTTTCATTTCCCACCAGATGGGACGATTGGGTAATCCCATTGGTAACATGTTTACATCACTATTTACGGCATAATTAGTTATTGAACTTGTAGCTGAGTACAAATAAGATAAAACATTTGTACCCGCCAAAGGTCCCCATCCCCAGTAATGATCTTTAATAGGATTGTCTGCTTCCGTAGCTCTTGTAAAATTGTAATTTCCACGCTTATAATACGCAGGCAGCTTCATAATTTCCGGAAACGACGAAACATCCCAGAATAAGGCTGTTGGTTTACGAAACTTAACCATATAATGTGCTGATGCGTCATGCCAAACACCATTTGAAGCGGCATTATCACTTTTAGGTCTGTTTATTACCACCCCCTTTTCCAGCACTCCATTAAATTCGTCTTCATTGACCACCACGTTCTGATCAATTAACTTGATACTGATTACCTCCTGCGGTAAATAAGTAGCATGCGTGGGAACTGTTATTATATCACCCAAAAATTTTATACCAGCAGATATGTGGTAGGCCACATACATATTCAGGCTATCATTAGCTAATGCAGGATTACCTGTTTGAGAATACTTAGCTTTTAAAGCGGCATAACTGGTAAATCCGCTATCAGCTAACGCTTTGTTACTTTCTGCAAAAACAGATAGCCAGCGTTTGGATGTATCAGGATCTACCGTATTAAGCTTTGTGAAAAAACCAGTTTCTTTTAATGCCTGAACGAATACTGAATACTCTGTCTTTTCTTCTAATTGCTGTGCAATTGTTTTGGTAGCCGGAATTAATACGTTGTCGATAACATGTATAATTCCGTTTCCAACTCTTAGGTTCGACTGAAGAACCGTTGCTTGTCGGTTTATAATATAATTTGAAACTCCCCGCTCAAAAGACACTGATGTTACCAGGAATTGACCATACATTGTAATTACAGGAAGCTTACCATCTGTAAAAGAGCCTGAGTAAACAGTATCTTCCAATAAATGCAACCTCACCATGTCTTTTAGCGTATTAATATCCGCAGCCTCTACTGTTGCCGCACCTATTTTCTGAAGGTAGGTTTTCACTCCGGTATTAGTAGGTGCAAAACAGGTATATGATCCATATGCATTTAAAAAAGCTGCGGTTCCCGTTCTTTCAAGAATCTGTCTGAATAAAGAAAAAGAATCAGGGCGTTTGTCGAGGTATCCCACAATATTTACATCTTCTGTGGTATTCTCCCGGATATCAAACTTTTTACAAGCAGGCAGTTGAACTGCAATGAAACCTGAAATCAGTATTACAATAAATAAAGTAGTCTTTTTCATAAAGCGCCTGTATTATTTGTAAAAAGGGTTTTGTACTAATAATTTATTTGTTTGCATCTCGTATAGATAAATTGGAAAGTAATGGCTATTCTTATCCCGTATTTTAGCCTGTGCAGATTGTTGTAAATTTGGGGGAACACTCTGAGACACCATATTCAGTAAAATGCTCAGTCTTTCATAATTATTTCGCTTTGCATTTCTTAAAGCATCATACCAACGTTTACCTTCAAAACAAAATTCTCTTGAGCGTTCCATAAGGATAAAATCCTGAATGCCTATTTTGTCGTTTGGAGATGGGTTCACATCTGTTGCCGCCAGCGCATTGGCTCTTTTCCTTACCGTATAAACAAGATTTAACGCCTCTGTCCCTCTGCCAGATTCGTTCAGAGCCTCTGCTTTCATCAATAAAATATCAGCGTACCGATAAAAAAACCAATGCGCATAACTTTGATCAAATGTGCGCAGTGCGGTATTGGTCGCTCCAACATATTTCCAAACGGTAGAGGTTGCAGCTCTTACAGAGCCCCCATCACCACGTAGATCGTAATTCTGATCGTTTGTAAAATCTACCGTAAACAACTGATCCATAATTTCTGGAAAAGCCGTCCATCTTCTTACTGAAATACTGGAAGAAAACATCCCAAAATAAGGATTGAGACGTTGCACATCAAACTGCAATTCAAAAATCCCCTCGTTAGAATTACCGTTGTAATAAAGTGTATTAAACCAGTTTTCATTATATGTAATCACCCCGCCATTATCTGTGGCGCCACGTATCAAACCAAATTTTTGAGAATTAATCACTTTATCGCAGGCAGCAATACAATCATTGTACTTTTCGGCCCACAGGTAAACATCCGCTAAAATTGCATTCACCGTATAAACTGTAACCCTTCCTTTATCAGAAGCAGCATCGCCATACGTAGTTACTGCCTTTGCTTCAGCGGATTTCAGATCAGCTATTATCTGGTTAATAATTTCGTCCTGTGACGATTTCTTAATAGGAGTTATGTTTTCATCACTTAAGGTGGCATCTAATTTCAAAGGCACTTCTCCAAAACTGCGCACCAGATAGAAATACATTAATGCACGGATAGTAAGCGCCTCACTTAAATAATTGTCTAACTGTGTCTTTGTAAAAGTATTATCAAAATTCACTACTTCCGGTGCTTTTTCTATTAATGTGTTACAATAGTTTATCGTTCTGTAAAAAGGGCGCCAGTTTGTATTTACATTGGTAGGCTGGGTATTCATATTCACTAACTCGAGATCATCGCTGCTGGCAAAAGTTGCCGGCGATACATTGTCTGCCCTGCATTCTCCCCAAACAAATAACAATTCGGGTAATGAAGGAATGTATCCAACAGTGCCATAGTTACCTGTTGAGCTTTCCATCATAGAAGCATAAATACCAATTGCAGAGGCCTTTACCTGTTCTTTTGTTTTCCAGAATTCTTCTTTTACGATGCCATCCTGTGGTTTCAGGCTTAGCCACTTCTTACAGCTGAAGGCAAATGCTATCAGCATAAAAACAAAACTATATTGAACTATCTTTTTCATGTGTATGCTTTAACTGTTATATTAAAACCCGGCTACCAACCCAATGGTTACAATTCTGGATGGAGGCGTCATCGAATAATCATATGCAGTTCTGAAAGGATCAGCCCCCCGTGTTGTCACCTCCGGATCCTGTCCTGTATATCTTGTAAACGTTAACAGGTTTTCTGCAGTGAGGTAAGCGCTCAGCGTTTTCATTTTAAGTTTTGCCAATATTTTTTTGCTAAACGTATATCGTGCGGTTACTGTTCTGAACCTGATATAAGAAGCATCTTCAACATACCTGTCGCTGCCCAGCCAGTTATAACCACCGCTTAATAAGGCTCTAGGTATATCGGTTATATCTCCTTCTTTTCTCCATCTTCTTAAAACCGCTGCACTCTGGTTATCGAAATAGTACATATTGGTTGTTGACATTTTGGTGCCATTTACAACATCATATCCCCATCTGAAACTGAAGAAGGTGCTTAGTTTTAAATTTTTCCAGGTGAGCGATGGTCCAAATCCACCAGACAATTTGGGGTTACTATTACCCAGATAGACCACATCCATATAATTAATATTTCCATCGTGATTGATATCCTCGTACATAGCATCTCCGGGCTGAAAAACATAATCTGTTGTGGGATAATTAAATCTTGTATAAACAATCTGGCCATTGGGACCAATAATTGGCTTTCCATCAGCGCCTGTTGCCACAGTGGCATTTTTATCTTTATATACGCCCTTATACTTATACCCGTAAAAAGAACCAAATGGATTATCAATCTGTAATAGTCTCAGGTATTCTCCGTTTTTGGTTACATCACCACGGCTGTTGGGATAGAATTCTGAAATTTCGCGGATCACATTCTCATTCGCTGAAATATTAAAATCAAAACCAATAGTAAAATTCTTTCTCTTTACCGGCTGTGTCCAAACAGCAACTTCCCAACCCTGGTTATCCATCGTGCCCACATTCATAAATAGTGAATTAAACCCGGTATAAGAAGCAATTTGTAATCCATCAAAAAACATGTCTTTGGTACGGTTACGGTATATTTCAGCATCTACACGAAAACGCCCATTGAATAAACTCAGGTTAGCACCAATATTTGCCCCGTGAAGGGTTTGCCATTTCAGATTCTTTAACTCCATTCTTGAGGGATAAACCGCAGACTGACCCAGGTATGTGTAGTTGTAGGTGTTGTATGTATTATAAAAGAGATAATCGTATCTGGGCACTTCACCGGTTATACCATAGCTGGCCCGGAAACTTAAATCATCCAATGCTTTCACCTTACTTAAGAAACGCTCACCAGACACCCTCCATCTGAAAGATAATGATGGAAATAACCCATACTTATAATTTGGACCGAAACGTGAGTTACCATCTCCTCTTAAAGTAGCATTAAAAATATACTTATCATTAAATCCGTATTGCGTACTGATGATTGCGCCAATAGACCTTGTTTGTGAGATACCAGAGGCTGCACGAGACTCAGAATTTTGTGTACGGGATGCAATAGAAGGATCTACCAATAATGATGATGCAGTATTGGAAGTAATTACTTCCTGGTAAACAGCTTTATAATCATTGGTCAGCAATGTTAAAAATGCCAGAAAATTATGTTTCTCATTTTTCAGTTGTGGTGTGTAAACAAGGCTCGACTTGGTACCCACACTAAAAACATCAATATCGCCATCGTAAGCTCGGTTCACAACAGTTTCTGTGTTGGGTCGGCCAGTGGCAATTTGTGGCAGAAAGCTGTTATTCTTTGTATTGTTAATATCAAACTGAATATCAAATTGAGCTTTCAGCACCTTTTTTATAATGTCATAGTCTAATTGAAATCTGGGAACAATACGTTCACCCAAAACAGAATACCTGGCTTTATCTGCCATTGCTACCGGGTTATATACCCTGCTGTATTGGCCCTGTACATTAGATGCCGGTGAAAAATAATTAGTGGTAAGATTGCCCAGTTCATCATATTCAAACACACTCATATTGGGCATTTTTATATACGCCATACCGCGTATAGAAGCTTCACCACTTGCCGCACTAGACCCCAGATAACTACGGCTTTGATTGGTATGAGTATAAGCAATACTTGTAAAAAATTTTATTTTATCTGATACGTTGTAATCAAGATTTATACGGGTATTTATACGCTGTAAATCTGTACCCAGTGTAATACCGGTTTGATCAAACATTCCCACAGATGCAAAATACTTGGCCTTTTCTCCACCACCGGTCAAACTAACAGTATGATCCTGAAGATTACCTGTTCTTGAAATAGCATCTATCCAGTTAGTGTTATTGCTGTAATTATAATACCAGTAAGGGTCATTGGGATCGTAGTTAAACTCTCTCACAGCCGTTGTATTCAAAGTACTGCCTAAGCGATTCATAAAGCCTTCCGGTATTAATGTAGAATACTGGTCTCCGTTTAACAGCGGAATCGCTTTGGGCACAAAAGAAAGTGAGCCTTTAAAAGTATAGTTAACCGTGGGTTTACCAATACTGCCCCTTTTAGTTGTTATTACCAAAACACCATTAGCAGCACGGCTGCCCCAGATGGCAGTGGCTGCTGCATCTTTTAATACGGTGATGTCTTTAATATCAGAAGGAGAAATATTTAATAATTGAGCATATCCCTGTTCATCTGCGGTACCAAAATTAAAATCTCCGGGTATTTCAGTATCATAAGGCATTCCATCCAAAACAATTAATGGTATACCGGTTGAGTTAATTGAAGACACACCCCTGATGCGGATGTTCATAGCAGCACCCGGGTCTCCGCTGGTAGCTGTAATATCCACACCACTTAAACGGCCCTGCAACGCCTGATCAATACTGGCCGCCTGCATCTCTTCCACATCTTTTGCATTTATTCTGGCAACTGCCGTAGTCAGGTTACGTTCATTTATATTAATCATACCATTACTGGATTGTGGCCGCGATACTACAATTACCTCCCCCAAATCAGTCTGGCTGTCTTCCAAAGAAAAATTAATAGTAGTTCTGCCATTAATGTTCTGAGAAATGCTTCTGTAGCCAATATTGGTTACAGAAATTTTATTTTTCCCGTTTACATTCTTCAAAACAAAGTTTCCCTCAATATCTGTTGAAGTACCTTTTATGATACGCCCATCCGCATCAACTTCAGAAACCGAAGCCCCCTGAACGGGTTTGCCTTTTTTGTCTGTAATCTTACCCTTTACCAGCAACTGTGCGGTAGCTGCATGGCTCACTGTTACAAATAACAGTAAGGCGGTTAAGAATTTAAAAATGTGCTTGTACATCATGTATCTGGTTTGAAATTGCATTAGTTTGTTTTAAGATAATTGTCAAGCAGGTGGATTACACAACGGTTGCTCAGGTTATTACTTTTTGCAACAATTACATTAGCAGAACGGCTGGCCATATCATTTACCACCATTGTATTGGGGGTACTGTTATTTATAAACAGGGTTGAAGGATCACCGTTTGAAAACTTAAATAATGTTTCTATCGTTCCGCTCTCCTGCCCATCTGATGCCAGCGTTTTCTTATTGAGAATATGATAATAAATGAAATTGGCTACTTTTTCCCTGTCTGCCGCTAAAGTTGGGTTAAACAAAGGCACTTTGTTAGGGGCCGTGCCCGTACCAGGTAACAGGCCGGCATTAACAGCTGCTCTTATAGCATTGTTATCCGGTATAAAAATGGTATAGAAAGTACCCGATGCCACCTGTTGTATTTCACCGGTAGAAAAATTATAGATGGTTGCGTTTCTTAAATACTGCCAAAAGAAATTAAAATCTGAAGTGGTGGGTGTACCCAATGCTTCTATGTGCTTGCCTATTGTTCTTTCACTGAATTCTAAAATTTTATCTAAATAATAAACGGTTCCGTTTTTAGCAGTCTTCTTATTTAAAATATTTGCCACATTGGGTTTATCGTTATTGCCGGCAGCAACAACTGTTGTGCCTGCATACTTTATAAATTCACCAGAGTAAGTAAGTGCCACCCCCGGGGTAGTTAGGCTGGTAATATCTCTGCCGGGCACCACATGCATATTTAATATACGCTGCAAACGTACCAGTGCCGAGGTTCCGGTTAATTGTGCACCGCCACCGGGTGGTATATAACGCCATTGCTCATTTAAATTATTACTAACTGTTGGGTCTACATAATAACCTGCCGCATTAAAGGCCGCATTACTTATTAAAAACAACGTGTATTTCTGGTTTATGTTAGACACCTGAAATTTCAGGTCCAGGTTCAGCAGGCTGGTCATCATTGAATAATTAGGATCCAGATAGGCCTTACCATATACACTGCTGAAAACATTGGCGTCCTGTACCTTATTGGTACCATAAAAAATACCATTACTCAATATCTTTTTATCCAGCACATTGGTATTGGCATCAAAACGGGCTTCTTCTCCCGCTGCGTTAAAAGTGCTGCCAAACTTACTGGGCCATACAGCGGTGCGCCACATATGTGCATTTATAAAATCATAAATAACATTTACAGGCAATGCATCCAGGCTCGTGTAATGTTCCAGCAGTACAGTATTTATATAACTGGTTAACGCAGCATTCTCCGGCACAAACATACTGTAAGTATCAGACTGGCCATCGTTATCCTGCAGCTTTAAAAAGTTTTCATTATTTGGAGAAAAAGCAAGACTTGCATTATACACTTTGGTAAACACATCGGCTGTATTACCGGTTATATTTTTATAGTTCTGTGTAACCGTTGCATTGTAGACATACTGCACCACGTACTTTTCCAGTATTTTTTTAAACTCACTGTATTGCGGGTTACTGCCAATGTATTGATCCAGGCTGGGCAATGCTGTAATTACTTTATTAATTACATGTATTACGCCATTTTCTGCTGGTATGTCTTTTTCCGTTACAACAGCATCCACCACATTAAATCCTTTAAACGTGGTGGCGGGGTAAAAATAATTATAGTCTGCAGCAGAAAGGCCCTTGCCCGTCATATACCCGGTTTCAAAAATGGGCAGATACTTATTGTTATTATCTGCATCTACATAAAAAAATGCACCCGCTGTATTGCGGTTAGCGGCAATGGCCTTTATAGGTGCCCCAGAAGTATTCACAGCATCGTAAATGCCGGTATAGTTGGCTGTGCGGCGTTTAAACGCAGCGTTTTCCACCCAACCTAAATTACTTTGGTAATCGGCAATCCGTTCTTGCTTAAATGCATTATACACCAGGCAATAGGTTACTATTTTACGGCAGGCCGCTTCATCCAATGCATCAATACCAGTTAACCCATTGGCAGTAAAATAGGCCTGAAAGGCAGAGTCGTGCGGCGCAAAAAGCGTCCAGTAACCAGCAGCACTTAAGGTGTTTTTGTAACCGGCTTTATCTATCGCTGCCAATAGGGTTTTAAAATTACCCTTTGCAGCCAGTGTTTGATAAATAGGCGGCTCCAGATTTGCCGGACGGCCATAATATTCATCCAGCGCTTTTTTACGGCACTGCACCGCCAATAACGAAAACAGTAACACCACCACTATGGATGCTTTAGTTCTAAGCATAGTGTTCTATAATTTTTTTTGTGAAAAGAAACTGCCTGTATGTGTTTGCAGTAATAAAATATTGCTGTAATAAAAATTGCTTAACTGGGTGTACAGTTAGTTGCGAAGGACAATAAATAGCAGTAATGCATGGCATGTATGTCATTGCAATCGTATAAGCAGTTAAGAAATATCAGCAGCAACTATGTAGTATAGCGAAGGACCGATTTTACTTTTTGTGCTGAATAGTGTTGTTACAGTTGAACGGATTGCGACGCAACGATGATGAATATTGTTACCGCCGCCCGTACTCAAAAAAACAATCCTACTGGCAATTGTCAATCACAAAAAGAGAATACAACCATCGGTTACTAAATTGCCGCATATTTGTATAATAACTATCCTGAAGCATCCTGTTATAAAAGGTATGATACCGGCTTTTACCACTCCGGTCGGCATTGTTGCGTCGCAATCCTTTCAACGGCAACGCTGGGGTTGTACAATTGCTTGAAATGAATACACCACACGCTTCATATTTTGTTTACATATGAAGAATTACACCTTTTTATTAAAAAAGAAGTGGTTATTGATTTGTGTAGCGTGTGATACTTATTAAATTAACCGGAAGAGGCTGCGTGTTCCAATAGCTGTGCAGCGCCAGGGCGGCACCTAAAGCAGTGGCCTGTGCCACATCGGCGGCATATACTTCTAAACCGGGGTAGGCCAGCGCCATCAGTTGCATATAAATAGGGTTTTTGCTAAAACCACCATCTACAAAAATTCTTTTAACAGACGTGCCTTTTAAAACCAGGTTGGTACTTCTTATCTGTTGCTCTACTATATCGGCTATCAACTGGTGGTAGGCTGTTTCATAATCAGCAAAGCCAGATAGTTTTCGGTTACCAAATTTAGATTGCGCCACCATTACCTGCTGTGGCTGCTGCACCGTTGCATCTGCATTGGGTTGCATTTTTTTTATGAGGGCTGCATTTGCGGTAACGGTTTTGTAATAATCGGCGGGTTTATTGAAATGAGTGGCCAGTAGTTTTACCTGCTGCTCGTGCTCGTAACCGGCAAACAACCGCGATGCTTTTACCGGCATGCCCTCGTAAGAAAGATAACAAAGACAATCGTTGTGCAACTCATAATCTGAAAGCTGCGTATGGTTGAATGGATTTAAAGTAATACACCAGGTACCAGTAGATAATAAAGCAAAGGGCTCTGTAAATGTGGCCAGATAAGGTATCAGTGCTGCAGAACTATCGTGCAGGCCGCTACCAACAGCTTTACCTTCTTTTTCTGCAGCCAGCTCTTTACACGATTTTAAAGGAGCAAACTTTTCCAGCAGGCCTTCCTGCTTTACCCATTTATGATAATTGTTTTTTTGAAAGTGCCACAAGTTGGTATGGCAACCAATGCTGGTAATATCTGTTTGTGTGGTATTGCTTAACAAATAACTTAAGTACTGCGGCAGGTGCAGTGCCGTTTTTACTGTTGTAAAAAAAGCGGGGTTCTGGTATTTTAACCGGTATAGCTGCATGCCTGAGTTTAAATTGCCCAACACCGGCGATGCGGTTTGTTTGGCCACCAGGCTATCTCCACCATAAGTTGTATAAAACTGTTGTTTCAACGCATCCGGAAAAGGCTTCAGGTAATTGTACAGCGGTGGCATTAGGTTACCATCAGCATCTAAATACACAAAGCTGGCGCCGTAGGCTGAAAAATTTACCGCTTTAATCAGAAACGCTTCATTCTTACAAATAGCATTGTAAGTATTCAACACCCAACTGCTCAAAACTTCCACATCCTCACAGGCAAAGCCATCTTCGTCTGTTGTTTCGGGCAGCTGGCAACTTTCTTCATACACCACTTCATACGCCTCATTAAACAGCAATAATTTTTTATTGGTTTTACCCACATCAAACACTGCTATTACTGGTTGCTGACTCATTATAAACCGGTGGCTTTTGTAGCGTGGCCTCTTTCTTTAATTAATTGCTGCCTTACCTTTTCTTCTCTGTAAAATTGCAAGGGCTGTAAAGCAGCGCCGCTTCTTAAACGGGCTTCTGCCACAATACTTCTTACATCGGTATGAAAAGTTTGTTTCAACAGTTCTTGTGCAGCCACCACATCGTTAGCATCCTGCGCTGCATTTAATTGATTACGGTCTACCAGCAATGCATGGGCATAAGACATCATAATGGCTTCCACAGATTGCAATAAATCTTCTAATGGATCTTTTACGTTATGAGAAGCATCAATCATCCATCCCAAATCTGTGGCATGGTTCATTCCCCGTGCATCCATACCTTCCACCAGTTCGTTAAAAATTAAAAACAACTGATAGGGCTTAATACTGCCTACGGTTAAATCATCATCGCCATACTTGCTGTCGTTAAAATGAAAGCCAGCCAGTTTACCTTCCATTAGCAATAATGAAACAATCTGTTCTATATTGGCATTGGGTAAATGGTGACCAAGATCTACCAATGTATAAGCCTTAGGCCCCAGCTTGTTGGCATACAATAAAGATTGGCCCCAGTCTCCTACCGTCATTGAATAAAAATTGGGTTCAAATGCCTTATACTCTACAAACACTTTCCAATCGGCCGGAAGGGCTGCATATATTTCTTCTAAACTCTCTAAGGTATTTTGAAATGCTTTCCTGAAATTGAGTTGCCCCGGAAAACAACTGCCATCGCTCAGCCAAACGGTTAAAGATTGTGAGCCCAGTTCAACACCATGCTTTATAACATCTATATTATGCTGTATGGCCTGTTTGCGGATGGCTTTATTTACATTTTGTAATGAACCAAATTTATAGGTCAGTTCCTGCCCCGGCTGATCCTGAAATGTATTAGAATTAACCGCATCAAATTTCAGATTCAATTCTGCCCCTAATTTTTTTATAGCGCTGTAATCTTTCGGAATATCCCATGGAATGTGTAATGAAATGGCACCGCTTGATTGGTTTAATGCATGTATTAAGCCTACGTCTTCCATTTTTTGTTCCAGCGTACCCGGTTCACCGGCGCCTGCAAAACGACCAAAGCGGGTGCCGCCAGTGCCTAATGCCCAGGAGGGAATGGCCACCTGAAAATCGATGAGCTTTTGTATAATAGCTTCTGTATTGGCTACTTCAGATTTTGCAAAGTCAAAATATTTTTGATGACGGGACAGGTATTGATCGTTGTGCTTTTGTATGGCCGATTTATCAATTCTCATATAGCGTAAAAAAATTAAAATTCAAGTTACAAATATTCTTAGCGATAAAAACCCATAGCCACACCGCCATCCACATTTAATGCATTACCGGTTGATTTATTCAGCAGGCCGCCTACAAAAGCAAAGCATGCATTGGCAATATCATCGGGCAGTATAATTTCATTCAGCAAAGTTCTTTTAGCATAGTAAGCAGGTAATTCTGCAACAGTAATACCATAGGCTTTTGCACGGCCTTCTGCCCATCCACCGGCCCAAATATTTGAATCGGCAATTACTGCATCGGGGTTTACCGTATTCACTCTTATTTTATCGGCACCTACTTCTGCTGCCATCAAACGCGTTAAATGTGCCTGTGCAGCTTTAGCACTTCCGTAACCGGGGTTATTGGGGCCAGCCACTACTGCATTTTTAGAAACAATATTCACTACGTCTCCGCCAAAGCCCTGCTTACGCATTACTTCAATGCCCTTCTGAGATACCAGAAACTGTCCTTTTACCAATATATCATATAACTTGTCCCACTCTTCAATAGTATGTTCTGCAATAGACTTAGAAATACTGATGCCTGCATTGTTGATAATAATATCCACACCACCAAAAGCCAGGCAGGTAGCTTCTAATGCACTGCTGATGGTAGCCGTATCGGTTACATTTAATAAAGTACTGCTGATAACATCTTTGCCAAAAGTTTTTGTAAACTCTTCGCGGGTGCCATTTAAACGTTCTTCATTAATATCATTAAGAATAATGCAGGCGCCCTCTTCTGCAAACTTTTTTGCAATGGCCTTACCAATACCACCGGCACTGCCGGTTATTAAAGCCACGCGGCCACTTAAAGGTTTTGGCTTGGGCATGCGTTGCAGTTTCGCTTCTTCCAGTAACCAGTATTCAATATCAAATGCTTCCTGCCGGGGTAGTGAAGTGTATTCTGATACCGCTTCGGCACCTCGCATTACATTAATGGCATTAATATAAAACTCAGCGGCCACACGGGCGGTTTGTTTGTCTTTAGCAAATGTAAACATGCCCACACCGGGGTATAAAATAACCACAGGGTTTGCATCGCGTATTGCCGGACTGTTAGCATGCTTACAAGTATTATAATATTCAGCATACATTTTACGGTATGCTTCAAACAGCGGCTGCAGTTTTTCTTTTACCGCTTTCACATCACTGATGTCTTCTGCCGGTTGCAGGTTTAATACCAGCGGAGAAATTTTTGTACGCAAAAAGTGATCCGGGCAACTGGTGCCCAGCGGTGCCAGTCTTTCTAAATCATTAGAATTGGTAAACTGCAATACCCTGTCATCATCTGTAAAATGACCAATCATTTTTACCTGCGATGAGCAGAAGCCTCTTAACACCGGTGACAGGCTGGCCGCTTTTTTCAAACGCTGTTCTTTGGGTAAAGAAGTAATTTTCTCTCCGCCAAAAACGGGGCGTTTTTTTCCGTAGTTATCTTCTAAGTACTGTGCGCAACGCTCAATTACTTCCAATGTGTTTATATAACTTTCATACGCCGTATCGCCCCAGGTAAATAAACCATGAGAGCCTAACATAATACCACGTATGCCGGGGTTTTCATCCAGACATTGTTTCAATTGCAACCCTAAATCAAACCCGGGGCGTTGCCACTCTACCCAACCAATAGTGCCGCTAAATAATTCCTGTGTAATTTTTTTACCGTCTTTAGCAGCAGCAATGGCAATGGCCGCATCGGGGTGCAAATGGTCTATATGTTTAAAGGGTAAAAAACCATGCAACGGCGTATCAATAGAAGGCGCTTTTGATGCCAGATCGTAAATGCAATGGTTAAACAGTTCTACCATTTCATCTTCATACGCAATACCCCGGTATACGTTTTTAAGACTGCGTAATCTATCTACATATAAAGCGGCCAAACCATTGCGCTTCATAGAACCTAAATCGCCACCGCTGCCTTTAATCCACATCACTTCTGTTTCTTTGCCTGTTAAGGGGTCTTTAGCAATGGCTTTACAAGAGGTGTTGCCGCCGCCATAATTGGTCAGTCTTAAATCGGCCCCTAATAAATTAGAACGATAAACCAGCAGTGCCACTTCATCTCCGGCCATACTGGCTGCTGTTGCTTCATCCCACAAATAGCTTACATGCTTAAACTGCATTGTACTTGCACTCATATAAAAAGAAATTTTTTGTTATTAACTGTGGTACGCATCCCGGCATCGTTGTGTCACTCACTTCAGCAGTAAGTTGGCAATGCAGCCATTTTGTTGCGGGCCGTGCAACTGCACAAGTGTGCCCCGTTATCCGCACACAAAACCAATCGGGGTTTTCAACGAGCAACAAAAGCGTCATTGATGTTAGCCATGCCGGGTCTAAAAAAATTATTTTAAATAATTGCCATATCCCACCAGCAGTACCGATACAATGATGGTGACAATACCTATTATAATGGTTGAAACTGTTTTTTTGTTTACCCCTTTCCATTCTTTTAACACCAGGCCCCACATATTAGCCACCAGTATTATAAATGACATGTGCAGTATCCACGAGCTGGGGCCGTTGCCCAACTTGCTTTCTCCCATACCATAGAAGAAGAACTGCAGAAACCAGGTGGTGCCAGCCAGTGCTGAAAAAATATAATTTGATAGCAAAGGTGTTTTGCCATTGGTATAATCGCCAAACGTTTTGTTACGTGCATTTAAAATCATACACCAGATAAAGTTGGTGGTTAACCCACCCCATAACACCACTACATAGGTTACATTGTTCTGGTATAAAAATTCGCCCTGTCCGGGGTTGGCATTTTTCCAAATTTCATTGGCAAAATCGGCCATGGGCTTACCTGCTTCTAAACCAAAATTAAAACAGGCACTTAACACACCCGATACAATTGATACAAACATACCCAGACCAAATTTGTATTCTGTTTTAGTAACCACACCATGCGGATCGGTAGATGCTGCAGATAATTGTTTTTCTTTCATCATACCTGCCTTGCCACAAATAACAATACCCACAATACAAATAGCCAGGCCGGCTAATACAGTTAAGCCCCAGCCAGAACCTACCAGCATACTAAAAGTATCTTTACCTTCTTTGGGAAAAACATCGTAGTAAATAGATGGAATTAATGCGCCAAACACCATACACAACCCTAAGATGATGCTGCTGCCCAATGATACGCCGAGGTAACGTACCCCCAAGCCATAGGTTAAACCACCAATACCCCACAACACACCAAACAAATAAGCCATACCTATAGTAGTACCGCTGGCGCCCTTAATAATATCCATAAAATTGGGTATGGTAAGATACGCTGCCAACGGTGGAACAATCAACCACGAAAAGAGGCCACCCACTATCCAAAAGCTTTCCCAACTCCAGCCTTTTACTTTTTTATAGGGCATGTAAAAACTGCCCGATGCAAAACCACCAATAAAGTGGAAAATAACGCCTAATATAGCCTGCATTCGTTAGTGTTTTTAAGATAATCCGAAAAATGAAATTAGAGCAGATTGCCACAATTGCTGTCATGCACTGTCTGTATTTTTAGTGCATATAAACCTTATTTCAGTGAGCGTATAAAGCACAAGTGTGCGACGCAAGTAAAGTTTAATAGTAGCACAGCCGCTGGCTTCCTACTATTATGGCATATAAAAAACTTCGGGCAGCGGTACAGATACCGGGGAGTTATCAGCATTGCTTTCCATAATATCCTGCATATAAGCCCACCACTTTTTCATTATGGGTTGCTGTGGCAACGCATCCAAATTTATAGAGTTGGTTATTTTTAAAACACCGAATAAATAACCGGTGGGTTCATCTAAAAAAATAGAATAGTCTGCTATGCCTGCTTCTTTCAGCAGTTGCACCAGCTCGGGCCAAATTTCATCGTGCCGTTTTTTATATTCAGCCTCCTGCCCTTTAAATAATTTCATTTTAAATGCTACGCGTTGCATAATTTTTATTTTCTGTTTAATTGTTTGTAACGTAGTAATGCCTCTATATAATAATAATCTCCGTAAGTTAACGGCACATCAACTTCTGTTTGCTGTGGAAAATGCCCCACACCGTGTTGCAGTATAAAACCGCCATTGGTACCGGCAGTGGCCCGATAACTACTACTGGAAAGATTTTTTAAAATAACAGTGGCGGCGGCTACATACTGTGCAGCGGTTTTGGCATTTACATAACTTTTCAATTCTAATAAAGCGCTTGCAATAATGGCTGCTGCTGATGCATCCCGCAAAGCATTGGGAATGGTGTTGGCATCAAAATCCCAATAAGGAACTTTATCGGCCGGAAGCCGCGGGTGCACCAAAATAAAAGCTGCAATGGCATTGGCCTGTTGCAGGTAACGCACATCTTTTGTTTCGCGGTAGGTGGTGGTATAACCATACAAGCCCCAGGCCTGCCCACGGGCCCATGCAGAACTATCTGCAAAGCCCTGTGCTGTTCTCTTTTGCTGTACGGCCCCTGTTTCACTGTTGTAGTTTAATACATGGTAAGAACTGTTATCTGCCCTGAAATGATTTTTTAAAGTTGTATTGGCATGTGTTACGGCAATTTTGTAAAATGAAGAATCTCCACTGTAACGGGTAGCCCAAAACAATAATTCCAGGTTCATCATATTGTCTATTATTACCAGATAGTCGCCTTTCTTTGAGTCCCATGATTTGATACAACCTGTGGTTGGGTTAAACCGGGTGCACAAAGATTTTGCACTGGTTAATAAAATTTCATTGTAACCACTTTTGGGTTGCAACCGGTTGGCATTGCCAAAGCTGCAATACATCATAAACCCAAGATCATGTGTGGCGGTATTGTTTTTTTCTTTTTCCAGCACCTGTAAAATGCGCATGGCTTCATTGTAAAGGCTGCTATCTTTAGTGGCTTCATATAAATAAAGCAGGGTGCCGGGGTAAAACCCACTGCACCACCAGCCGCTGTTGCTCCACTCATATTTGCTTGTAGTTGGGAAATAGGTTTTAGGAAATTTATCTGCCGGCAATTGCTTTTGTAAAACTTTGTATTGAGCAGCAGCGGCAGCCAGATAGCTATCTGCTGCTGCCAGTAAACGCTTATCGGCTTTTATCTTTTGCGCAGTGCTCCACAAAGGCAACACTGATAGAAAAAACATTGAAACTAATACTATAACAAAACGCATATCGTTATTTTTTAGGTTTCCATTCTAATACCTGCACCGGCTGTGGCGGTGTGCTGGTAATGCCCTCGCCGTCTGCCTGCACCACTTTCTGCACAAAAAGATGCAATAGTTTTTTTTGCTTCCACAATTCTGAGTCATAGGTTGGCTCCCATTGTCCAACATCAGCCTGCAGCAGATCTTTTACCTGCCATTGATTACTGTTGATAGCAGTAGTTACTGCCACCGAAACAGCATTGCCACGCTCGGCATCTCTGAAAATTAAAGCAAGTCGCATTTTACCTTTTTGCTTCCATCCAATAATCTGTGGCCTTGACACTGGTATTTTTTTAGTGCCGGTACCACTCAGTGAAAAATTGGTAGTTCTTGTATTTAAATTACTGCACTGCCACTTACCTTTTTGAAGATACACCACCTGGTATTGCGGTGCTGCAGCATTTTTGGGTTTCCAATAAGTGGCAATATAAACCCCGTTACTGGCTGAAGCAAACATAGATGTTTGATTGATTAACTCACTGCCCTCCGGCACCCGCCTGGCATACTCTGCATTTTCTTTATTTATAGGTAAGTTGTAGCTGCTACCATCTGATTTTTTCCAGGTTACGCCCCCATCATCTGAACGGGCATAGCAGATATCATGATTACTGGCCACATCGGGAGATTCCCTCCACACCCATGAGAGGTGAATGCTTCCATTCTCATCGGTGCAGGCCTGCCAATAGGCATTGCGTTGCCGATTACCATCTATTAGGTTATTATGCAGTTGCTGCCAGCGTTGCAATTGGTGGTTGTATTGATTTACCACAAGGTTACCCCGGCCCGAAGCTCCGTCGCGGTATAAAAAAATAAGATTGCCATTGGGTTGTAAATAAAATTCCGGATAGGTAACGGCAGCTTCGTTTAAACCTGTCATAAAAAATTTGGGTTCAAACTGCAATGAACCCGGCGCTATTGAGCGGGTATAATTCAAAACATCTCCATGATGATTCCATGAAAGATGAAGATAGCCGCTGCCATCTGCCATTATACTGATGCTGTTATGTGCATCTGTTGTTTTACCGGTGAAAGCTGTCTTCTGTAAAATCCATTTAGCGCTGTTTAATTTTCTTTTGCCCACTACTACAAAAGCATCTTTATCATAGAAGGCTATAAACTGGGTGTCTTTATGGGTTACCAGCGCATTTTTGCGAAAAATAACGGTATTAACTGAGTTGGCGGCCCAACCATCCTGCACGGTATGCAATTGCACATCGGGTGTTTGCCCCCATAAAAAAGAATGGAAAAAACAGCAGCATACAATAAAAAGCAAGCGATAATTCATACAGGCGATTAAAGTACTAAAGTTTCAAAACATAACTATCCTGCCCCAAAAGTTTTGTATCAGTGGAAAGTGTTATACCTTTCGGGGCCTGACATTTACGATTGACACATGAAAAAGAATATTCTTTTTAAATACATAGATATTGATTATCTGTCTGCCACGCCAAAGTATATTCAGCTGGCCAATTCTGTAATTAAAGCCATCAGCAGTGAAAGAATTGGTAAAGATGATTTACTCCCTTCTATTAATGAATTGAGTTTTGAATTTGAAATATCCCGCGATACGGCAGAGAAAGGTTATAAATACCTGAAGCAAATTGGCATATTGGGTTCCGTGCCCGGCAAAGGTTATTTTGTAAAATCTACCGAGGTTAACCAGCCACTGAAAATATTTTTACTGTTTAACAAGTTAAGTGCGCATAAAAAAATTGTATACGACGCTTTTGTAAAAACCCTGGGCGGTATGGCCTCTATTGATTTTTATGTATACAATAACGATTTTGCTCTTTTTAAGCGCCTCATACAAAATAATAAAAACGAATACACACATTATGTGGTGGTGCCTCATTTTTTAGAAGGGGGTGAAACCGCCAGTGAAATTATTAACCAGATACCCTCTGATAAATTACTGGTGCTGGATAAAGTGATACCAGGCATTAACGGCAATTATGCTGCCGTGTATGAAAATTTTGAGATTGACATTTACAATGCCCTTGAACAACTAAGAAAACAATTGAGTAAATACCATACCATTAAAATCATTTTTCCGGAGTACACCTACCACCCTGAAGAAATACTAAAAGGCTTTTATAAGTTTTGCCACCAATATGCATTCAACTTTAAAGTGGTGCATGATATTGCCAACGAACCCATCAAAGAAGGGGAAGTGTATATTAACCTGATGGAAGACGACCTGGTGACTTTAATTGAAAAAATATTGGCTACCCGTTTAAAAGTGGGCAAGCATGTGGGTGTTATCTCTTACAATGAAACCCCGCTAAAGAAAATTATCTTAAACGGCATCACTACTATTTCTACTGACTTTGAGTTTATGGGTAAAAAAGCAGCCGAGTTAATTTTAAACAATTCAACCGAGCATTTTGAAGTGCCTTTTGTGGTTACTTCCCGCTCTTCGCTGTAATCATTCATTCTTCTTCATGGTACGGTATTGCTTGGGCGATACTCCAATGATAGTTTTAAACCGCTTTGAAAAATAGTAGGGATCATCAAAACCCATATTGAAAGAAATTTCTTTTACAGACTGGTGGGTAAAATCTAATTGCTGACAGGCTTTTTGCATTTTCATCTGCAAAAAATAGTCAATAGGGGCATAGCCCGTTTTTTGTTTAAAAAGGTTTGAAAAACGGGATACCGAGTAATTATAATGTTTACTCAGATCGCTGAGAGAAATGTTTTCATTTATATGCTCCTGCATAAACAAAATAGCGCTGTCCACACAGTCCAGTTTAGAAAGATCGGTGGTTTCAAAATGCCGGTCGTTATACACAAAGAGTGTTAAAAAATGCGTGAGGCACATGTTGGCAAAAAGCAGGTTATCTATGCTATACCCCAACTGAAGGGTTTTATAAATCTTAGTGAAGATGGATATAATTTCACCCCCCGTTTTTATATGGGTGGGTTTAAAATTTTTTTGTACGGCATGTATCTTATTCAGCTCCGGCAACGCATCGCCGCCAAAATGTATCCAGTAAATGCTCCACGGGTTTTCATCGCTGCTGGCATAGGCATGCTCCTGGTGTTGGGGCAAAATAAAAAACTCATTAGGGCCCACTTCGTAACGTTGATCTCCTATTTTATACCAACCGTGCCCATCCACACAGTAAAAAATAAAATTTTCACTCAACCCTTTTTTCCGGTAGGTGTAATGATCTTTTGCTTTGGGATAATAACCAATAGAGGCAATATGAAGATGTTTTAATAAAAGGCTGTTCTGTATCCTCGATTTAAGGATAGCACGGGGTATTTCAATGCGCTGGCGCCCCACGCCATACCATATATTTTTATGAGAACCTTCTTTATTTTCCTTCATATGGCCGTTTCATTAACGCAGAAAATTACTAAAAACTTTTTTATAAAGCCCTCCCCCTTTTTGCGAGCCCGCAATCAACAGTGCCAGACGGTAGTAAAACCCAGATCAGTTATATTCGTAGCTAAATTAGTTACTAATGATTGCCCGTTTTCGTTTTCAAATAATAATTGCCACGCTTGTATTAATGGTAAGCACACCCTTGCTTACAAATGCCAAAGTACAATTGCCGTATTTCTTTACCAATGGCATGGTTTTGCAACAACAAAGCAATGCCGGTATCTGGGGCTGGGCGGCCGCTGGTAAAAGCGTAAAAATTACCACTTCGTGGAATAAGAAAACATATACCACCACAGCCGCTGATAACGGCGCCTGGCAAATAAAAGTAGTCACCCCACAGGCCGGCGGGCCTTATACCATCACCATTTCTGATGGAGAACCTGTGGTGCTGAATGATGTATTGATAGGTGAAGTTTGGCTGTGCAGCGGACAGAGTAATATGGAAATGCCGATGAAAGGTTTCAGAGACCAACCCATTCTTAATGCTAATGACGCCATATTTAATGCAGCCAATAATCAAATACGTTTATATACAGTACCCCGCTCTGTAAAAACAATAGCGCAGGATACCAGCAAGAATGCCACCTGGAAAGTAGCCTCACCTGAAACTGTGAGTAATTTTAGTGCAGCGGCTTATCATTTCGGAAAAATCTTACAGCAACAATTAAAAGTTCCGGTTGGTTTAATAGTTATCAGTTATGGGGGTTCCAGCGCAGAAGCATGGATGAATAAAGATGGCTTGAAAAATTTTCCGGAATTGACCATACCCGCCGTAGCCGATTCTGCCAAAGTAAATAACAGAACGCCCACTACATTGTATAATGCTATGTTGCACCCATTTATTGGTTACACTTTTAAAGGCTGCCTGTGGTACCAGGGAGAAAGTAATAATGGAAGACCCGAACAGTATGAAAAATTATTTCCTGCCATGGTACAGCAATGGCGCAGTGAAATGAGTAATGGTGCTTTTCCTTTCTACTATGCACAAATAGCCCCATATAATTACGCACAGCTTAATAATGCAACTACCGTGCTTGACAGAAAAAACAATTCTGCTTATTTACGCGATGCACAACGCAAAGCTTTGGCCGCAATACCCAACAGCGGCATGGTGGTGTTAATGGATAATGGCGAAGAAAATAATATTCATCCGGCCGATAAAGCCATTGTAGGCAAGCGTTTTGCTTACCTGGCACTGGCGCAAACCTACCAGTTTAGTGGTTTTGCTTACCAAAGCCCTTTGTACGATTCTCTGTTGATTGCAGGTAATATTGCCACTATTAAATTTAAGAACGTACCCAATGGTATTACCAGTTATGGTAAGCCCTTAACACAATTTGAAATTGCCGGTGCCGATAAAATATTTCGTCCGGCAACCGCATTCATACGCAACGGAACCGTTGTGGTATCTTCTCCTCTGGTGCCTGCACCTGTGGCAGTACGCTATGCATTTAAAGATTTTATTGTGGGAGAATTATTCAGCACCGAAGGTTATCCTCTTTCCAGTTTCAGAACAGACGATTGGTAATATGATTTTCTTTTTGTAACCAACGGCAACGCTCTGGTCAGCATCGTTGCGTCGCACACTTCAACAATGGTAAAAGGCATAGGGCTTACACCATTTACCTTTTTGCTTATACCTGCTCTTCTGTACAAGTGTGCGACGCAAGTAAAGCCGAATAGTATTACTACTGCCGGCTACAAAATATTATTGCCATACAATACGCACAGCACCAATAATACCGGCGGGTTGCAATGGCTTGTCTTTTAAACGGAAGGGAGCCGTTGTGTAGGTAACGCGTTTTTCTGCCGGCAGCCATTGATCTGCAATTAAACGATTGTGCCAGGTGTTGGTAACCATTATTTCAAGTATGTTATCTCCATTCTTTACTGCCTTTGTAATATCCAGTGTATAAGGCGGCGTCCATAAAGTGCCGCAATCAATCCCATTAATTTTTATGCTGGCAATATTATACAACTCATCTAACTGCAATTGCAATTGCTTTGCTTTTTCAATTGTTGTTAAGGCAAAGCTGTTGGTGTAAACTACAGTGCCCGAATAAAATTTAGTAGCCGTGTCGGCAGCTTCCGTCCAGCTATGTAAGTTATTTAATACAAGCGGTTCTTTGGGGCCACCCAATGCTTCATCAAACTGCAATTTCCAGGGTGTTTTTATAAGCAGCGTTTTTACAGTGCTGTTCTTATTTGGCTCGTTATGCTTCTGCCCTTTTTTTCTGAAAACAATAAAGAAAGATTCACCGGCTTCCATCGTTTCCTGCACCGTAACACGGCCAGCTTTTGCCACCCATTGTGCAGGAGTTTTTATTATGCCGGTAACAGGATACAAAATTTCTGGCCGGGCATTGTTATTAAAAGAGAGGCTCACCTGTTGCCGCCCTGCCTGATTGCTGATAAAATAAATATCTGTTTCAGCGTCTTTGCGGTGCGTCCATGCAATGGTGCTTTTTCCTTTCAACACATCCACATCTTTTGCAACACCTAATTTCGTCAATGATGAATCGGTATAAGGTGCCATTATCAATTTTCCCTTTTTGCCTGCTTTATTCAACAGTTCTTTAAACAGTAAACGCACCGTGCCATCGCTATCTTTCATACCAATACCATTAACATAATCGTTACTCATAATAATGGTAGCACCTGCTTTTACCAACTGTATTAATTTTTGCAACACGGCTTCTGAAATAAGACTGTTATTAGGATTGAGTGCATGCCGGGCCGGCAATACCAATATTTTGTAGCGGGCACCACCGGGTGCTACAACCACACCATTCTCAACAAATAGCTGCATTAAAACATCGGGGTTAAAAGAATCGTAAGCATACCCATTCAGCGGGTCTATCCATTGTTCTGGGTCGGCCATATTAGCTGAGTGTGTAACACCATCTGGTATGCTGCGTTGCGGCTGACCTTCATTCTGCAAACGTTTTCTTTCTGCGTCCAGTTTTTCTTTTCCAAATAAGCCGGGTAGTGTATTTACCAGGCGTTGGGGCAATACTGCCCGGCGCGGTACTTCTTCACTGCTAAACACAGCAATATCCACCACAGGCTTGCCCAATTGTAACAGAGCCTGGCATTTAGTTAAATAATCTATCCATGCTTTGCTTTGTGCAAACCATGTTTGATTACGCTGGTAATACAAACCAACCCCATCCAGCGTCATGCCTGGTTTTTTTTGCATCCATGGGTTATGGGTAAACACATGCACTACCAGTTTATTAATACCCAACGCAAAATTTCTGTCTCCAATAATTTTTAAGTTCCCCGGATGTTCGTTCCAGTTCATTCTTACAGATGTAAAAGCTTCTGCCTGCACAATATTCTTTCCGTAAATATGTGCCCCGCTAATAGCATCTAACATATCATTGGGTTTATCATGTGTGGGACTATTAAGCCAAAATTCGCCCATTGGCAAATCAGTATTTTTATAATGCAGCAACCCATCGCTCACCATAGTAGGCGCCACACTTTCTGCGCTTACCACACAACCTCTCTCATGCGCCAGTTTTTTTAGCGTTGTATAAAACACATCATTCACCATCGTGGCAATGGTTTCCCTTACATCGTGCAATACTTTTTCAGAAACAGCGGCAGATTCAAGCGGCACACCGGCCATTACCAACAGGTAATTGGTTAAATCGTATCCATGCTGCTCTTTAAATACAGTAGTAAAATTTTCACTCCAGTTCTGGCTGCCACATTCCCAGCTATCAATATGAAATACTTTCAGTACTTCTTTCACTGTAGCACTATCAACCCGTTCAAACACTTTAGCAAACCAGTTATTAAACTGAAGGGTTACCGCGTCAGGGTTAAACTTATCGCATTCAAGCCCCAACCCACCGCCACCGGTATAATTGGTTAAACCCGTTGAGGTATGCCCCATGCGCACCACCACCCAATTACCGGCAGGGGGTGTCCAGTTTAAATTACCGTCTGCATCTAACTTACCGGTAAGATTAATAATACTGTTTAGTGGTATTGCATCCTTATCATTTACCTGATTGGCTGTTGTATTCATTGCCACCCGCCACACACTTCCGTTTTTAGCTTCGTAGTGATTAATAACCGGTTCATCATTCAGGTAAATACCCATTAGTTTTAAAGAAGGTTTCCATTTGGCAGCATCCAAATCTTCTGCACCCGGTTCGGTACCGTCTTTATCATACACAAACCTGAAATACCGCGCCGTGGTTACCGGTATGGAATGCGTGTAATCCTGCTCCGTATCCTGCCATCCATGCCGGGGTGCTTCCAGCCTTGTTATATTTTTAAAATTAATGCCATCATCGCTTACCTGTAATAATAAACGTTGTGCCTGATAGCTGTTGGTGCCGCTGTGTATTCTTACAGAACGGCAGGTGTAATTAACGGGATATTTATATTGTATCCAGCAACTGCTATCACTCCGGAAGCTTTGCTTGTTCAGCGGATCTTCATAAGAAAGATACTGGGCCTTTGTGCCGTTGCTGGTAGTTACTGTTGGTACAATAGTAATATCACTAAACGCATATACCGATTTTGCCGGGTAAGCAAACACAGCAATATCTTTATAGTAATCATCAAAGGCTTCCGGACGCTCGCAGTTAATTGCATCTTTGTTTGCAGCACTCACATAGGTTTTTGTCCATACCAGTTTTTGCATGCTTAGTTCTGGCGTAACCCATGGGCCGCCGGCCAATGCAAAACCATCGCTTACGTGCATACCAATTTGCAGCTTTAAGCGTCGGGCTTCTGTTAGCGCAAAATTGATAAGATCCCACCACTCAGGTGTTAACTGTCTTGCCTGTGGTTGAAATAAAATTTTTGAGCTGGTATCTTTTATGGGCATTAAATAAGCCCCGCCAATACCCACCTGTTTCATTGCTTCCAGATCAGCAGTTATTCCTTCTTTAGAAACGGCACCATGCATCCAATACCAAAAAACCCATGGCTTAGCAGATTGCGGAGGATTGTTAAATACCGATTCAATGGTTGGCTTTTGCGCAATCAGCAGATTACACAAAAAGACAAGCAATATGATTGAGCTAATTTTTTTCATTTTTTTTACCAGCTTTCGTGCTACTATCAACATCGTTGTGTCACTCACTTTAGCGTTCAGTTCTTTATTGAGCTTTTGCAAAGATGCTTCATATTTTCAAAGCTTCTAATTTAAATCAATCATTCAAATTGAACTTCTATGGGAGTTCCGATACATCTTCTGTCATATTTACCGGGGTTTCCTCCAAAGCTATTAGTATTAAATCCTTTCAGATTTTCCACTTTTAAAAATAAATCAGTACCAATCTGCTTTATCAGCATCATCTGTGTTGCCATTTTTTCAAGTCCCTACTCGTTGCCACCGCAATTCCCCTAGTATCTTTCTTATCCACTGCACAATAAAAATGATAGACCACGTCTTTCCATTTTACCACAAAAGGTTTGTGTGCAAACTTTGCATCGTATGGCTCTGATGATTTAATTAAGTCATCGCCATTCCAGTCTGTCCAGTTTACCAAATCGTAACTGCAGGCAAAGCGGTTAAAGGTTTCATTTTTTCGTCCTTCCCAAAAAGCGCCGAAGTAAAACATTACCCACACATCGCCGATCTTTTGTATCACACCATCACCCGTTATTCCAATTTTATGATGCACCACCGGGTCAGTTTGATAACGTTGCCAGTTAATCATGTCATCACTCACTGCCATTCCAATTCTTTCAAACCAGCGCCATTGGGGTGTGTTGTTACTGGTATCGCCATTGGCATTATAATACATTACAAAGGGTTTGCCCAGTGTGTTATTCTTATCCCATATGATGGTACTTTTAAATAATTTTTTATTCTCCCACCAGCGTACATCAATATCAGTCATGGATAAAACAGGATCACCCACTCTTTTCCATTCATGCGGCTTTGTAATATTACCATTGGTGGAAGCAATGCCAATGCTGAGTTTACCAGCTTCATAACCGGTTTCTTTTCCACCAATATAACTCAACCAGTATTTTTTACTGAATTTTTCTAATTGATAACTGCCGCCCCATTTAGTATCCTGCAAGGCAATATATCCGGCTCTTTGGTTAGCATCCCACTCTGTGTAATCTCTTGTTTGGGCTGTATCACCAAAGCTCATTATTTTCCCCAATGTTTTCCATTGCAATAAATTTTTACTTTCTGCCAGCCATGTTTCATACCCCCGGCCGGTAAATTGTATATAGGTCATGTACCATTTTTTTCCTTTGCGGAAAACAGAAGGGCAATCAATTTTTTTGGTGCTATCTGCCGGGGTAATCACCATACCATACTTGTAAGGCGTTTTTACTTCATCGTAAATTTGTTGCATCACAGTTTGTGGTACTTCTTTCTGTTGGGCAGAAGTAATTTTACCACAGAGGACACAAAGAAAAAACAGCACAGAGAGCACAAAGTATTTCTTAGTGTTCTCTGTGCAAACCTTTGCGTCCTTTGTGGTTAATCTAAAAACTAAGCTCCTTTGCTCTTTCACCGGCTGTTTTATTTTTTGCATTAAACGGAACAATATAAAAACGGTATTGATAATCTTTTGCAGGAACCTGATATTTCTCCAATGGTGCAGCCACATCACTCCAGCTGTCGTTGCCACCCACACCCATTTGTATTAAATCAATGTTCAAGGTTATAAAGCCGGCATCATTTAATTTGTTGGTGTGCTTGGCATTTTGAATATTCTCTTCGGTGTACGGCCATGCACTCATGCTGATTAAACTGTCTGCAACAATTAATAAACCTTCTTTTTGTTTATCAGCCAAAAACATCCATCTCACATCAGTGCGGTTGCCGTTTTCCTGCGGCACTACATAATTTTCCATAAACTCATTTAACGGAAGATTATACAGTCCAACATCAGCAGCGTATTTTTTGTCAATATAATTTTCAAAAGGGCCTCTGCCAAACCAGCTGATATTTTCAAAACTTCTGTTAATGCCCATTTGCATGCCCACTTTAGGAATATTTGGCAAACCATTTTTTACAGTTAAATTTAACTCAATGTTTATAACTCCATTATCAAATAAATAATAAGTAAGAAATACCCTGGCACTATCATTAATGAATGAATAGATCACACTTATAGCTTCACCATATCCGCTATGACCGCCAAAAATAATTTTCTTTAGTTCTACCAGCTTTGGCTTAGCTTCATACCATTGCTTTAATGCCCGATGAGTTTTCCAGCCTCTTTTATCATTATCAGTTTGTGGCCGGGTAAAATGTGGAAGCAATGGCAGCTTAATTTGTTCAACACCTTTATAAATATATGAGCTTAATGCTCCGCTTATTTTATTAAATCTGATTATAAAATCCTTGCCAGAAAAACTTATAGTTTCATCATTTTCTCCAGCATTAAACAGAGGTTTAAGATTTTTACTTCTACTATGCGATTGATTACCCTGAATTTCAAACTGGTTCTCTGCAATAATAAAATGCTTATCTGCCCAGGCGGTGGAATCTTTAAATGTAAAACGCATATTCAGGTGATACGCCGCACCGGGTTTTAATGCAGGCATTAAAGCCGCAACATCCAATACAGAATCTTTACCGGGCTGAATATCCAAACCGGTAATTGCTTTCTTCACCACATTCCAGCCATCTTCTTTTAAAATGAATATGCAGTTGTACTTGCTTACATTGGTGGTGTTACTCCGGTTGGTAATTTTAATTTTGTTACCCAGCCATTCGCATTCTATGGGTTGAAAAATACGTTTGCATTCCTCCATCACACCCTTCGGTTTGCCATCTGCATTCACTATTCCTTTTATGGTAAAATTGTCAAAATACCTTTCACCAAAATCGCCGCCATAAGCATAATATTTTACACCGGTGGAATCTGTTTTTTCCAATCCCTGGTCTTTAAACTCCCAGATGCAGCCACCAATTACTCTTGGCAGTGCTCTCCACTGGTCCCAAAATTCTTTTAAGTTACCGGCGCTATTGCCCATGGCATGTGCATACTCACAAAAAAAGATGGGGCGTTTATCGCCATTGTTCTGATTTACCAATAGCGGTACGGTATAATCAGAAGGATACATCCGGCTCACCACATCCACATAATATTGGTCCAACGGATTTTGTATGCGGTGTGAGTGGTCGTTGCTTCTTAAATATTTCGGGTCGCTTGGGTCAATATATCCTTCTTCTTTGGGGCTGCCCATCGCTGGCTCGTAATGCAAGGGCCTTGTCATGTCAAAATCTTTTATCCATGCGGCCATCGCTGCATGGTTAGGGCCACTACCTGCTTCATTACCCAAACTCCACATTATAATTGAAGGGTGATTTTTATCTCTCAATGCCATGCGGCTCACTCTTTCTAAATAGGCAGCTGTCCATTGTGCGTCGTGGTCTAATTTTCCACCCAAACCATGTGTTTCTAAATTGGCTTCATCAATCACCATCATACCAAACTGGTCGCATAAATCCAGCAAGTATGGGTCGCTGGGATAATGCGATAAACGAACGCAGTTAAAATTAAACTGCTTCATGGTTTTAATATCCTGTAAAATATCTTTACGGCTTAATGCTTTTCCTTTTGTGGGATGATGGTCGGGGCGGTTAACACCATATAAATAAGTGAGCCTGCCGTTAATTAATAATTTACTGTCACTCTTTCTGAACTCAATGGAACGAAAACCAATGTCACATGTTTTTACTTCTGCAATGTTTCCGGCACTGTCTTCTAAGGTCAAAATCAGTTTATACAAATTGGGGTCTTCGGTACTCCATTTTTTTGGGTTGGAAATAGTTGTTTCCAACAAGCCAAATTTCACCCTGTCTAACCGTGGATGAATTTCGTTGATGATGTCATCTGCTTTTTTTATCAATGGTGTTTGCAATACCGGCTGATTGTTTCCATCAAACAATTGTGCTTTCAACATATAGCCCGGCATTTCATGACCCGTTAAATTTTCTATTCTTGGGCGAATGCTTAAAATAGCGTCTTTATAATCCTTATCCAGTTTGGTTTGATAAAAGAAATCGGCGATACGCATTTTGGGCTCTGCCATTAAATACACTTCTCTATGAATACCGCTCATGCGCCATTGGTCCTGGTCTTCTAAAAAACTGCCGTCGCTCCATCTAATTACCCAAACAGAAATAATATTTTCTCCGCTTTGTAAGTAAGGAGTAATGTTGAATTCACTTGGTAAAAAACTATCTTCTGCATAACCGGCAAATTTTCCGTTAATCCATAATTTATAAGCAGAGCTTACACCGCCAAAATGCAATGTGATGTTTTTATTGTTCCAATCAGCCGGAACAGTAAATGTTTTTTGATAACAACCAATGCCATTATAATCTTTAGGTACATACGGCGGGTTAACAGGACGAAACGGATACACCGCACTTTTATAAATGGGTTTATCGTAGCCCTGCATTTCCCAATTTGATGGCACGGGAATTTTCTTCCATCCGTTTACTTTGCTTTTATAAAAATCTTTTGGTTCGTCGCCGGGTTTTAGTGCAAAGGAAAAATCCCAATCGCTGTTTAATGAGATGTATCTTCCACTTTTCTCTCTATCATTTTTTAATGCATCAGTAATATTAGCATAAGAATAAGCCGTTACTCTTGCTGCTTCTCTGTTAATACCGCTGATAGTTGGGTCTTCGTATGGCTCACGGTTGTAGATGGATGGAGCAATGGGAACGGCGGCAGGGGTTTTATCTACCAGCTGTGCATGAGCAAAGTCAAAATTCAAAAGTAAAAAGTAAAAAAACAGCACCCTTTTGAATTTTGACTTTTTACTTTTGAATTTGCTGAATAGAATATCCGGACGCACAAGTGAGTGACACAACGATGCTGATAGTAGTACTGCGGCTGGTAACATAATTTTATTTCTTTTTCAACAACTCCATTTCAATACATGCCTGTATAAATGGCCCGATGGCTTTTAAGTCATCATCCCTTTTGGGTTCGTTTACATAATATTCATAGGTGCCGTCACGGTAAGGAATGCCGCCCAAACCGGCGCCAGCCACTGCCTGCATGTAATGATACTGACCATTGGCATCTTCTTTTACAAACTCTTTTAGCATGCCATTGTATGCTTTTTGCAAGGCTGTATTAAAAGTTGCCGGCAAATATTTCATACGAATGCCTTTTGCAATGGAAAATACAAACATGGCTGTGGCAGATGATTCTAAATAATTTTTTTCTTTGTAGGCTTTATCGGTTACCTGCCACCACACTCCGCTTTTTGCATCCTGGTATTTTATTAAGGCTGTGGTGGTGCGGTTTAAAATTTTTATCAGTTCATTTCTGCGTGGGTGATTGGCTGGAATAAAATCCAGCACATCCACCAATGCCATCATGTACCAGCCCATGCTGCGGCTCCAGAATTCTGGTGACACTCCGGTTTTTTTATTGGCCCAGCGTTGCAACTTGCTTTCATCCCAACCATGATATAGTAAACCTGTTTTTGAATCCCGGCTGTATTTTTCCATCCACACAAACTGGTTGATGATGTCGTTAAAGTCTTCGGATGTTTTATTTACAACAGCATGTTCTGCATAAAAAGGTTCAATCATATACAAACCATCCAGCCACATTTGAGAAGGGTATTTTAATTTATGCCAGAAACCACCGGCCTTGTTGCGTGGCTGAATGCTGATTTGATTGCGTAATGTTTGTGCGGCGATTTTATATTTTTCTTCTTTATACATTTCATGCAGGTGTAATAACTGGCGGCCCGGCGGAATATTATCACTGTTATACTCATCCATCACATACGTTCGGATGCTGCCATCCTCTTTTATAAAATGGTCAACAATATGTTTGGTATAATCCATGTACGTATTATCTCCCGTATGTTTTGACAGTCGTTCAAAGCCCATCAGTACCACGCCAATTTCATAATTCCAGTTGGCAGGGCGGTTGCCCTGGGGCAGTTTATCCTGCTCCAGATGGCTGGCATATTTTTTTACCACCATCGAATCTTTGTATTGCTTCATAATAGTGGCGGCCATTTGTTTGGCGTAGTTGATTTGTGCATTTGTTTGGCTCACAAAGGTACAAAGCACACAGAGTATGCTGAAAGATTTAAAATGTTGAACAGTTTTTTTCATACAGCTTATTTATTGCTATGTTTTTCAGAAACGGGTTTACGTCTCCAGTAATTTGCTAAGATACTGCCGCTGATATTCATCCACGGACTAAAAACTGCGGCTGCCAAACCAACCGTGCCCAGCTTACCCATGCTGCCTGCAATACCGCTTGCCATGCCGCCATTTTGCAAACCTACTTCAAAAGCAATGGTGCGGCTGCTGTTTACATCCATCCCAAACAAACGGCTTAGCCAGTAGCCAAAAAAATATCCGGCTGCGTTATGAATAACCGATGCGATGAATAACAGCACACCCACTTTCATTAAATTTTCTCTGCCGGCAGCAGTGGTAACAGTGGTAAAATAAATAATACCGAACATGGAAATTAGGGGCATTATTTTATCAAGTAAACGAATTTTACTGTGTAAAAAATTATACACCACTCCTGCAATAACAGCGCCTGCAAAAAAACCAGAGAGGCTAAGAGACTGCGGCATGCCTGCCGGGCCACCTTCTTCTTTCATAAGTATCACCAGTACGGCAATCCATATAACACTCAGTAAACAGGCTACATACACCAGCCGCTTCTGAGTATCACCGGCATTTTTAAGAAAATCATGCAGTAATGCAGCACCGATTGGCACCAAAACAATCTTTACAATCTCCAGCATCATATCTACAAAGTCGATCTTAATTAATGTGCCGGCAAATGTTTTCATTAACAACGGCGTTAACAATGGTGCCACCAATGTTGCCATGGCGGTTACAATTACACTCAATACTAAATTAGCTTTTGCCAGGTACACCATTACATTACTTGCCAGTCCGCTGCTGCAACTGCCAATTAAAATAATACCTGCTGCAATCTCCGGTTCAAAATGAAAAATTTTTATGAGCAACAAACCCATTAACGGCATAATAGAAAAATGACAGAACAAACCTACCAGCACTCCTTTGCCTGTACTTGCCAGTCCGCTGAAATCTTTTAAGCTCATATGTGTACCCATGCCAAACATTACAAGTTGAATGATAACCAGTATTAAAGTTTTGTCCCGCAGGTTTACACCGCCCCAGTTTATAAACGCTTCCGGAAAAATCATTCCTGCCACCACAGCGCTTATTATCCACGCAGTATATTGATAACCTTTTAATGATGGTACTGCACCCAAACCGATTGCTGCACTAATTGCTGTTGCCAATGCGCAAGGCTTGTATAATGTTGGTTGTTGCATGGCAATACCAATCACTAAAGCGATAGCAAATAATGCAGCAGCGTATAGAAAATATTTCTTCATATTTTTTTATCACAGATGGCACACATTTTCACAGATGTTTTTATCTGTGTTCATCTGTGTAATCTGTGAGCCATTATCCAATCAAAGTTTTTAAATACTCCATTGCAATCGGCGGACTTGCCAGTATCTGCACTTTTTTTTCTGCATCGGTTAATGCATCCACCACTCTTGCCATGCTTGCCTGTGCCAATACAATTACATCCACTTCATTTACCAATTGCTTTAATGCATCGCCTACTTTTTTGTCGTGTGTGGCAGCATCGCCGCTCATGAGTGCGTCAAAAGCGCCTTCGCACAAAACAGCTTTCAATTCAATTTCTTTTCCGGCAGCAATGGCTCTTCTTCTTACCAAATCACTGGTGGGTTCTAGTGTGGTTGATAAAGTTGCAATAACACCAATTTTTTTTCCGGTGCTTACTGCTTTGTCGGCCATTGGCTGGTCGACTCTTAACACCGGCACCCCAGTTAATGTGGCAGCTGTTTCCACTGCCGGACCAATGGATGAGCAGGTAAATAAAATATAATCGGCTCCTGCTTCTTCTGCCGATGCTGCATAGTTCACCACTCCCTTGCTTGTTGATGCCGTTAGTTCGCCGCAGGCAATAGTGTTTTTAATCAAACTATCATCCACAATGTTAAATACTTTAATGCCCGGTAAATATTTACTGCATAATTCTGCAAATACTGGAACCAGTGTTGCAGATGTATGAACCAGTCCTAATGTTTTTTTTGACATGTCTTTTGTTTATGTTTTTTTTGAACCAAGCTTCAATAATTCTATTGGGCAGCATTGGCGTCGCACTCTTGTACATTTTGTTTTCTATTCAGCATAACTCATCATTCATAACTTATAACTCATCATTTCCCTTCTGCATTAAAACAAAGTAATTCTCCGCACCCACCTGCCCGCCTTTAAAATTTACTTCCAACCCGTCAATACTTCTATTCGTTGAATATGCTTTACACAACGGGGCACCCATTACTACCGGTGCAATCATTTCCACTGCATCAATTTCCATTGCTCTTGCTGCATAGCTGCTGGTATCTCCACCTGCAATAACCACTCTTTTCAAACTACTTTGTTCTGTTGCCACTTTTGCAATCAAACCTAAAGCAGTGCCAAGCCTTTCTGATGAAAGGTTTTCTGTTTGCTTATTACCGGTATGCACTAATACATTGTGCTGTTGTTGCAGCAAACTCTTAATCTTATTGCTTAATTCAACACTTATGATATTTTCATTACAAACTGAAACAGCATCTATCACAACTTCAGCAAACCCATTGGCTTTTGCAAATTCAATCTGTGCCGCAGTAACCGGCGAGCAACTGCCTGACACTACCAGCAAAGGCTTTGCCTTTTCAATTTTCTGCCATGCGGTTGTTGGTTTCAATAAATCTTTTTGATTCCAGTAATTGCCCAACGCCGCTTCAATACCAGAGCCACCAACGGAAAATTGTGGAGCGGTTTCACTCAAATCATCTAACCACTCACCAATTTTTTGTAATTGTAATTCATACAGTGCATCAATTACTATTACTTCTTCTCCTGTTGCAATGGTATGCTTCCATTCATTAACAGGCTTCTCTAATTGCAATACATCTATCAATCCCATTTTTTTATTAGTCTGTTTTCCCAGGTGCAAACGCAAATCACTTTCATCAGCGGGAGTAACAGGGTGTTTACTCATAGATGGATGTCTGTCGAGCCGGTAAATTTTTCCGTTGCTGCCAATGCCCATTCTTGCAAAAAGATTTCCGTACAAACAATATCTTCCTAACGAAGGCGAACCACCCAGCACAGGAATGATTTTGTTTTGAAAAACTGCGGCGCCGCAATCAATCGCTTTACCAATGCTTCCGATAGTTGGTGATGAATCAAACGTAGAACAAACTTTATAATGAACATGCTTGGCGCCGCTTGCTTTCATTTGCTTAAAAGCCGGCAATAATAGTTGTTCGATTTCATCCGGTGGTAATGCCCTTGTTTTTCCTGCAACACCATATGCATTCAAACCCGGAAATGCTTTTAATTGCGCTGCAGTTGGGGGCTCAGTAAACAAAACAGCTTTAGCACCGGCACGGGTAATAAACTCCAGTGCATCGGTGCTGCCGGTAAAATCGTCACCGTAATATGCTAATAATATATCTTTCATTTTTTATGGCTCCAGCGGAGCCAACTGTCTATAGAATTTGTAACATTATACAATTAGCTCAGCAGGAGCTTCCTGTAACTCTAATCCTCTAAAAAATCAAACAAATATTTTTCGTCGTATTCAATTTTAAATTTCTCCAAAAATTCATGATATTCTTCTTTAGATGTTTGTTTACGATGATGCTTTTCCTGGTTTAAAACATATTTTACTACGGCATCT
>JANRMC010000119.1:0-23534 GCA_033761915.1 Flavihumibacter sp.
TCCTGAATAGCTTTTACAATTTGGGTTTCTGTGAATCGTGTCTTTTTCATAATCAGCCTTATTTTTAAAGTTAACAATTTTGTCAACTTTTAAATGGCCGAACTTCGGGGGAGCTTACACTATCAGCTTCTGCCCCAGCCCGACGTTATAAATTGAGCAATTGAATAAACCATGAACTTTTGTATTTTACATCAGCATTTGTACCAAGCTGACGGTTTTCAAATTCCGCCACAAACACAAATGCTTCAACGTTGGTGGCAATTATTTTGAGCACCCTACTATTTAAAATGACAAGGAAAAATCTCATAGTCGCTTTCACTTTTTTTATTTTGACACTTTCGTCCTGTGGTCAGACAAATAGCGATAGACTAAAATTGGGCGAAGCTAATGCAAGAAATGAACTGAAAGTCGCTTTGTCAGACACAACTATTCATAACGTATTAAGTGTAAATTCACTAATCATAAAAAACAAAGAAACTGCTATAAATGTAGTTGAGCCAATTCTTTTCGCTCTATATAGCAAGGACAATATCATAAAGCAGCGACCTTACGAGACTTATTTAATTGACAACTATTGGGTAGTTTCAGGGACACTTCCAAAAGGTTATTTAGGCGGAACATTTTTGATAATAGTTGATGCTACAAATTCAAAAATAATTAGGTTGACACATGGAAAATAAGAATGACCTAATTATAGTAAAAGCAAAAATTTATTTAAAGACACTCAACTCACCGTAGTTTATAAATAACTATACAATTAAGCCACTCAGCGTACGGCTTTGCCTACGCTGTACTTTGGTGTAGCTTTTAGCTACTATTTTAGGGCAGGTATACTTGAGCTGATAAATGCGCTGCTGTACCACCGCTTTTAGCGGGGTGCCACAGAAATGTTTATTGGTATTGTGTGGCACAAGTCCCGCTAAAGACGGTATGAAGTGCAACAGCTACTCGTTCCTCGTAGCGTTGCAGCTAACAAGTGCGACGCAACTACTGCTCCACCGGCTTACCAATGCCGGCTAACAAAAGACTTTCTGTATCTTATTTAGAGCTTGATGTCAATCAAAAAAAAATGTGATTAAAGACCTATTTATTGTATGGGGCACTTACTGAGGTTTTACTTTACTGTTTACAATACCCAACTTTATATGCCTCGCAATAGCAACTTTGCCAGGTATTTAAAAACAATCCTTCACCCCCACCGGCCCATAGAATTTTATTTGGCTGAATAAAACAAAACTCTTTCCCCTGCATTGGATATGTTCTTTTATGGGCAATTGATTTACGGTTTAGTATTTTTCATACATTAGTGGTTGCCAAACCTTGTTATGGACTATCGCTTGCTTGCAGATGAAATATTAATTAAACTCTTAAAGGCTGATGATGAAGCAGCCTTTAAGGAAATTTATAACAGGTATTGGAAGCAATTATTTAATGCGGCTTATTATCGTTTGGTTTCTAAAGAGGCGGCCAAAGAAATATTGCAAAACCTTTTTTTGCACATCTGGGAAAAAAGAAGCTCACTCACTATTGGCAATCTGGAAAGCTATTTGCATGTTGCTGTTAAAAACCGGGTTATCAACTATATTGAATCTGTACTGGTGCAAAAAAAATATCAGCAGCATATAAAGGAAACATGGAGCAACCAATCTATAGAAACTGAGGCCACGGTGCAGTACAATGAGCTTTACCTCGCTTTTCAAAAGGCAATTCAGCAACTGCCGCCCAAAACCAGAGATGTGTTTAAAATGAGCCGGATGGAACACCTGAGTGTTAAAGAAATTGCCCAACAGCTTAATATCTCCGAAAAAGCGGTTGAATACCATATTACCTCTTCTTTAAAGACGCTCCGCATTAACCTGAAAGACTTTATGGTAAGCGGTTTGTTGTTTACAGTGTTCAGTCATTTATAAGATCAAAAAAAAAGTTCAATGCCGTTTAGGGGTTTTCCTGAATGGCCTGTCTACACCTGTAAATCGTCAAAAAATTCCAAAAAACTAAGTCCGATGAACAGGAACGCTTTTAAACAATTATTAAAAAGATATGTGGCGGGCACAGCAAACGAAGAGGAAAAAGCACTGGTAGACCATTGGTATGAACTGATGTATAACGATTCTATTACTGCTTTAAGCACGGATGAGTTAGCTATTATAGAGCAGGAAATGTGGAATAAAATAGAGCAGGAAGGAAATTTTACCAAAGAACGGGTAGTTCCCTCAAAAACACCGGTACGGAAAATTATTATAAGATGGGCCGCTGCTGCTGCAATATTTACAGGCATAAGCGTTGGTGCTTACTATCTGTTTTCTACCGGGCAACAATCTGTAGCATATGAACTGGGCAAAGAACAAAATAAATTAGCCGAAGTGGTAAATACCTCTTCTGGTACAAAAGAAGTGAAATTAGAGGATGGAACAACCATTGTGTTGCAGCCTTCTTCAAAACTAGCCTACCCTTCTCATTTTTCTAACGATAAACGGGAAGTGTACCTGGTGGGCGAAGCGTTTTTTAACGTGGCAAAAAATCCTGCAAAGCCTTTTTTAGTGCATAGTGGCAACCTGGTTACACAGGTATTAGGCACCAGTTTTACCGTACAGTCTGACAAAGAAACCAATCAAATTGTGGTGTCAGTAAAAACTGGCCGGGTGGCAGTGTATGAAGATAAAAAGCAAGTGGCTTTGAATAATGAACAGCAAAAAAATAACGGTGCCATCCTTACTCCTAACCAAAAAGTTATTTACGATGAGGCCAGCAGGCATTTTACCACATCGCTGGTAGAAAACCCGGAGCCTGTTTTGGCGACTACTGACAATAACCTCCTTACCAACTCCTTTTCTTTTGACGATGTAAGCCTTGCAAGTGTATTGGATAATATTGGAAAGTTTTATGCTGTTGATATTTTAGTGGAAAACGAAAATATTTACCAGTGCCGGTTTACGGGAAATATTTCCAACCAGACCTTGTATGACAAGCTAGCTGCAATTTGTGTGGCAACTAATCACCAATATGAAATAAAAGGAACAAAAATTCTGATAAAAGGAAAGGGATGTAACTAAGCCCTGTTCAATAAATTTTAAACTACTGCTATATGAAAGAACATTTCTTCTCCTCTGCTTAAAACCAAAACAAAAAGCCGGCAATATTGCGAGTACTGCCAGCTTTATCATCCGCCGGATGGCGGACTGTTTTTGCCTGCATTTATTACTCAAACAAAAACGATTGAAGTTATGAAAAAATCACGATTGCTGTATGCAATTGCCTTTTGCATGAAACTAACTGCCATACAAATATTTCTTTCCGCTGTTTTTACATTATCAGCTTTTGCTAAAGAGGCAAAGGCACAGGGGATATTGGACAGACTTGTTACCCTGGATGTGAAAAATGTAGAAATGAAAAACGTTATTGCCGAAATAAAGCGAAAAGCGGAGGTGGATTTCATTTATAGTTCTACGGCTATTCAAACAAGCCATAAAGTATCTATTAGGGCTACTGAAAAAAAGTTAAAGGACGTACTTGATGAATTGTTCAAGCCACTGAATATTGGTTATAAAGTATTAAATGATCAAGTGCTGCTGTATAAAACAGATGGCACCAAAATTACCATGATAACGCTGGAACAGGGATCTGAAAAAAAAATCAGTACTATAAAAGGAACTGTAACCAATGCGCAAACGGGTGAGCCGCTTGCAGGGGCTACAATAGCAGTAAAAGGTAAAAACAGAGCAGTTACCACCAATAATGAAGGAAAATTTTCTATAGAAGCAGACCCAGGCGATGTGCTTATTATTTCTTCGGTGGGTTATGCCACGAATGAAATAACCATTGGCGCTGAAACCACTTATGCTGTAAAATTAAATGCCAGTGATGCAAGTTTGGGAAACATCACCGTTATTGGTTCGCGTGGTAAGCCAAGAACAAATGTTGACCGACCTGTACCTATTGACGTTATCTCAAATAAGGATTTAATTGCAACCGGCCAGATTGATATTGGTCAGGCATTGCATTTTTCTGCTCCATCATTTTCTGCACAAAAATTTGGCATTAATGATTTGGCGCCTTTGGTAGACCCCGCCACATTAAGAGGTCTTGGCCCTGACCAAACCTTGTTATTGGTAAATGGTAAAAGAAGGCACAAAGTATCTTTCATATCCCTCAATCAGGGTGTAGGAAAAGGACAAGTGGGTAACGATATCAACTCCATTCCGTCTGAAGCAGTTAGTAATGTGGAAATATTAAGAGACGGTGCCGCTGCACAGTACGGCTCTGATGCTATTGCCGGTGTAATGAACCTGCAATTAAATAATGCAAGAAGCGGTGGTAGCTTTCGGGTTTATACAGGTGTGGCATCTTCTAACCCCGAGCACGACGATAAAGGCGCTAATGCAAATTTAAAAGGGAAATCAATTTATAAGGATGGCAAAAAAGACGGTGAATCATATAAAGCTTCTTTGAATTTTGGCCTGCCTTGGGGTAAAGACGGCTTCATAAATACTACAATTGCTATACATCATAACGAAGCATATAGCCGGGAAGGTAAATATAAGGCATCAAGAGGCTGGTATACCAGCAATACAACCAATGATTCAATATTGGTTTTAAGAAATGGTATTAATTTAAACAGGGCTGTATTGGGAGGTGCTAAAAATACTAATGCAGGCATATTTATTAATGCAGGAAAGAAAATTGATGATAACTGGAATTTTTACAGCTTTGGAGGCTATACCGCCAAAACGGTGGTGGGCGGGGTATTCAGCCGGCCTCCTTCATTGGCAAGCAGAAGAGTATTAAAGATTTTTCCAGATGGATATAACCCCATTGTACCTTCCAAACTAAAAGATTTTATGCTTGTAACAGGTATAAAAGGCAGTTTGGGAAATGACTGGAATCTTGATTTTAGTGCAGGCCATAGCGGAAATATTGTTGACCTCTTTGCAGAGAATACCGTAAACCCCAGTATGGACTCATTATCGCCAACAAAATTTTACACAGGTGGTGTTGCCGTAAAGCAAACAACATTTAATGCGGATATATCAAAGTCATTTAAAAAAACCACCTGGGCTTTTGGAACCGAGGTTCGCTTTGAATCATATGAGCAAAAAGCAGGTCAGGCTGAATCATATCTGGCCGGTGCAAGAGCAAGAACGGGAAGTGATGTTGGCAGCAGTGGCAGGGAGGGATACACCCCGCAAACCCAGGGAAGGTGGACAAGAAGCAATGTGGGCGTTTATACAGAACTAGAGCAGGAATTTTCTTCAGCATTTTTAATGAATGGGGCGATACGCCTTGAAAACTACAGCGATTTTGGTTCTGACTTTTCGTATAAGGTAGCAGGAAGATATAAGGTTGGAAGTAAATTTGCAATCAGGGGTTCTGTAAACAGGTCATTCCGTGCCCCGTCAATGCCACAACTGCATTACAGCAACTTTAGTAATATTGCTTTTGACAATGCAGGTAATTCTATTTATACACCTACACTACCCATCAGAAACCAGTTGGTTCAGGATGCTTTTGGCATCAGCGAATTAAACCCTGAAACATCTGTTGACCTTGCGCTGGGTGTTACTTCAAAATTCAGTAATAATTTTTCGCTGACATTAGATGTGTATCAGATAAAAATAAAAGACCGGATATTATTATCACAGCCTATTGACGCTGCATTATTCCCTGCATTCACCGGGACTAATTACCGGCAAGTAAACGTGTTTTTAAACGCATACGATACCAAGACAAAAGGACTTGACTTTGTCGCTTCTTATAAAGCCAATATCAGTAATAAAAGCAAGCTAAACCTGAATCTTGCATTTAACCTCAATAAAACTGATATTGAAAAAATTCATCTTCCTGCTAAAATTGTAGCAGCCGGTATTGACTATAATACAAACCCGGAAGCACAACAGGACATTATTTACTTCACCAAAGGAACTCCCACCAATAAATTTATCGGGACAGCCAATTATGAGGTTGGTAAATTCACTTTCTTGCTCAGAGCAACAAGGTTTGGCAAGGTATCAGATCCATTGGCGCCACTCTTTGTGGTACCCACAGACCCGAACGCTATCAAATACCAGATTTTTAGTGTAAAAACGGTAACAGACTTGTCGCTTACTTTTAAGCCCAATCCTAAAATCATGTTTACACTTGGCGCAAACAATCTATTTGATGTATATCCTGATTTACTTGAAACACCTCAAACATCCGATGAGGTAATTTATTCAAGAAGGGTAAACCAATTTGGAACAATGGGAAGGTTTTTCAACTTTGGAATCAACTACAATTTTTAGGCATTCAGTTTTTAGTATATAAAAAAATAGAGGGAGTAACATACAGCTCCCCCTATTTTTAAATTTTGATTGAAATGATACATGAATCTTACGATGTGATTATTGCCGGGAGTGGTAATGCAGCTTTTTGTGCCGGCATTGCAGCACTTGAAAATGGTGCAAAAGTTTTGATAGTTGAAAAAGCGGCTTTCGAAGAATTTGGAGGAAATAGCCGCTATACAGCCGGCGCCATGCGTTTTGTTTACAATTCTAAAGAAGAACTGCTTACACTGCTAAAAAACCCAGAAGATGCAAGAATAGCCGATACTGATTTTGGTGTTTACCCTAAAGAAAAATTTTTAGCAGATCTGCTTCATTTCAATGAAGGTGAGCCCATAACTGAACTACAGCAATTTCTGGTAGACGAAAGTTTTCCAGCAATGCAGTGGCTGGCTACCCACAATATAAAGTTTAGCCCTATTTACTCCAGGCAAAGTTTTAAAAAGAATGGCAAGTATATTTTTTGGGGAGGTTTAACGCTGGAATCAGAAGGAGAAGGCGATGGCCTGGTACACGATGAATTAAGGGAATATGAAAGGCTTGGTGGTAAAATAATATATGAATGCGCTGCCGAAGAAATTGCTGTTGAAGCTGGAAAAATTTATGGATTAAAATGTATTAAAGACGGAAAAGAAATAACGATTCGCAGTAAAACCGTGGTTTTGGGGTGTGGTGGTTTTGAAGCAAACAAAGAATTGCGCATAAAATACCTGGGTGAAAAATGGGGTGATGCCAGAGTGAGAGGCACCCGGCATAATATGGGCAAAGGTTTACAAATAGCCAACGAACTGGGTGCAGCAATGAATGGTTTTTTTGGAGGCTGTCATGCTGTACCAATGGATAAGTATATGCCCGAGTATGGTAATTTGAACATACCGCATATTGAAAGGAAACATTACCGTAAAATAAGTTACCTGTTCGGCATCATGCTTAATGCCAATGGCGAAAGATTTGTTGATGAAGGTGCTGATTTCAGAAACTACACCTATGCTCAATATGGTAAAGCCGTTTTATCGCAGCCCGGCGGTTATGCCTGGCAAATATTTGATGCAAAAGTATATGAGCTATTGTACGGCGAATATAAAACGCAGGATGCAAGTTTTATAGAAGCTGCTACATTGGAAGAGTTAGTTGTTAAACTTGACGGTGTGGATAAAGTAACAGCGATGGAAACTATTAAAGAATATAACAAGGCTGTAAATACTACCACACCATTTGACCCGACTATAAAAGATGGGAAAAAAACAGAAGGTTTAAAATTAAATAAAACCAACTGGGCAAATACGATTGATGTACCTCCCTTCAGAGCCTACCCTGTTACCGGGGGCATCACTTTTACTTATGGGGGTGTTAAGGTGAACCGAAAAGCAGAAGTATTAAATGAACAGGGTAAACCCATTCCTGGCCTGTTTGCCTGTGGCGAAATGGTGGGTGGTGTATTTTTTCATGGATATCCGGGTGGTTCGGGGTTAACATCAGGAACTGTATTTGGACGGCATGCCGGGGCATCTGCAGCACTATTCAGTAACCAATAATTAATATTTTTCATGATTGAATCAATTACACAAAAAATGCAATGCATAAAAAAAATGCTGCTGGTTTTTCTTTCGGTAAGCATTTTTTTAATGGCTTGCAAAACGCCGAAGCAAACAACCGTTTCAGAAGACGTAATTGCACAATCGTTAAAAAATACAAATCCAGCTTCCAAAAAGCTGGCCTGCACTTTTATGAGGGCTGGCACGTCAAGAGGTCCTTTTCTTGATCTGAGAGATTTGCCGACCGATATAAAAAAAAGAGACAGTATTCTGCTTAAAATAATGGGCTCTCCAGACCCACGGCAAATTGATGGGCTGGGTGGTACAGAAACAGTAACCAGTAAAGTAGTAATGGTACAGCCATCAAAAAGAAAAGGGGTTGATGTGGATTATCTATTTGCACAGGTGGATATAAATAATCCCATTGTAGATACTACACCACCCTGCGGCAATATGATGGCAGGGGTCGGTCCTTTCGCCATTGAAAAAGGATGGGTAAAGGCCACCATACCTGAAACAAAAGTGATGGTATATAATATTAATACCAACTCCATTATTGAAGAAATAGTGCAAACCCCTAACGGTTTTGTAACCTATAGTGGTGATACCAAGATTGATGGTGTACCCGGAACCGCAGCACCGGTGGTAATGAATTTATATGACCAGGTAGGCGGAAAAACAGGTAAACTATTTCCAACAGGAAAAGTAAAAGAACAAATTAATGGAACGGAAGTAACACTAATGGATGCAGGTATGCCAATGGTTTTAATTAAAGCTTCCGACTTAGGGCTAACCGGATCAGAGGATGCTGCTTTTTTTGAAAAAGAAAAAGCGCTGATGGAAAAAATTGAAATGATAAGATTAGAAGCCGGTAAACTGATGGGTTTTGGAGATGTAAAAGAAAGCGTTTTGCCAAAGGTTGGTATTTTATCAAAACCACAGTTTGGTGGTAACCATATCAAATCACAATATTTAACGCCGCATACGCTGCACCCGGCACATGCAGTTACCGGTGCCATTTGCATAAGTACAGCCTTAAAAATAAAAGGAACGGTTGCTGCAGAAACTGGTATTGCCAATGAAGCTGGTACTGAAGTTATCATTATTGAACACCCTTCCGGTGTTATAGAAATAAAAGTAGAAATGGAAACCATTAATGGGCAACTCACACTCAAAAAAGCAGGAACATTAAGAACTGTTCGAAAAATAATGGACGGTAATGTCTACTACTAAAATCACATCATTAAAAAAAACTAGTGTATCTGATGGCATACGGTTTATGCTTATCAGCACATTTTGTTTTTCTGCCATGCAGGCATTAATAAAACTGATGCCGCAGTTCACCGCTTTCCAGCATGTTTTTTTCAGGTCGTTAATCGGCTGGTTGCTTTGCGCTGGCTGGTTACGGGCACATAAAATTTCATTAGCAGGTAAAAACAGCCGGCTGTTAATCCTGCGCGGATTAATTGGCTCTGTTAGTATGTTCTCATTTTTTTTTATCATAACAAGAATACCATTTGGGTCTGCTGTAACGCTAAAATATTTGTCGCCCATTTTTACGGCAATTTTTGCAGTGCTTTTTTTAAAAGAAAAAATAAGTTCTGTGAATTGGCTTTTCTTTCTTTTATCATTTGCCGGGGTTCTGGTAATGAAAGGTTTTGATACCCGTATCAGCGGTCTGGATTTATCAGTTGGTATCATCTCCGCTGTTTTTGGCGGACTGCTGTACATTGTTATCAGAAAAATTGGAGAGGATGATCATCCGCTTGTAATCCTGCATTATTTTATGCTGATATCCACCGTAATAAGTTTTATTATCATTTTCAATGACTGGAAAACTCCCAACTGGAAAGAATACCTGGGCTTGTTGGGCATTGGTGTGGTAGCATTTTTTGCCCAAAATAACTTTACTAAAGCCATACAAAGCAGTGAAAAGGTAAGCCTGTTATCTAACCTTCGTTACCTGGAAGCAGGATACGCCTTTTTAATTGGCTACTGGGTTTTCAATGAAACTTATAATCTGCAAAGTATTGCCGGACTACTCATGATATTTATTGGCCTGTTTCTTTCTATAAAATACAAAACAAAAAAAATTGTAGAACCTAATTAATTATCTCCATATGCAAAAAAGATATCAGCTGCTTATTATATTTATAATTTTTGGTATTATCATATACCTCGACAGAAATAATATTTCAGTACTCAGTAAACACATAACCGAAGAGTTAAACATCAGCGACAAACAATGGGGTTTTGTGTTAGGGGCATTTTCTTTAGCGTATGGCCTCTTTGAAATACCTACAGGAATGATGGTGGATAAATATGGCCCCAAAATAACGCTGATACGCATTGTAATTTGGTGGAGCATTTTTACCATATTTACAGGCTTTGCTCAGGGATTTTATTTTTTAATAATTGTGCGTTTTTTATTTGGCGCCGGTGAGGCAGGCGCATTCCCCACTATTTCAGTAGCAATATCAAGATGGTTTCCTGCCATACAAAGAGGCCGAATACAATCTGTGGTGTGGATGGGAAGCCGCTTGGGCGGTGCACTGGCTCCATTTTTATCCATCATGGTGGCAAACGCATTTGGCTGGCGCATGGTATTTTACAGTTTTGGTTTCATTGGGTTAATATGGGTGTTGGGATGGTGGTTTTGGTTTAAAGATGAACCAAGAGATATGAAAGGTATAAGCCCTGAAGAAGTAAAATATATTGAAGAAACGAGAGACGTAAAAAAAACCTCTCATAAATTATTGCCTTTTAAAACTATTATTAAAAGTGGCAATTTATGGGCTTTAATGTGCATGTATCATCTGCTGTTATACGGTGCATATTTTTATATGAGCTGGATTCAAAAATACCTGGAAAAAGGTCGTGGTGTGCATAAAGAAGATCTGGGCTGGATGCAATCCTTACCTTTTATATTAGGTATGGCCGGTTGCCTGGCCGGTGGATTTGCATCGGATTACCTGGCAAAGAAAAAAGGAATAAAATTCGGCAGACGTTATGTGGGCATGTTTGGTCTTATAATGGCCGGAATTTGTATGATTGCCGGTTCATTAATCGGCAACATAAATATTGCTATTATTTTCCTCGCTCTTGGCCTCGCATTTAAAGATTTTACTTTACCGGTGGCATGGGCTGTTGCAACAGATATTGGAGGCAAACATGCCGGCACCGTTTCGGGCACCATGGGTTTTGCAGGACAATTAGGTTCATTTATTATGGCTTCAGCTTTCGGCTTTATCCTAAGCAACACGGGTAGCTACGAAATTCCTGTACGTATTATCGGTTTACTGGTAATTGCAGGAGGCTTATTATGGTTTAAGATAGATGCTTCAAAACCAATACAGGTTGATTAATCTGATTTTTGTGAAAAAACAATGAAAGATTGTTTGCCCTTTTGCTTCCGTAATTGTAATTAATATACAAGGTAAAGTCTAAAAAATAATTGTTATGGAAACAGAAACTATAAAAACAACCACGCATTCTTTACTGCTGGCATGGGTAAAAGAAATAGCTGCTCTTTGCTCGCCTGAAACAGTTTACTGGTGCAATGGCAGCAAAGAAGAATATGATTCACTTTGTAAACTGTTAGTGCAGAAAGGAACATTCATCAAACTAAACGAAAAAAAATGGCCCAACAGTTATGCCTGCTTCAGCGATGCAAGTGATGTAGCACGGGTAGAGGATAGAACTTTCATCTGCAGCCGCAGAAAGGAAGATGCCGGGCCCACCAATAACTGGATGGAGCCGGCAGAAATGAAAACAACACTGAACCAGTTGTTAAAAGGAAGTATGAAAGGCAGAACCATGTATGTAATACCTTTTTGCATGGGGCCTGTAGGTTCTGAAATTTCAAAAATTGGTGTGCAGATAACAGATAGTGAGTATGTGGTGGCAAATATGCACATCATGACAAGAGTGGGCAATAACGTAATAAAAGCATTAGGCAGTAACGGAGAGTTTATAAAATGCCTTCATTCATCCGGCGCTCCGCTGGAGGAAGGACAGGCCGATACCAAATGGCCCTGCAACCCCACAACCAAATACATTGTGCATTACCCTGAAGAACGAAGTATTGTGTCTTACGGTTCCGGCTATGGCGGTAATGCATTACTCGGAAAAAAATGTTTTGCCTTACGTATTGCATCCGTAATGGGTAAAGAGCAGGGCTGGCTGGCAGAACACATGCTCATACTAGGTGTTGAAAATCCACAGGGAAAGAAAACATATATCGCTGCGGCATTTCCATCCGCTTGTGGTAAAACAAACTTTGCAATGCTGATACCACCAACCGCAATGAACGGATGGAAAGTAACCACAGTTGGCGACGACATTGCATGGATAAAACCAGGTAAAGATGGGTATCTCTATGCCATCAATCCGGAGTATGGTTATTTTGGTGTAGCCCCTGGCACCAATGAAAAAACAAACCCCAATGCAATGGCCGCCATGAAAGTTAACAGCATTTTTACCAATGTTGGTGTTACGCCTGATGGAGATATATGGTGGGAAGGTTTAACCAAAGAGCCGCCGGCTGATATTATAAACTGGCAGGGCATAAAACACGATGCCGCAAGCGGCAAGCCTGTTGCACATCCCAATTCAAGATTTACGGCACCGGCAGCACAATGTCCTTCTATCGACAATGAATGGCAAAACCCGGAAGGTGTGCGCATCAGCGCATTTGTATTTGGCGGCAGAAGGTCTGCCACCATTCCATTGGTATACCAGGCATTCAACTGGAACTTTGGTGTTTATCTTGCCTCAACCATGGGCAGTGAAACAACTGCCGCCGCATTTGGAGAACAGGGAAAAGTAAGAAGAGACCCCTTTGCCATGCTACCATTTTGTGGTTACCACATGGCCGATTATTTTAACCACTGGTTGCAATTTGGCCGAAGCTTACCCAATGCCCCCCGCATTTTTGGTGTAAACTGGTTTAGAAAAGATGCTGCCGGAAACTTTCTATGGCCCGGTTACAAAGAAAATATGAGAGTATTAAAATGGATTGTAGAAAGGGTGAATGGTACCGCCTCTGCCATTGAAAGCCCGGTTGGGTGGGTGCCCCGTTACCGTGATATGGATTGGACCGGTTTAGATTTTACACGACCCCAATACAGAGAAATAATGGAAGTGGACCGTGAAGCATGGAAAGCAGAATTGCTGAGCCATGAAGAGCTGTTTGCCCGCATGTACGACAAGCTTCCCAAAGAATTTATTTTTATGAGAGAATTGTTGCTATCTGCATTATGGCGTTCTCCAGAGCACTGGGGCCTGCAGCCAGAAAGATAACAGGACCTTTTTTTTGAAGCTATAAAAAAAAGTTTTTGGTACCAGCCATATATTTTCATGGCAGCATCGTTGCGTCGCAATCCTTTTAACAGGGTTGCATATAGTAGCTTTTATAGTAATTAATACAATAAGCCCTGCTAAAAATGAGTACCCCCGCCCTATTGGTTATAAATAATTATAAAATTTACCTTCAATAATATAGTTCACTATCTGCAGATAGCAGTATTACTGCAATAATGCGTCCCCGCTTAGCAATTGATTTTAGAAAGTGTTTCATCCATTGCAAACTACAAGAAAACGAATATTTAATAATATTTTTTCAGAATAAGATACTGCAATAATGATTATACAGTTATTACTTAATTTGCAGATACAGCAAATCAATACGGCAGTTTGTAAATCAACAGATAAATAAAAGAATGCTAACGAAACACTATAACATACTCATTATAATGATAGCATTTGCAGCAGCCACCTGCAAACCCGATACAACAGCTATTACACCAGCAAAAGATATTGTTTATAAAAAAAAGCTGGATGCATATATAGAAGTACAGTACGGTAATATGCCCTTAATTATAAGTGTGCCGCATGGGGGCACTAATAACCCGGCCACTATACCAGACAGAAATTGTCCGAATATTACCACTGTTACAGATAACGGCACCATAGAACTGGCTGCAACTATAGACAGTGTATGCCGGGCAGAATATAAGGTGCAACCCTACCTTGTAATAAGTTATTTAAAAAGATCTAAGCTTGACCTGAACCGGGAGATTAATGAAGCCACCTGCGGTAATAATACCGTAGTCAGTGTTTACAATAATTACCATTTCAGTATCGATAGTTTTGTAGCAAAAATATTAATTAAATACCCGCAGGTTTTGTTTATAGATTTACATGGCCATGGGCATACTAAACAACGGGTAGAACTGGGATACCTGGTTAGCGCCAGCCAATTGCGTAACCCTGCCACAATTGCTCCTTCTTCTACCTCCTATTATAATATGCTGTTGCAAAACCCCTTTTTGAGCAATAACCAGTTTTTAACAACCCAAAATGCGTTTGGTACTTTACTGGCAGCAAACAATATTCCTTCCGTACCTTCTGCACAAGACCCGGCACCGTTGGTGGGTGACCCTTATTTTGATGGCGGATACAATACACAAAAATATACAGCTACAGCTTACCCCAAAGTTTATGGCTGGCAACTGGAAGCAAATTATACAGGGGTAAGAGATAATGAAACCAACCGGGTAAAATTTGCTACAGCATTTTTAAAAAGTATAATGGATTTTTACAGCAGAAATACCAGTATGCAACCAGCAGGTTTTGGAAAATAGTTTTGCTGGCAAACACCATTATTAAAAATGCAAACACTTCTTGTAGTCTTATCCATGCAATAAATTATACAGCTGTCTGTTTATTTTTAACAGATATGCTTACAAATTTCATTCTAGTGTACTTTACTTTCTTTCATAAATACCCTTGGCGGGGTATTGCAGCATGGCCGTTTATCAACAACTTTACAGTAAACAACCCGTATTGAGATACCTGTTATTAGTAATTGTATTAGTATTGGCCGCCGCTGGCATTTACAGTGCCTTCTTTCGCAACACCAATAATCCACCGGCTTACAATGCATTGGTGGCTGCACAGCCCAACCCTTTTTACAGCAGTGCTGATAGTGCAACCACTATATGGAACCGAGCACAATTGTATGTAGAAACCTACCGTGGTGTTTTTGGCAGCGAGGGCTTGCAGGTAGCAGATTCTGTATTGTTAATTCCGTATTATAACAGCTACCAAAAAGGCAACAACCTGTGTATAGAAAGAAAGCGGGTTGGCAAAGATATACGCTACAGCATCAGCTGGTGGTACAGCCGCACACCTCAAACTGAAGGCGCCAAAGAAATTGCTTTATTTATGCAAAAGGGTATTGATAAAAAAGATGCTCAGTTTAAAAAATGATTGGTCAATGGTGCTGCGCATTGCGTTGCCGTTAAACCGAGCGTGGCAACGATGTTTAATAGTTGGTCAAATGCTGGTAACAAAAAACCGCCCTGCATAAAAGCAGGGCGGTGTATATATAATTCAAAGTAAGCCTCCTGTACTATCCAAACAATCCACCTTTTTTCAGTTCTCTAACTGCTTCACCAATTTTGAAACCGTTATGATAGATTTCAATTTTGTAATTACCACGCTGAAAATCGCTGTTTTGTTTCCAGGCAAATTCAACATGCTTTTGTTTACCAGCTTCATAATCTACCCCCACTTTAGCAGTAAATAATTTGCTACCTTCTTCGCGGGTGGTAAAAGTGCCAGAACCCAAAGCTTCAACAGTAACGGGTTTGCCATCGGGGCCGGTAATGCACACATAAATATCTGCATTGCCACTTTGTGCAATACGATTGGTAACATCAAAACCAATTACCAGTTTGTCTACACGCTTAGCAGTAGAAGTTACTTTTTCTTTACCGCTGCGTTTTTCATTTACCGGGGTAACTGAAATGTTATTTGCATTGAATGTACTGGCAATGTCTACTTTCTTTTCTGCCTCTACTTTTTGAGTAGTAGTGGTATTCAAATCCTGTGTTAACTGAGTGGTTTTACCTTTCTCAGCAGTAAGGTCTGTATTCAGTTGCTGGTTTTGTGCTGTCAGTTCCTGCACCTGCTGCTCAAGGGCGCCAATCTTATCATTCAGTTCTCCAATTAATTCTTTGGCACGTTTTAATTCTGCATCAGAAGCGTTCTTTTTATTTAAAATGGAACGGATCTCAGCTTTCTTTTTAGCGATTTCGCTATTAGCACCGGCTAATTGTTCTTCTAGTTTATTGTTGTTACCGGTTACGGAATCTAAACGGGCCAGGGCAGCATCAAAATTGCTTTGCAATTCTGTTTTGGCATCAGTTACCTGTGCAATTTGCTGATCTTTGGTTTGAATGGTTTGCTCGTTTTTATTGTTATTCCACAATAAATAACCCCAGGTACCTAATAAACCAAAAGCTAAAAGGCCAATAATAAGTCCTTTATAGTCTTTTTTAGGCGGCTGGCTCTGCGTAGTGGCAGATGGATAATTGGTTGTACTCATAGTTTGATAGTTTTTCAGTTTAAAAAAATATTTCGTCCAAAAACAGGGATAAAATACTACAAAGCCCCTTTAGTCTAAAACCATGCCAGTTTTTGTAAGGTACTTGTTTTAAGGAAGCTTAGGTAACAGAAAATGATTTGTTTACAGTAAGAAAGTTAGTTACTAACAAAGCAATTTTTTAGTGTGGGTAACGGCAGCAATCACTCAATTCTCGCTAATATTGCAAACGCTATGAGTGCTGAAAAAATTATCAATAGTTGGAAAAAAAAGGACTTTAAACCGGTTTATTGGCTGGAAGGTGAAGAGGATTTTTATATAGACCAGGTAATGCAGTTTGCTGAACACAAACTGCTGCCCGAATCGGAAGCCGGTTTTAACCTGAGTATTTTTTATGGCAAAGATGCTAACTGGGCGGATGTGGTGAACGCTTGTATGCGTTACCCCATGTTTGCCGACAGGCAGGTGGTTTTACTGAAAGAAGCCCAGCAAATGAAGGACATTGACAAGCTGGAAAACTATATTGAAAAACCGTTGGGCTCTACCGTATTTGTGGTTGGATACAAAGAAAAGAAACTGGATGGCCGCAGCGGCCTGGCCAAGTTGTTAAAGAAAAATGCCGAAATACTTACTACCAAAAAATTATATGAAAACGAACTGCAACCATGGGCCAGCGAACTGGTGGAAAGCAAGGGGTTTACCATTTCATCTAAAGCCCTGGCGTTATTGGTAGATCATATTGGTAATGATCTTTCTCGCATTAACAACGAAGTTGAAAAGCTGACCATTAACCTGGCCGGGCGGCGTAATATTACTGAAGACGATATTGAAGAATATATTGGCGTTAGTAAAGAATATAATCCTTTTGAGCTGCAGGATGCCTTGGGTAAAAAAGACCTGGCCCGCTGCATGAAGATTATACAGTACTTTGAAGCCAATCCGAAAGCGGCTGCCATTCAAATGATACTTCCTTCTCTGTACAATTACTTTGCTAAAATTTATACCATCTTTGGTATGAGTGATAAAAGTGAAAATGCCGTGAAGCCCTTGTTTTATGGTATCTACTATGCCGCTAAAGGTGCTATTGAAACCAGCCGTGCTTATGGCTATGAAGGGGTTGAAAAAACATTGCTGTTACTGCATGAATACAACCTTAAAAGTATTGGCATAAATGATAATGGCAGCAGCGATGCAGACTTAATGAAAGAAATGGTGGTGAAGATAATTATGAAGTAAGCAACTGCAGAGCCTGTTGTTTGTCAGTTGCCAGTTGCTGCTTTAAGGCATCCAGCCCGCTAAATTTTTGCTCGGTACGCAGGTAATGCTGCAGGGTAACTCTTAAAATATCGCCGTAAATATCCCGGTCAAAGCTAAACAGGTTTACTTCTATTACCCTTTTGGTACCGTCTACTGTTGGGCGAAGGCCAATATTCATCATTCCATTTAATGTATCACTAATGGCCCCGCTGGTTTGTAATTGTGCTTTCACCGCATACACGCCATTACCGGGTATCAACTTATCTTCATCATCCACCAGTAAATTGGCAGTGGGGTAACCAATAGTGCGGCCCAGTTTATTACCTTCCACCACCCTGCCTTCAAAAAAATAAGCATACCCTAAAAAATTAGCTGCTTCCTCGCAATTGCCTACCAGCAACGCTTCTCTTATTTTGGTAGAACTGATGGTGCTGTTTTCAATTTCGTGGGCTGGTATTTCAATTAAAAGAAACTTATGGCGGGCTGCAAACTGCTCTAATAAATGATAATTTCCGGCGCGGTTGTTTCCAAACTGATGGTCGTAACCAATAATAATGGTGTGCGGATGAAAATGATCTATTAAAAAGTGTTGTATGTAATCGGTGGCCGATTGTTCTGCAAAAGCCGGAGTAAAGGGCACCACTACCAGGTTATCAATTCCTGCAGCATCCAGCAAGGCTATTTTTTCAGCGGGGCTGTTTATTAATTGCAGCGGTTTGGTGCTTACAATTTTACGGGGGTGCGGCTGAAAAGTTATTACCACCGTTTCTCCTCCAATGCGGGCCGCTTCTTTTTTCAGGCGGTCTATAATCTGCAAATGACCTAGATGCACACCATCAAAAGTACCAATGGTAATAACCGCTTTATTAAAAGCAGGCAATTGGTCAATATGGTAAAATACTTTCATTTTTCCGGCGCAAAAGTAATTGATAATTGCGTACGGATGGGTTAAGTTTGCAACTTAATATTGTTTATGAGTTTATATGCCCAACGGGGCGTTTCTGCCCAAAAAGAAGAAGTACACCAGGCCACCGAAAAATTAGATAAAGGCCTCTACCCCTATGCCTTTTGTAAGCTCTATAAAGACTATCTGGGTAACGATGATAATTGGGTAAATGTAATGCATGCCGATGGGGCAGGCACCAAAAGCATACTGGCCTACCTGTACTGGAAAGAAACAGGTGATATTTCTGTATGGAAAGGCATTGCACAAGATGCCATTATTATGAACCTGGATGATTTACTTTGCGTGGGCATATACGATAACCTGCTTTTTTCTTCCACTATCGATCGCAATAAAAAATTAATACCCGGCGAAGTATTAGAACAAATCATCAATGGATCTCAGGAACTGTTTGATGAGTTGAAAAAGTTTGGCGTTAACATTCATTACCTGGGCGGGGAAACTGCCGATGTAGGTGATGTTGTTCGTTCCATTGCCGTAAACGGCACCATGGCCGCCCGCTGGCCCAAAAACAAAATAGTTAGTAACGAAAAAATAGCCCATGGTGATGTAATTGTTGGCTTTGCCAGTTTTGGTCAAACACATTACGAGCAGGCTTACAATAGCGGCATTGGCAGCAATGGCTTAACCAGTGCCCGGCACGATGTGTTACATAAAACCTATGGCGCACAATACAAAGAGTCTTACGATAATTCGCTCGACGAATCAGTAGTATACATTGGCCCGCATAAAATGACCGATACCATTACGGTAGATAATCATACCATTGATATTGGCCATCTCATACTAAGCCCTACCAGAACCTATGCCCCGCTGGCCAAGCAATTGTTGCAAGAAAATTTTGAAAACATACACGGTATGATTCATAGCAGCGGCGGCGGCCAAACCAAGTGCATGAAATACCTGCACAGCAATTTTAAAATTGTAAAAGACAACCTGTTTCAGCCACCGGCAATTTTTCAACTCATACAAAAAGCATCCGGGGCCGATAACCGGGAAATGTTCCAGGTATTTAACATGGGGCAGCGCTTAGAAGTTTTTACTACAGAAAAAGCAGCAGACAGCATGATTAAAGCAGCCACTGCGCTTGGCATACAGGCACAAATAATTGGGCATGTAGAAAGCAATACTAAAAAAGAGCTGGTAATAACCCATAACGGAGAACAAATTATTTATTAATCCGGCAACAGTTCTTTGGGCAGCACCGTTGCGTCGCAGTCCGTTCGTCGGCAGTGCAAATGGCAACAATTAAAAACCTGTAGTTGCGCTCTTTAAAAAAATATGACTTTACAAGAAAGAGATAAAGCCGTTATCTGGCATCCGTTTACGCCATTTAAAAACAGCCCGCTTCCCATACCGGTTATAAAGGGCGCATGGGCTTATTTAACCGATGAGCACGGCAACCATTACCTGGATGCTATTAGTAGCTGGTGGGTTACTCTGCATGGGCATGCACACCCATATATAGCCCAAAAAATTTACCAGCAGGCATTAACCTTAGAACAGGTAATTTTTGCCGGCTTTACGCACCAGCCCGCCATAGAGCTGGCAGAACGTTTGCTGAAATTATTACCCGGCAATTTTTCAAAAATTTTTTACAGCGATAATGGTTCCACCGCTACAGAAGTGGCTATTAAAATGGCATTGCAATATTGGTGGAACAAAGAAGATAAAGCCCCCCGCAAAACCAAAATCATAGCCTTTAACAACTCCTACCACGGAGATACTTTTGGTGCCATGAGTGTAAGCGACCGCAGTGTATTTACATTGGCCTTTCACGAAAAATTGTTTGAAGTTATTTTTATAGATACCCCCACAGAAGATAACCTGCCGCAGCACCAACAATTTATTGATAACAACAGCCATGAAATAGCGGCTATTATTTACGAGCCGCTTGTGCAAGGCGCCGGGGGTATGAAAATGTATAAGGCTGCACTATTAAACCAGCTATTAGCAACCTGCAAGCAACATCATATTATTTGTATTGCCGATGAGGTGATGACAGGTTTTGGAAGAACCGGTAAAAACTTTGCAAGTGAATACATGGAGGTATTACCAGATATTATTTGCTTAAGCAAGGGCTTAACCGGTGGCACCATGGCATTGGGCGTAACGGCAGCTGCATCATTTATAGTAACGGCCTTTGATACTGAAGATAAACTGAAAACTTTTTTTCATGGCCACTCTTTTACGGCTAACCCGCTGGCCTGCACTGCAGCCAATGCCAGTTTAGATTTGCTGGAGCAGCCAGCCTGTAAGCAGGCCATATATGGCATTGTGCAACAAAATAAAGAATGGGTAAGCCGGTTACACAAATATAATTTACCAATAAAAGACATTCGCCAGTTAGGTACTATTGTAGCGTTTGAAATAGATAAAGGCAAAACAGAATACCTGAATACCATTGCAGCCACCATTACAAAAAAGGGGTTAGAAAAAGGGATTTATATAAGACCATTGGGTAATACAGTGTATATAATGCCACCTTATTGTGTAGATATTAACACCCTAAAAAACCTGCAGCAAACAATTGTTGAAATAATAACTACCTGTTGAAGGGTGCGACGCAACAATGCTACCCAAAGAGCTGATGCCGGTATCATAAAATAGAAAAGGGTTGCGTTGCAACCCTTTAATTAATTTTTTTAACCCATAAAATTAAACGCGTTCTAACTGGCGGGCTTTACTGGTACTGCGTGTTTTAGTTACCACAACCACTTCTTCATTTTTCTGAAAACGTGTAGCCATCCAAACATGGTCTAATGCAATTTGTTCAATGCTTTCAAATCCGCTGCCGGTTAAGCACTCCCAACTACACTCCCTGTTAAGGTTAGTTACAATTTTTGAAGTTGTTTTTGGATAAGCTACCCAGAATTTAGCACCGTTGTTTAATGAGGGAACCACTTCGTTTACAATTGAAGACAATTGGTTTTCATTTACTGCAAAAATCAATGCAAAGTCAATCTTTCTTGACTTTAAAAGAGGGGTAATGTTTTTGGCAAATGAAAGTTTTGCAAATTGCTTCTCAATAGAAGAAGGAAGACCCTGAATCAACATATTCTTTTCACCCTGTAAATCTAGCTTTTCAAACATAGTTTGAGTCATATTTAAGGAATTTTATGTTTAAGGGTTTTCAAACGGGAGGACAAAGATACACTAAAATTGCCTTAGTTTACAATTCATCAACATAAAAAACCCACCGGAAGCCAGTTCCGGCGGGTTAAAAAAAACAAGTTGATTAAAATCATTTACCAGATTTTATTGGCTTGTAGTATTTTAAAGCTTCAGGCATTAATTGCTTTAATTTTTCAATACGAGATTGCTCTGATGGGTGAGTGCTTAAAAATTCTGGTGGTTTTTGTCCGCCACTCATTTTCTCCATTCGTTCCCAAAGAGGTATTGCCTCTTGTGGGTTATAACCGGCCATAGCTGCATAAATAAGTCCAAATTTATCGGCCTCTAACTCATGTTTTCTTGAAAAAGGCAACATACCGCCCACCGTTGAACCAACACCATAGGCCGTCATAAACAGGTTTTGTGTTTCTGCAGGCTTATCTGCCACGGCAACAGCTAAAGCTACTCCGCCCAGTTGTTGTAACATTCCCTGGCTCATTCTTTCGTTACCATGCTTCGCAAGGGCATGGGTAATTTCGTGCCCCATTACCACGGCAAGGGCTGCTTCGTTTTGTGTAACCGGTAAAAGGCCGGTATAGACTACTATTTTTCCTCCGGGCATGCACCAGGCATTTACATTTTTATCATCTACCAGGTTATACTCCCATTTATAGCCAGCCAATTCATTTTGCAATCCTTTTTCTGCATAATAGTCTGTAATGGCCTTGGTAATACGTTGTCCTACGCGGCGCACCATTTCTGCATCTGTATTTACATTGGTGCTAAGCACCCTGTTTTGCGTTAAAAACTGCTGGTACTGTGTTACTGCCATTTGCTGTAATTCTGACTCTGGCAACAAGGTTAATTGTTTGCGGCCCGTTATGGCATTGCGGGTGCAGGAAAATAATGTTGCCATTGCCAGTGAGAAAAAAACGATTCTTTTCATAGTTGAAACTTATAGTGCAAAATTAAAAATCAATTGTTATACCAATTACCAGATGCATAAAATAAAAGGCCGGTTGCAACCGGCCTTTTAACAATATTATTTTTCAGAATCTCTGAACTGCTTACGTTCTTTTCTCCGGTCTCTGTATTTTAAAATGGGCACTTTACTTTCATTGCCCTTCAGTAATCTGCTTATATTTTTCTGGTGTGTTAGAATAACCATTAAAGCTACTGCCACTGCAAATACACGGTAAATATGATTATCTACATTAAATATTACCAATATAAATACAGGAAAAGCAATACTGGCCAAAATTGAGCTTAAAGAAACAAAACGGGTGAGGTATAGTACCAATAAAAAAATACCGCTACAAGAAAGTGCCGTCCATGGAGAAATACCCAGGATAAGGCCGAATAAAGTGGCTACTCCTTTACCGCCTCTGAAATCGGCCCATACCGGAAAGATATGCCCCAAAACAGCAGCTAAACCCAAACCAGTTTGAAAAGTGGTTAATGCAATATCATTTTCCTGATAATAGGGTAATAAAAGGGCCAGTTTTACAGCTAATAGACCTTTGAGCATATCGCCTATCATTACCACAGTGCCCCATTTTTTGCCAAGCACACGGAATGTGTTGGTAGCACCAGCATTGCCGCTACCATAATCGCGAATGTCGATTGAGAAGAAATACCTGCTTATCCAAACTGAAGTAGGAATTGAACCTAACAGGTATGCCAGTAAGATCAATAGAGCCTCTTTCATTCAAATATTGGTTGAAGTGGAAAACAAAAATAACTAAAAACCACTAAAAACTGACCTTAAAGCTGCGTATTTACCATTTTCATACAAATCCAATCCTGCTTTTCTTTAACACTAAATATTTGTAAACCAGCTGCAATAGCCGCTTCTGTTACAATTTTTTCATCAGCTTTTAGCAACCCACTGAACAATACAACGCCATCTGGTTTTAAATGTTGTTGTATTGCCGCCAGGTTAGCCAGTATGATGTGGC
>JANRMC010000120.1:0-5644 GCA_033761915.1 Flavihumibacter sp.
GTAAGATTTGCCAGTTGTTGTTTGGGTGTTTTAACTATTTTGCTCACATATAAAATAGTTAAACTTTATATTGGAAAAAAAGAAGCTCTATTTTGTGCTTTATTGTTAACATTCTCAACTTGGCATATTCAAATCTCTAGAGTAGTAATGGAGCATGTTACGTTTACTGCCTTTTTTCTACTATCTTTTTATCTAATGTCTAAAGGTATTAAAGAAAATAAAAAAAGGCACATGGGGGGTATGGCCATAATAAAATTATAAGAAATAGCTGCGGCTCTTTCCGTTAAGCCTGTTTTACTCAACTGCGATCTGAAAAAACCAATAACATCATACAACGGCACACCCTGAAAGCCGGGCAAAATTATTTTTTTCGTTTTTGTTTCTAAAAAACGAAAAAGCACTGTTCCTCTTATTAATTTTTCCAGTTTGGTCATTGTTAATTACTGTCTATTTGCTCGTTGGCTTTTTTCTGATCCATCAGTTTATCTAATGCCTGCTGGTATTCTTTTGCCAGTTTAAGATGCTCTTCGTAAGTGGCTGCAAAATTATGAGTGCCGTTAAACTGGCTGCTGGCAACAAAGTAAAGATAGTTGGTTGCCGGTGCATTTAAAACTGCATCAATGGTAGCTGTTGATGGTGTGCAAATAGGCCCCGGTGGTAAACCGGCCACCCGATAAGTATTGTAAGGAGATTCAGCAGCCAGGTGTTTATAATAAATGCGTTTCAAACTAAAATCTTTTAAAGCAAATTTTACGGTTGGGTCTGCACCCAGACGCATGCCTTTAGCTATGCGGTTTAAGTATACACTGGCAATGGTTCCTTTTTCCTGGGGGGCATTGGTTTCTTCTTCTACAATACTGGCCAGCGTATAAGCCTGTGCAGGTGTTAAACCTTTTTCTTTTGCTTTACTGATGCGACTGCTGTTCCAAAAATTATCCTGCTCTTTTTGCAGGGTGGCTATAATTTTTGATACGCTGGTGTTCCAGTAAAATGTATAGGTGTTGGGAAATACCAGTGTCATGGCCGTATTAGAGTCCAAACCAAATTTATGTAGGCTGTCATTGCTATTCAGGTATTGTATCACTGCTGTTGAGTCGCACTCAAACTTACGGCCTATAAGTGCTGCTAAATTTTCTTTGGTGCGTAGTTTGGTTATTACCAGGTTTACGGGTGTTTGCGTTCCATTGCGCAGCATGCGTACAATAGATAAAATGCTGCTGCCTTTTTTTATATCGTACCGGCCGGCTTTTACTTTATCAATATAGTTTAAGCGGTTGCTGATGAAATTAAAACTGCTGCTGCTGTTGATGACTTTGTCTTTTTCTAAGGTAGCCACCACATCCTTATAACTGCTGCCGGTTTTAATATACAGGGTGTACACTTTGTCGGTAAAATTGGTGCCGGGGCCCAGCAGTTTCCAGGCAAAAAAAGCAGCCACTATTGCCAGCAGGCCCAGTAGTATGAAGATTGTTTTTTTCATTGGTTTTAGTTGTTGTTTGGCCGCTGCTCTTGCTGTAAAATGTTATGCTGTTAACTGGTCCGCCTTTTGAGGCGGAACGGCTGATGCCACCTGTACTGCTGCCGGTTACAAAATTTACATGCATAAAACAGCTACGGCCACACTTCAAAATAAATAAAAAACCCCGTTGTAATAAACGGGGTTTATAAATATTGTTTGCTGGTAATTATTTGGCAGGTGCCGGTGCTGGCTGCTGTGTGGGCGGCGTGGCAGCGGGCGGGTTGGTGGTACGGGTATCTACGCTCTGCGTACGATCGGTACCGGTGCTTACTGCTTTGGGTATAAACACGGCTGAAAAAATGCACAACAGTGCCACCACTGCTGCAAATGCCCAGGTACCTTTTTCCAATACATCGGTGGTTTGTTTAACGCCCATAAACTGGTTGCTGAAACCAGCAATATTTCCACTAAGACCACCGCCTTTTGGGTTTTGTACCAATACAATAAAACCTAAAACTGCAGAGGCAACAATTATCAATATCACAAATAAAATGGTCATGTTATTTTGTTTTTAATTCTTCTATTTTGGCTGCAAAATAAGCAGATTTAGAGGGATTCTGCAAACTTAATTTCTGGTATACTTTAACGGCTATTTCGTTCAATCCTTGTTTTTCCAGCACCTCGGCCATGGCTTCGGTAATGATTTCTTTTTGCTGCACCGATTGCTCGGCATCGGTTACAATCTTTTTTTCATCCTGCTGCGGTAAATCCGCTTCCAGGGCAACTTTGGGGCCTTTTTTCATGGCTTTTAACCACTCGGTAAAGCTTTTAAGTTGTTTGCCAAAGTTGTCTTGCGGGTTTTCATCCAGTTTACCCACTTTAATGCCAAGGGCTGCAAAATAGTCAATGGTATGATAGGGTTGCAGCTCCAATTCAAGGGCGGCTGTGTCTGCGGCTTCGGTAGCTTTATCAGGCGTTTCTTGCGGTGCAATTGTGGTGGTTAGGGTAGGTGCTTGATCTTGTTGCTGGGGTTGCGCTTCCAAGGCCGGGCTGCTTGCTGCTGTTTCTGTTGCTGCAGGTTCTGGCTGGGTTTCGGTTATGGGTACTTCTGCAATTGCATCTGTAATGGCTGCTTCGTGGTCAGGCGCTGTACTTATTTCCAACGCTGGTTCAGTAGCCACGGGTGTATACAAATCGGTGGTGGCTTCTTCGCTAACAGCCGCATTACTGGTATTATTTTTTAAAAGATATTGCAACCAAAGCGGGTTATTAAAATAGAGATTGGTTTTTTGCAGTTGCTGCTCAAAACCAGGGTGCTCATCCTGCTGCATTTTTTTAAGTAATAAAAAATGGGCAGTGGCAAAAGAAGGGTGCGCTGTTGTAATACGTTGCAATTCTTCGGTAGCCACAGATTGCAGCGAAGGCTGGTGTAATAACTGCTGAACTATATTGTTAATGAGTGGCTCCATTTAAAGTGGCAATATACAGGCAAATCACCAATTGGAAAAAATGCGGGTAAAAATTTCATCTGTAAGGTTACGGATGATGGATTCATTCAATTGCCCTTCTGCCTGCTGAATGCTGAGGCTGGCAGAAAAATCGAAATTGCGGCTTACATCTGCTTCAAAACTTTTTTTATCATCCAGTCGATTGGTAAAAACAAGGTGCACCGTCACTGTTAAGCGGTTAGTGGCCGCCTGGTTGCCCGATATGCCGGAAGTGCCAAAACTATAATCAGTAATAGTGCCGCTGATTTCATAATGCGCATCATCGCCCTGTATTTGTGTAAGCCTTGTTTGGTTGTTTACTTTCTGGCGCAGTTTATCGGTTAACTGCGGACTCAGCTGCGGGTTAATATATCTTGATCTGTTATCAATATAATTAATACGGCATGTTTTTGCATTGGGGTCAATAGACACATCTTTAAACGAATAACGAAAACAACCGCTTACTGTCAGCAGCATGCAACCAATAAGAAGTGGTATTATATTTTTTGTTGTCATCATTCGTTCTTTGTGCAGCAGCCGTTGCGTCGCACCGTTCAGCAGTAGCGCAAAAGGCAACGCATGTTATTCGTCAATATCGTATTCTTTCAGCTTGCGGTACAAAGTACGTTCGCTGATGCCTAAATCTGCAGACGCATCTTTTCTTTTGCCGCGGTGTTTTTTAAGCGCTTTAATAATCAGCTCTTTTTCTTTATCCATAATGTTTAACGATTCTTCCACTTCTTCGTGGTGGTGTATATCATTATGGTCTAAAATAACCGGCTGGTTACCATTGGGCGCATTCATTACGGCCGGTTGCACCAATGTGGGTTGCAGCGAAGCCGTGCCAACATCGGTGGCGCCATTGTAGTCTCTCATCAAAACTTCAGAGGCCATTCTTGCAGCACCAGCGTTGGCAGGGTTTTGTAAAATTTCTACAAACATCTTCTTCAGTTCTGTTACATCCTTCTTCATATCAAAAAAGAGCTTGTATAAAATTTCCCGTTCGTTGGCAAACTCAGCATGGCTTACATTACCCGTACCACTTGCTAAAACCGGTAAGCGGTTATTAGACTGTTCTGGCAAAAAACGTTTCAACGCCGCTGCGGTAATCATTTTATCCTGACTAAGCACAGAAAGCTGCTCTGCAATATTCTTCAATTCACGCACATTTCCGGGCCATGGATAATTTATTAACCAATTTTTGGCTTCATCATCCAACTGTATAGGGGCGGCTTTATAGCGTTCGGCAAAATCAACCACAAATTTTCTAAATAAAAAGATGATGTCTTCTTTACGATCTCTCAACGCCGGCACTCTGATGGGTACGGTATTTAAACGGTAATATAAATCTTCTCTGAAACGGCCTTTGTGTGTGTACTCCAATAAGTCTTTATTGGTAGCGGCAATCACCCGCACATCTGTTTTTTGCACTTTACTGCTGCCCACCCGTATAAATTCGCCACTTTCTAAAACACGTAATAAGCGGGCCTGTGTACCCAATGGCATTTCGCCAATTTCATCTAAGAAAATAGTACCTCCGTTTACAGTTTCAAAATAACCTTTGCGACTGTCTACGGCACCGGTAAAACTTCCTTTTTCATGGCCAAACAATTCAGAGTCGATAGTGCCTTCTGGTATGGCACCACAGTTTACGGCAATAAACGGGTTGTGTTTGCGTGCCGATAAAGCGTGTATAATTTGAGAGAATACTTCTTTACCCACTCCACTCTCGCCATTTATTAAAACACTCAGGTCTGTATTAGCAACCTGTATTGCCACGTTTAACGCATAGTTTAACGAGGGGGAGTTGCCTATAATACCAAACCTGTTTTTTATACTTTGTAATTCCATGTTGTTAATCGCTGTTTATTCTGCTGCTAATTGACCCATTAAAGTAGCCTTGGTGCAATCTGTAACCGTAACCATGGCATAATCTCCTTTTTTATAATTGCGGTTTTCTTTCGGAAACACAATTACTTTATTGCGGCTGTTGCGCCCCATCCAATCGGCACTGCTTTTTTTGCTGTCGCCTTCAATCAATACTTTATATGTTTTGCCAAGGTCTTTTAAATTACTTTCTTTAGACAGCTGGTTTTGTAAGTCTACAATTTCCTGCAGGCGGCGTTTTTTCACGTCCAAAGGCACATCATCTGCAAAACGGCGGGCAGCTAAAGTGCCCGGTCTTTCACTGTAATAAAACATATAGCTTAAATCGTACTGGCTGTAGCGCATCAGGCTTAAAGTGTCCTGGTGTTCTTCTTCCGTTTCTGTACAAAAGCCGGTAATCATATCGCTGCTGATGCCGCAATCGGGCAGTATTTCCCGGATGCGGTCTATTTTGGCCATATACCATTCACGGGTGTAGGTGCGGTTCATCAGTTGTAAAATACGACTGTTGCCGCTTTGCACCGGCAAGTGTATATAATTGCAAATGTTTTCGTATTTGGCAATGGTAAACAATACTTCGTCTGTAATATCTTTTGGGTGAGAGGTGCTGAACCGTACTCTCAGCAACGGAGATACCTGCGCCACTTTTTCTAACAGGTTGGCAAATGTTACCACCACATCATTTTGCTCATCCATCCAATAATAGCTGTCAACATTTTGCCCCAGCAAGGTTACTTCTCTAAAGCCCTGCTCAAATAAATCGGTACACTCTTTTACAATGGAGTGGGCATCGCGGCTGCGTTCACGGCCA
>JANRMC010000121.1:0-23578 GCA_033761915.1 Flavihumibacter sp.
ATGTCGATTTAAAACATTCAAGATTTTATATACTGAGTTAACTTTCGTTCACAAGTAAAGATGTGAGCCACCCTTTGGGGTAACTCATCACTTTAATTATTCCGTTACTTAATTAGTTGCCTAATTTTATTTTTAATCCACCTCTCAGGTTTAGTAAATCTCCGGATGCTGTTAGTTGGCCTTTTGTATCATTAGTGCCGCTGCCATTATTATATAAAAAATCGTATTTATAAATACGAAACAGCCCTTTTAAATATTCTGCATTTGCTGTTATTGCAATGCGCTTAGATAGTTGGTATTGCAATTTTACCCCCGTTTTAACACCAGCCATAATTCGGGTATAATTAACTGTACCTTCAATTATAGGTGTAAGAGAGCCGGTAGTAATATCCAAAAATACGCGGCTATATTCTAAATCATTTCTGAAAACATACCCTACATTAAGGCCCGCATAAGGGAAGACCTTAAATTTACGAGGCTTGTTTTTGGGGGCATAGCAAAAAGCAAAGCCACCCTGTAAAGAAGCATAGGTCTCTGGAGTGGTAGAAGCATATTGACTGGTATTAAACTGGTGGTAATAGGGCGTAAAATAAAGTCCAAAATCATAATCCCAATTTTTCTTGCGGGTTTTCTGTACTGTAAGACCTGCGAATGGGTAATAATTGTATCTGCCTTTTGAAAGCCCGTTAGCTGGGTCTTGTATTTTAAATAAATACCAAGCCCTACCATATTCAATACTTATGGAGTATTGCGCTTTTAAACAGGTTGTTAAAAGAATAGTTAGAAAAACAAGTATAAATCTATTTATCATTTTTTAATAGCAAAAGCGATGAAAGTAATTTATATAAAGCCTAATTGCTAACCGCTTATTGCAGCACAACTGCTGAAGTGTGCGACGCAAGGGCGCTGCTATGAAAAACAATGGCTGGTTACCCCACTATAAAAATGGCACATTAAAACGTTCTCCTAAATCAGTAAGGTCTTGCACCACGGCATTCAGTAAGGGGATACCATTTTGCAGGCGTGCTGCTTCGGCTTCCCGTTCGGGGTCGCCGGGTATTAATACTTTTTCTTGTCCGGCAATGGGCGTTGCGGTTCTGAAACGTTCTATCCACTGGTCCATATGTTGTTTAAAGTCGTCAGCTTTTCTGAACGCATCTATACGCATGGCGCCTAAAAAATGACCAATGCCTTTGCCCGGCATATTTTGTGGCATGGGCACATAAGCAGGAAAGGGAGGCACCCATGGCCCGTAATTAGCGCCGCTTAATACTGCTGAAAAAATATCTACCACGGCACCCAGTGCATAGCCTTTGTGGCTGCCATGTTCACGGTCTCCACCCAAGGGCAACAACGCACCGCCGCCTTTTAACTCATGCGGGTTGGTGGATGGGTTGCCGTCTTTATCCTGTATCCAGCCCTGCGGGGCTTCTAAACTTTTTCGTTGTAAAATTTCCAGCTTGCCATTGGCCGCTGTGGTGGTGGCAAGGTCGGCCACAAAAGGGGGTTGCTTGCCGGCCGGTATGGCCACACAAATAGGGTTGGTGCCCAGCATGCGCTCTGTTGAAAAAGTGGGAGCTACCAGGGCACTGGCATTGGTCATGGCGATACCAATCATATCTTTTTCTAAAGCCATCATGGCATGGTAACCGGCAATACCAAAATGATTGCTGTTGCAAACGCTTACCCAGCCGGTGCCCACATTGGCTGCTTTTTCTATAGCTATTTTCATGGCAAAAGGCGCCACCACCAGGCCAAGGCCACTGTCTCCATCCACCACGGCGGTGGAAGGTGTTTCGTGCACTACTTTAATATGGGGAGTGGCATTTGCTCTTTTAGCTTCCCACAGACGCACATAACCACTCAGGCGGGCTACGCCATGAGAGTCGATACCCCGAAGATCGGCGCTTAATAAAGTTTGTGTGGCTGTAGTGGCATGTTCCTGCGAACAGCCAATTTGCAAAAAAATATTTTTAGTAAACGCAGCTAATTGCTGGTAAGGAATGGTAATAGCGGGCATGTTGCAAAGAAACAAAAAGGCGGGGTTTTAGCCCGCCTTTTATTTTATTAGTTAAAGGGTTTATTAACCCATGTTATGAAACACTTTCTGTACATCATCGTCCTGCTCTAAACGTTCAATCAGTTTACTGATGTCTTCTGCCTGTGCATCGTTTACCGGTACGGTAGTGGTGGGTATCCATTCCAGCTCTGCGCTGATAGGGGTTATATTTCTTTCTTCCAATCCTTTTTGCAGGTTGCCAAAATCTGCAAAGGCACAACGTAATACCAAAACAGTATCGCCATTTTCGCCACTGCCTTCGCCCATTTCTTCCAATCCTGCATCAATCAGTTCCAGCTCTAAATCTTCTGCACTTAAGCCGGCAGGGTTTAATTTAAACACCCCCATTTTTTTAAACTGAAAGGCCACGCTGCCGCTGTTACCCAAGGCACCACCGCCTTTGTTGAAATGACTTTTAACGTTGGCCACAGTACGCACATGGTTATCGGTAGCGGTTTCAACCAGCAGGGCTACGCCATGCGGTGCATAGCCTTCGTATAAAATTTCATCGTAGTTAATCAGTTCTTTACCCTGGGCTCTTTTAATAGCCGCTTCCACACGGTCTTTAGGCATGCCCACGCTGCGGGCATTTTGAAAACAGCGGCGCAGGGCGGCATTGGTACCGGGGTCGGGGCCACCCGCTTTTACAGCAATTACAATTTCTTTACCAATGCGGGTAAAGTTTTTGGCCATTTTATCCCAGCGGGCAAACATCGAGGCTTTACGTACTTCAAAAATCCGTCCCATGAATCTGTTATTATTAGTTGTTTTAAATACCGGCTTTAGTATTTCATAGCAGCATCGTTGCGTCGCAATCACTTCATCAGTTGTGAAATTGGCAGCTACCTGATACCGGGTGGCAAATTTAAGGAGATGGCAGTAAACAAAAAACCGCCCTTTTAAAAGGCGGTTTTTTGAGTATTGTTGACAAGCATTAAGATTTTAGCTTACTGTTGTTTTTACCATACAAGAAATAAACCACTAAGCCAATTGCCATCCATGCAAAAGCAACGGTAAGGGTTTGTGTATCTAAACCAACAATCATAGCCGTACAAATAATTACACCCAAGGTAGATACTACAGGTACTAGGGGTGTTTTAAAAGGACGCTCTGTATTGGGTTCTTTTTTACGCATAATCCAAACACCGGCACTTACCAGCACAAATGCAAACAAGGTTCCAAAAGAAGTAAGGTCTCCTGCCAGGTGGCCGGGCACAAATGCAGCAAATGCACCTACAAAAGCAAATAAAATCCAGTTTGATTTGTAGGGTGTTTTAAACTTAGGATGCAGGTCTCCAAAAACTTTAGGTATTAAACCATCATTACTCATGGTATAGAAGATGCGGCTTTGTCCCATTAACATTACTAATATAACAGAAGAAAAACCCGCTAATATAGCCACGGTAACAGCGGTAGATAACCAGCCATAGCCCGTCATATAAGTAGAAATGGCGTAAGCCACAGAAGCTTCGCGGCCTTTTTCCGGATCAACAAAATCCTGCCAGTTAGCAACGCCGGTTAATACGTGGCCAAATAAAATATAAAGAATAGTACATACTACTAAAGAACCTAAGATACCAATGGGCATATCTCTTTTAGGATTCTTGGCTTCTTGTGCGGCGGTTGATACTGCATCAAAACCAATGAAGGCAAAGAATACAATAGCAGCCCCGCCTAACACACCGCCCCAGCCATGTTTATTCCAGCCGCTGTAATCTGCAATTACTTTACCGGCCTGATCTACCACGGCAGGTGTACCTTCTGGTATTAAATAAGGAGTATGATTTTCTGGTTTAATAAACTGCCAGCCCAATGCTATAAATAAAAGAACGATAGCCACTTTAACAAATACAATGATAGCATTTACAAAAGCACTTTCCTGTGTTCCTTTTATTAGTAAAAGGGTTAACAATAATAAAATAACTAACGCGGGGGCATTAAGAATACCTGAGTGAGTAACACCTGCACTGTCTGTAAAACTTTCAAAGGGAGAGTGGCACCACTCGTATGGTATTCGCCCATCAAAGAGTTTATTCAAATACTCACTCCATGCAATAGAAACGGTTGCCGCACCTAATGCGTATTCCATAATTAAGGCCCAGCCAATAATCCACGCTATCAATTCACCCATGGTAACATAAGAGTATGCGTATGCACTACCCGCAATGGGTATCATGGCAGCAAACTCAGCATAACACAAACCAGCAAAAGCACAACCTACCGCCGCTACAATAAAAGATAATGTAACACCAGGTCCGGCGGCCTGGCCGGCAGCAGCAGCAGTTCTTACAAATAAGCCGGCACCAATAATGGCACCAATACCCAGTGCAACCAGGTTGGTGGCACCCAGGGTTCTTTTAAGCCCCTTTTCTGAATCAGCCGCTTGTGACAGTAAAACGTTCAAAGATTTTTTACGGAACAAACTCATAAAGTAGTTGTTGGTTAACAAATAAATAGTGAAAAAATAATACGAGTTGGAAAGATAAGGATTTTGTAATACCAGCAAACTAAAAGATTTGACCGGCGGCGCCACCTGACCATTTTGCCTCAACAACCCTGTGGCACCGTTTGCCTTTAATACTTATATTGCAACCTTATTATATAATCACTCTCAATGAAAAAGAATAAGTTAACCCTGTATATTTTGCTGGCAATGGTCCTGGGTATTGGAGTGGGCTACATTGTACATATCAATGCTTCCTCTGAATTTATTGCGAGTTTTTCTACCAACATAAAACTCCTCAGCAAAATATTCATACGCCTGGTGCAAATGATAATTGCTCCGCTGGTGTTTAGCACTCTGGTGGTGGGCATTGCCAAACTGGGCGACTTAAAAGCCGTTGGCCGCGTAGGGGGTAAAGCCATTCTCTGGTTCATTACCGCATCGCTGGTTTCTTTATTAATAGGCATGTTGCTGGTAAATACTTTTGAGCCTGGTAAAACCATCGATCTTTCGCAGGCAGATATGGCGGGTCTTAAAGATCTGCAGGGCAAAACCACCGAGTTCTCATTAGAAAAATTTGTAGAGCATGTTATACCCCGCAGCTTAATAGAAGCTATGGCCACCAACGAAATTTTACAGATTGTAATTTTCTCTATTCTCTTTGGTGTGGCCGCTGCCGCCATGGGCGATTATTCAAAGCCCGTGGTTAAAGCATTGGATGTGGCCTCGCACATCATTCTTAAAATGGTAAACTATGTAATGAACTTTGCACCACTGGGGGTGTTTGGTGCCATTGCTGCCGTGGTAGCCACCAAGGGGCTGGGCATCTTTAAATTTTACCTGGTTTATTTTGCCTACTTCCTGTTGGGCATTGCCGTGCTTTGGCTGGTACTTATTGCTGTGGGTTATTTAATATTAAGAAGCCGCACGCCAGAACTGTTGCGCCGCATTGGCAATCCCTTACTCATTGCCTTTAGCACCACCAGCAGCGAAGCCGTGTTTCCTAAACTGAAAGAAGAATTAGAACGTTTTGGTTGCAAAGACCGCATTGTTTCGTTTATACTACCGCTGGGTTATAGCTTTAATTTAGATGGCAGCATGATGTATATGACCTTTGCCAGTCTGGCCATTGCGCAAGCCTATGGCGTGCATTTAGATTTGGGTACGCAGCTAACCATGCTATTGGTATTAATGCTAACCAGCAAAGGTATTGCCGGTGTGCCCCGTGCCTCGCTGGTGGTGGTGCTGGCCACTTGCGCCATGTTTAAAATACCCGAGGCCGGTGTGGCGTTAATATTGCCGATAGATCATTTTTGCGATATGTTCAGAAGTATGACCAATGTGCTGGGCAATGCCCTTGCTACCAGTGTGGTAAGCAAGTGGGAGGGAGAGTTGCAAAACGGTAGCGAGCCAGTTGCCCAAGAAGTATAAGTATGTAGCCAGCCGTGGTAATGCTATTAAGCATCGTTGCGTCGCACACTTCAGAATTTGATATTTTAATTTTCTGATTCTAAATTTCAAATCTCAAATCATAAATCCTAAGGTTGATGTGTGCGACGCAACGATGACGCCATGAAAAACCAATGCTGGCACCCACTATAAAAAATAAATAATAAAATATGTTAGATCTTATTCTGTTGGATTTTCATTTTACGGATTTGTTACAACCGCAATGGTATATTCAAAATGGCGGGCTTTGGTTTGTATTGTTTGTAGTGTTTGCAGAAACGGGTTTGTTTGCCGGTTTCTTTTTGCCCGGAGACTCGCTGCTGTTTGTTACCGGCATTTATAGTAACGATATGATTAAGCAGGGTTTGAAATTTGATACCGGCAGCGATTTTTTAAATATGATGATTGTGGTGCTGCTGGTAACACTGGCCGGTATTATTGGTAATTATGTGGGGTATTGGTTTGGCCGCAAAAGTGGTCCGGCCCTGTATAACCGCAAGGATACTTTTTTGTTTAAGCAAAAATACTTGCAGCAGGCCCGCGATTTTTATGAGAAGAACGGAGGCTTTACTATTGTAGTGGCCCGCTTTGTACCTTTTGTAAGAACCTTTGCCCCCATAGTAGCCGGCATAGTGCAAATGGATTATAAGCGCTTTACCTTTTACAATGTTATTGGGTGTGTGGCCTGGAGTTTTTCTATGATTGCAGCCGGGCATTACCTGCAAAAATTATTTATGAGCCAGTTTAATTTTGATTTAACCAAGCACCTGGAAATAATAGTGCTGGGTATTGTACTGGTATCTACCTTGCCTATAATATTTAAACTGCTTAAAAACCGCCGCGAGGAAAAGCAGAAAAAAGCCTCTTAAAATTTTACCTTTTGCTATATGAATAAACAGGCACAGCCATCCATATTTAACATTGCGGTTGTTGTAGCTGCATTAGGCTATTTTGTTGATATCTATGATTTGTTGTTGTTTGGCATCATTAGAATTCCAAGTTTACGTACTTTGGGTTTAAGTGAAGCACAAATACTTACAGACGGAGAGTCTATTTTACAATGGCAGATGTGGGGGCTATTGTTAGGGGGGATTGTAGCAGGAGTCATTGGAGATAAAAGGGGCAGGTTGAGCGTTTTGTTTGGCTCAATTATTTTGTACTCTCTTGCAAACATCGCTAATGGATTTGTACAAACTGTAGATCAGTATAAACTAATAAGATTTATAGCAGGGTTAGGTCTTGCAGGCGAATTAGGGGCGGGTATAACATTAGTGTCAGAACTTACACCTAAAAGCAAAAGGGGTGTTGCCACTTCTTTGGTGGCTGGAATTGGTTTAACAGGTGCTGTTGTGGCTTTCGTAATGAAACAGAACTTTCATTGGCGCACTTGTTATTTCATTGGCGGAGGGTTAGGATTGCTATTGCTTGTTTTACGCATTTCTGTTTTTGAATCAGGTATGTTTCATCAGGTTAAGCAAATGAAAATACAACGTGGCAATTTCTTTATGTTGTTTACTAACGCAGATCGCTTTAAAAGATATTTATGCGGTATATTAATTGGATTGCCAACATGGTTTGTAATAGGGGTATTGGTTACTTTTTCAAATGAGTTTGGAAAGCAGTTTAATATCAAAGAACCTATTGATCCAGGTAAGGCCATTATGTTTGCTTATGCTGCTATTTCCTTGGGAGATATTATAATTGGATTGGTAAGTCAGTGGTTTAAAAGCCGTAAAAAAGCTTTGTATTTGTTTTATGGTATTACCATATTATTTATGGTGTTATTTTTTACATCTTTATACAATGGGTCGGCTAATGCAATGTATTGGATTTGTGCAGGCCTTGGCTTTGGTACTGGCTTTTGGGCAATTTTTGTTACCATGGGGGCAGAACAGTTTGGTACTAACCTAAGAGCAACAGCCGCTACAACCATTCCTAATATGGTTAGAGGTATGTTGGCTATTTTCATATTACCCCTGTTTAAATACCTACGTTCTTTAGAAGGGGTGGGTTTTGTAAAGGGAGGAATTTATGCGGCAATAATTATTATGATTATAACTATGATTGCTGCTTTCTTTACCAGAGAAACCTTTCACAAAGACCTTAATTATATTGAAGAATAAATGATGGGTTCATTAAACCGGAACGGGCTATGAAATTTCTGATCATTCGCTTTTCCTCTATTGGAGATATTGTGCTGGCTTCACCGGTATTCCGCTGTTTAAAAACACAGGCGCAAACAGCCGAAGTTCATTTATTAACCAAGCAATCTTTTAAAGCGGTTACAGAAGCTAACCCTTATATTGACCGCTTCTTTTATTTTGATAAAGATTTAAATGCGGTAATTAACCAGCTTAAGCTGGAGGATTATGATTATGTAATAGACCTGCATAATAATATCCGCTCTAACCGTGTAAAGCGGGCCTTAAAAAAACAATCTTTTACCATTAATAAACTATCGGTTGAAAAATTTTTATTAACCCGTTTTGGTATTAACCGCATGCCCGCCCGGCATATAACACAAAGAAGCCTGGATACAGTTGCGGCCTTTGGCGTTAAAGATGATGGCTTGGGCCTGGATTACTTTATACCGCCCGGTGCTTTTATTAAAGACAATGATATACCCACCGCTCACCAGGCTGGTTATATTGCATTGGTAATTGGTGCTTCATATTTTACCAAGCGCCTGCCACAGGAAAAGCTGCAACAACTTTGTGCTCTTATAGATCATCCCATTATTTTATTAGGAGGAAAAGAAGAAAAAGAAATTGGAGATGCCATTGCCGCAACCGACCCGGTTAAAATTTACAATGCCTGCGGTAAGTTTAGTTTAAACGAAAGTGCCGATCTGGTGCGCCGTTCAAAACTGGTTATTTCTCACGATACGGGTTTGCAATATATAGCCTGTGCATATAAAAAACCGGTGCTGGCTATTTGGGGGGCTACTTCTCCCAAGCTGGCTGTAGAACCTTACTATGGCAGCAAAGAAACAGCAACCCATTGGTATGAAAATATTATAGTACCTCATTTAAGTTGCCAGCCCTGCAGTAACTATGGCACAAAAAAATGCCCCAAAGGGCATTTTAAATGTATGCAACAGCAAGATATACCACTGATTGCTGAAAAAGCTTTAAAGCGCATCAGGGGTTAGTAGTTTATTTAATATGCGTGCCTGTAAAATTTCCTTCTTTGTCAAACAGGTTATAACCCACCATACCATCTGCACAGATGTATTCGCCGGTCCATTTACCATCCATATTAAAACGGTTGAAAGTGCCTTTGCCGGTTTTAATGTAGAAGAAGGCCCAGTTGGCTTCTTTGTCAAACTCCAGTAACAGGTCCTGGCTGTAAACAGTTATGTAGCCGGTATGCTCATCTTCGGCGTTAAATGTATACATCCCCTTCCAGCTGTAATGGCGGGGCGACAGGTTGATGGTGAACATGGGGTTGAGCTCATTATTCACTAACGGATTGATGTTGCTATTGCCTTGCGGACTGATAGCAGATACATTCTCCGGATTAATAGTTTTGTTTTTTACCGGGTTAATGCTCCAGTTAAACTTGGGGTTAATTACCGGGTTGTGTTTGGGATGTATGACCAGGTTATGAGCGGGGCTCAGGTTCATATCGTGTTTCGGACAATGTTTGGCATCTAATTGTTGTGCCGCAGCAACTACCACCGTAAATAACAGTAAGAAGAAGAGTGTAAATTTTTTCTCCATGAAAACAGTTGTTTTGTGATTTTTTAAAAGCTAAGCAAGCTTTAAAGGGGCAGGAAATTTCATGGAATTGATTGGTGTGTGGATGTACAAAAATAATCATATAAGTTGTATTTAATAGTAATATTTTCGTTGCTGATATTTTTTTTAAAAGATACCTGCTTACCAGTGGTTTAGAAGTTGAAGTGTGCGACGCAACGATGTTTAACCGGAGTTACCAGCGCTGGTAACCTAAAAATAATGGGGCTATGAATATTGGGGCTTATATAGACCATACCATACTTAAACCCACCACCACTTTGGCGGAGGTGGAGCAACTATGTACCGAGGCGGTTACTTATGGTTTTGCTGCTGTGTGTGTGCCGCCTCCGTTTGTTAAACGGGCGGCTGCATTATTAAAACCCACAACGGTTAAAGTGGCTACTGTGGTGGGGTTTCCGTTTGGGTACGCAGCTACAGAAGCTAAGATGGCAGAAACTATTATGGCGCTGGTAGATGGCGCTAATGAAATAGATATGGTGATTAATTTAATTGCCCTGCGTATGGGCGATTGGAGCTTTATTAGCCATGAAGTGCACCATCTGAAAGAAGTGGCGCATAAAAAACAGGCTGCTTTAAAAGTAATTATAGAAAGTGGCATTTTAACTGATGAAGAAATTATTAATTGCTGCAACCTCTTAGGCCCATTGGGTATAGATTTTATGAAGACCAGCACTGGCTATGCAGAAAAAGGAGCCAGTGTGGCGGCGGTGCAACTGATGCGGCAGCATTTACCGTCTGGTGTACAGATTAAAGCATCTGGCGGTATAAGAACCTATGAATTTGCCAGAGAACTGGTAGCCGCCGGAGCCACCAGGTTGGGTTGCAGTGCCAGTGTGGGTATTGTAAAAGGCGATCCGGATTTTAACAATGATAACTATTAGTTTTGGCAATAATTTTGCCAGTTGAAATAACTATGACACACATGAAATATTTGCTGATATTGGCTGCTGGTTTATTGATAGGGTGTTGCCTGCAGGCGCAAGCCGATACAGCTACTGTTTTGGTACATAAAGATGCCCGGTTGGATATGCTGGTAAAGAAGCAGGCACAGATAAATGAAGAAACCACCCGCGATGCCCGCCGCAGTGCACCAGGTTACCGCATACAGGTAATAAATACCAGCGACCGCACTGCTGCCATTAATGCCAAAACAAAAGTGTACCAGCTATACCCCGAGTTAAAAGCATACCTCTTATACCAGGCTCCCTACTTCCGGTTAAAAGTGGGTAATTTTAAAGAACGTAAAGAAGCAGAAGAATACCTTAAAATGCTTTCAAAAGAATTTCCACGCGGCGTAAATATTGTAAGAGATATGATTGAAGTAAAACCTGAAAAAGCCGAAGGAGATAAGTAAACGGCTTTCCGTTTTTGGTTGTGCTATTGTAGTTATCTTTGCCACATTCAATTTTTATAATAAGCACGCCAACATGCTGCAACAACAAATTAAAGAGCTGGCCCGTATATATGCTCCTGAATTTATTACGGTAAGGCACCACCTGCATGCAAATCCTGAACTGAGTTATAAAGAGTTTGAAACCTGCCAGTATATACAGCAGCAATTAACTGCCATGGGTATTTCTTTTGAAACCATGGCCACCACCGGTGTGGTGGGTTTAATACAGGGAAAAAACCCTGATAAAAGAGTAGTTGCCCTGCGGGCAGATATTGATGCCCTGCCCATTGAAGAGGAAAATAAAATTGCCTACGCATCCAAAAACAAAGGCATTATGCATGCCTGCGGGCACGATGTGCACACCACCGTTTTACTGGGGGCCGCTAAAATTTTAAACGAATTAAAGAATGCGTGGGAAGGCACAGTTAAATTAATTTTTCAACCTGGCGAAGAGCGCAACCCCGGCGGCGCCAGTATAATGATTAAAGAAGGTGTGTTAGAAAATCCCAAACCACAATGCATTTTTGGTTTGCACGTGCACCCCGGCCTGCCAATTGGTAAATTAAGTTTCAGGGGAGGTAAGGTAATGGCCAGTGCCGATGAATTGTATTTTACCATACGCAGCAAAGGAGGCCATGCCGCAGGCCCGCATTTAACAGCCGACACAATTTTAATTGCCTCTCATCTAATAATTGCCCTGCAACAGGTTATCAGCCGTAACAGAGATCCGTTGCAGCACTCCGTGTTATCCATTACATCATTTCAGGGCGGGCATACCACCAATGTTATTCCGCACGAAGTAAAACTGATGGGTACTTTCCGTGCCATGGATGAAGAATGGCGGTTTAAAGCACATGAATTAATACGCACCATTGCAAAAAGCGTGGTGGAAGGAATGGGGGCCGAATTAGAAATGCATATTGATGTGGGTTACCCTACGGTGTTTAATAACGAAGCACTGAACGATAAAGCAAGAACCCTTGCAGAGAAATACATGGGTGCGGCTAATGTAGAAACCACAGAGCTGAGAATGGGGGCCGAAGATTTTGGTTATTACTCGCAGGTAATACCCGGTTGTTTTTACCGCCTGGGCGTACGCAATGAGGCCATGGGCATTACCAGCGGTGTGCATACGCCCACATTTAACATTGATGAAAGTGCTATTGAAACCGGCATGGGTATGATGGCATGGTTAGGCAGTACGGTGGTTACACAATAGATTTTTTTTGTAACCAGCAGCAGCAACAATGGCAGCATCCTTGCGTCGCACCATTCAACGGTAAAACAAAGGGCTGCAAAAATAGTTGTGTTGCAGCGGTACTTAAGTTTAGTCAGACCTGTACAGTGTTTTTTATCAGGCTTATTATATATACTAAATAGCTTGTCTTGCAAACTTCACAGGAAAATTTTAAGATACAAAAGCTGGTGGTTACCGTTGCGGTACTGCTGTTTATTATTAAAATAGCGGCTTTCTTACTCACAAAATCGGTGGCCATATTAACCGATGCATTAGAAAGCACCGCTAATGTAATAGCCGGGTTTATTGGTTTATACAGTTTATATGTGGCTGCCAAGCCCCGCGATGCCGACCATCCTTACGGACATGGAAAAGCAGAGTTTGTTTCAGCAGCCGTAGAAGGCACACTCATTTTAATGGCTGGCGGTATTATTATTTATGAAGCCATCATTAATTTTATAAACCCGCACCCCCTGCAACAATTAGATTATGGTATAATACTGGTTGCCATAACAGCCATTATCAATTATGCCGTAGGTTACTTTAGTATAAAAAAAGGGCAAAAAAATAATTCATTGGCACTTATTGCCAGTGGTAAACATTTGCAAAGCGATACCTATTCTACGTTAGGGTTAATAGCCGGCCTGGCCCTTATTTATTTTACACAACTCAATTGGATTGATAGCGCTGTGGCAATTTTGTTTGCCTTCTTTATAATTTATACGGGTTATAAAATACTGCGTACATCATTGGCCGGCATTATGGATGAAGCCGATCAAGAGCTGATTGAAAAACTGGTGGAGCTTTTAAATGCACACAGAAATGAAAACTGGGTAGACCTGCACAACCTGCGGGTTATTAAATATGGCGGGCAATTACATGTGGACTGTCATTTAACAGTACCCTGGTATTTAAACGTACACGAAGCGCATAAAGAAATAGATCAGTTGAGTTCTATTATACGCACAGAGTTTGGCGATGCCCTGGAATTGTTTGTGCATTCTGATGGCTGCCTGGATTTTAGTTGCGCTATTTGTACCAAAAAAGATTGTGCAGTGCGCAAACAGGCATTTGAGAAAAAAATTACGTGGACCTATGAAAACATCATTTCAGATGCAAAGCACCAACTGACACAAGAAGCGGGTAATTGAACAACGTAGCCTTGTGTGAAAAACGAAACGGTTACCGGTGCCCAAAGCGATGCTGTTGAATGGTGCGACGCAACCACAGTTGCCCAAAGTACCAATGCTGGTTACACAATTATAAAAACCTAACTATATTCGCGGCAATAAAACTATTGTTATGCAGGCTTGGAAAGACTACCAGGAAAAAAATAAAGATCGCTTTTTAAATGAGCTGCTGGATTTATTACGCATACCCAGTATTAGTGCCCGCAGCGAGCATAAAGAAGATATGCAACGCTGTGCCGATGCGGTGAAAGCATCTTTACTGCAAGCAGGTGCCGATACGGTTACTATTTATTCAACAGAGGGGCACCCAATTGTTTATGGAGAGAAAATAGTGGATGCTGACAAGCCCACTGTTTTGGTATACGGCCATTACGATGTGCAACCTGCAGACCCATTAGAATTATGGCATAGCGGCCCGTTTGAACCCGTAATTAAAGACGGTAAAATTTTTGCCCGTGGCAGTTGCGATGATAAGGGGCAGTTTTACATGCATGTAAAAGCATTAGAAATTATGAATGCCACCGGTGGCCTTAACACCAATATTAAATTTTTAATTGAAGGAGAAGAAGAAATAGGCAGCCCCAATTTGGCCACATTTGTAAAAAATAATAAAGACTTGCTAAAAGCGGATGTGGTATTAATCAGCGATACGGCAATGATTAGTTTAGATGCCCCGTCAATGGATGTGGGGGTGCGTGGTTTAAGTTATATTGAAGTGGAAGTAACCGGCCCTAACCGGGATTTACACAGTGGGGTGTACGGTGGTGCAGTAGCCAACCCTATTACTATTTTAGCCAAAATGATAGCAAGTCTGCACGATGAAAACAACCATATTACCATACCCGGTTTTTATGATGCGGTTGTAAACGCCACACCAGAAGAAAGAACTTTAATGGCCGCAGCGCCGTTCAGCGAAACTGAGTTTAAAAAAGATTTGGGTGTAGCGGAACTGTGGGGTGAGAATGGTTATACCACCAACGAACGTACGGGTATCCGTCCTACATTAGAGTTAAACGGTATTTGGGGTGGTTATACGGGAGAAGGTGCAAAAACCGTGTTACCCTCAAAAGCATTTGCAAAAATCAGTTGCAGGCTGGTGCCCAACCAGGATAGCAATACCATAACAGATTTACTGATTAACCACCTTAAAAAAATTGCACCGCCTTATGTGCAGATAAAAGCAGCACTGCACCATGGCGGTGAGCCTTATATGACGCCAATTGACAGCAAAGGCTACAAGGCTGCAGCAAAAGCTATTGAAACTACTTTTGGTAAGCAACCCATACCCGTGCGGGGTGGTGGCAGTATTCCTATCTGTTCTTTATTTGAAAAAGAACTGAGACTTAAAATAATTTTTATGGGCTTTGGCTTGGATAGCGATAACCTGCATAGCCCCAACGAAAAATTTGATCTGGCAAACTATTACAAAGGCATTGAAACCATACCTTACTTTCATAAGTATTTTGCAGAAGGGTAGATGGCCTGTTTAAATAAATGAGGATAGCCGCTTTTAAGCGGCTATTTTTTTAATTGCCTTTTTACGCATGCAACCATTTACGCTTTGTACAAAACTTACTATTGCTTTACAGGTGGTGGATAAACTTTTAATGAATTACCCAACCGCCTGAAATCTTATACACTCATTTTACTTAACTTGGTAGTGCTTTATCCAACTAAAATTTTTTTGTTATGCCAGTAAGAATGACCGATGATCAGCAAGATCAACAAGAACAATTTGATGACCGCGGCGGTGGCGGCGGCGGTGGTCGTTTTCCCGTAGGCCCGGGTGGTGGAGGTGGTGGTGGATTGTTTCAATTATTACCACTTTTATTAGGTTTGTTCAGGGGTAAGGGGGGTATTTTTATTTTAATTATTGGGGCACTTTTATACTTCTTTGTATTCAGGGGCGGTGGTTGTAACCTTTCTCAATTGGCAGGTTTAGCAACCGGAGGCATGTTAGATCCGCAGCAGTTTGCCAAAGCAGAAGTGTATGAGCCGCTGACAGATGATAATACAAAAAATCCATTGCCAGAATCGGTATCGCTGCTACGCTTTGCACCGGCCCGTCAAAACCAGGGGCAGCAAGGCAGTTGTGTGGCATGGAGCAGTGCTTATGCAGCGCATACCATTGCACAGGCCGCCAGCAGCGGAGAAAATCCCAATCAAACCGCCTTTAGTCCGGCGTTTTTGTATAACCAAATTGGGTTAGATGGTTGTCAGGGTTCTTATATCATAAGAGCTATGGAATACATGTCTAAACGCGGCTCTGTGGTAATGGATAAGTTTCCTTATACCGATCAGGATTGCCAGCGCCAGCCCGACCGACAATTGATAGAAGACGCGTCGCAACACCGCATACACGGCTTTAACCGTTTAACGGCCAATGAAGGCACCGAACAAATAAACATACGTGCCATTAAAGAACACCTGGCAAAAGATGCCCCGGTTGTAATTGGTATGATGGTGGGCCAAAGTTTTATGCAATCCATGATGGGGCAGGAGGTTTGGATACCCGCAGCAGGAGACGAAAGCCAGATGGGTATGGGTGGCCATGCCATGTGCGTTATTGGGTACGATGATAGAAAGTATGGCGGCTCTTTTCAAATAATGAATAGCTGGGGGCCAGAGTGGGGGGTAGATGGTGTGGCATATGTACGCTATGGCGATTTTAAAAATTATGTACGCGAAGCCTATGGCATAGACCCTTTGCCCAAACAAGGCGCAGCCGCTAATGCTCCGTTAAATGTAGAAGTGGGTTTAATGCAGGTGGTGTACGATGGTAAAAAAACAGTAGGTAAAGATTATATATCACTACGCACAGCCGGTAGCAATATTTTTGCCACCAGCAGCAAAGTGCCGCAAGGTACCCGCTTTAAAATGGAAGTAAAAAATACCCGTGAGTGTTATGTATATGTTTTTGGCAAAGAGGTAGACGGCAGCAGTTACACCCTGTTTCCCTATCCATCAAAAGAAGATGCCACTAAAACAAAGTACTCACCATTCTGCGGCATTACCGGGTATCGCATGTTTCCAAAAGATAAAAGTATGGAGCCGGATAGCATCGGCACAAAAGACCTTATTGCCGTAGTCATCAGCCGCCAGCCATTAGATTGGTATGCATTAAACCAGCGCATCAGCCAAAACCCGCAGCAGGATTATGGCCAGCGTTTAAACAATGCATTAGGTGGGGCGTTGAACCGCAATATACGTTTTGCAACTACAGGCAAGGGTAACATGCAATTTGCATTTGAAGGCAATAGCGATGATGAGGTAGTAGCCTGCGTGGTAGAAATAAATAAGTAGGTACCCGGCAGCAGTAGTACTATTAAACATCGTTGCGTCGCACTCTTCAACTGTCGTGCAAAAAGCAACACACAAAAAATATTATGAATAGTCAGACACAGCAATTCATTCAAATTTTAAAACATCCTGTTAAGTTCAGGATGTTTCTGTTTATGAAATTACCAGCCGCATTTTTCTCTGGCATAAGAATAAAGCAGGTAACAGAAAAAGAGTGCCATGTAACAGTACCTTTTAAATGGCTTACACAAAACCCGTTTAAGTCTACCTATTTTGCCAGTCTTAGCATGGCTGCAGAATTAAGTACAGGGGCACTGGCGATGGCCTGCATTTATAAAAGCAAACCGGCTATATCTATGCTGGTGGTAAAAGTAAATTCATCTTACTTTAAAAAGGCTGCTGATGTTACCACGTTTATCTGTGAAGACGGGCCTGCTTTTAAAAACGCAATAGAAAAAGCCATTATTACAAAAGAAGGACAAACAGTTACAGCGGTATCAACGGGCTATAACAAAGCCGGTGAGAAGGTAGCCGCTTTTGAAATCAGCTGGTCGTTTAAAGCAAAAGCAGAATCGTAAAAAATTTAAAAGACTTTTATATGAAAATAGCATTTCATGGTGCCGCAAGAACAGTTACTGGCAGTAAGCACCTATTAACTTTAAAAAACAACCGCAAATATCTGTTAGACTGTGGCATGTTTCAGGGCATGGGTAAAGAAACCGATGCTTTAAACCGGCAATGGGGTTTTGACCCCAAAGAAGTGGATGTATTGATATTAAGCCATGCACATATAGACCATAGCGGTTTAATACCAAAACTGGTAAAAGATGGTTTTGGCGGAAAAATTTATTGTACACCAGCCACCAAAGAAGTGGCTACAATTTTATTAGAAGATTCTGCAGAAATACAGGAAGATGATATTAAGTATGTAAACAAACGCCGTGTGGCAGAAGGGTTGCCCTATTTAAAAGCATTGTACACAGCAGAGGATGCTAAAACTGCCGCGGGTCATTTTAATGCGGTAGAGTATGGTAACTGGTTTGCCATAGATGAGTTTGTGGAAGTAAAGTTTACAGATGCGGGCCATATTATTGGCAGTGCTGCAGTACACCTGCGTATTAAAGAACATGGCAAAACCACAAGACTAACTTTTAGTGGCGATGTGGGCAGGTATCGGGATGTTATTTTAAAATCTCCGGAAGAGTTTGACCAGGCAGATTATATAATTATTGAATCTACTTATGGCAACAGCCTGCACGAAATGAATGTAACCACCCCCGATTTATTATTGCAATGGATTGAAAAAGCCTGCGTGCAAAAAAAAGGAAAATTAATAGTGCCGGCGTTCAGCGTGGGCAGAACACAGGAGTTGTTGTATGCACTCAATCAGCTGGAGCTGGAGCGACGCCTGCCGGAAGTGGATTATTTTGTAGACAGTCCGTTAAGCGTGGAAGCCACTGAAGTGGTAAAAAAATACCCGAAGTATTTTAATAAAACCATACAGAAGGTTTTAGAAAGCGATGACGACCCATTTGGTTTTAGGGGCCTGAAATATGTGAAGACGGTTGACCAATCAAAAATGCTGAATTTTAGAAACGAACCTTGTGTGATTATTTCTGCCAGTGGTATGGCCGATGCGGGCCGGGTTAAACATCATATTAGTAACAATATTGAAAACAGCCGTAATACTATTTTAATGACGGGTTATTGTGAACCTAATTCATTAGGCGGCCGGCTGATGCGGGGTGATAAAGAAGTAAAGATTTTTGGGGTGTTGCACGAAGTGCATGCCACTGTAGGATCTATAAGAAGTATGAGTGCCCATGGTGATTATGAAGACTTATGCCAATGGCTGAGTTGCCAGGATGAAAAGAAAGTGAAGAAGCTTTTTTTGGTACATGGAGAGTATGAAGTGCAGCAGCAATTTAAACAACGCCTGCTTAAAAAGGGGTTTGATGATGTGGAAATACCAGAACAGCATTATGAAATTGGCCTCACCTGATTGTGTTTGATGAACTTTTTTAAACCTGCTGTAAAGCGGGTTTTTTTGTGTATGCTCATTTTTATTATGTGGTACAAGTGAGTGACACAACGATGTTGAATAGCGATACTTGGTTGGTTACAACAGTTCTTCACATTTTGTTAGGTAAACTTTCACATAGTATTAGTAAGCCATGGTTCAAAAATCTCGTTTAATATACGGTACAGATTTAGTGAACTTTTAAAAAGAGAAATATGAAAAAGATAACTATGAAATGGTTGGGTTTACTAAGTGCTGCTTTTATTATACTAAGCAGCTGTAACACAGCTACGCATATACAGAAAGATAAAAATGCTGATTTTTCCAGCTATAAAAGCTTTGCCTGGCTGGATACAAAGAATGATAAAAGCAACACTGACCTTGTTGAAAGACAGGTGAAAGAAGCTGTAACAAAGGAATTGGAAAAAGATGGCTGGCGCCTGGTTAAAAACAATCCGGATGTGTTATTGAATTATGATTTGATGATTGAAAAAGCAATTCGCCAAAACCGGGATGCAGTGTATAGTCAGCCTTTTAACCGTTTAGTGTATAACCCGTTTACCCGGAGGTGGGCCACTATTTATTACCCTTCTCAGTTTATGGGTTATGAAAACAGCGAACGGAGTGTGAAGGAGGGAACTATTACCATTACAATGATAGATGCCAAAACAGATAAAACAGTATGGCAGGGATGGACAACAGAAGAAGTAAACAGCCGCTACATTACCAGTAAGGAAATACAAAACAGTGTGCGTTCTATTTTCAGGAAGTTTGATGTGGCTAAGAACTAATATCAGGGACGGTTTAAGAATAGGTAAGCCAATGGGCTATTTTTCAGGCCGGCAGTAAGAGACTACTGCCGGCTTTGTTACATAACAAAATAGCTGTTCTGGTTGAGAACAGCTATTTTAAAATCTTTTGGGACGAGCTTTTAGTAAATAATCTTCAATAGGTACTGATTTTTCGGTTTAATGATTTCCGGGCTTTTCTTCAAGGAAGCGGATTGTTGTTTTTTTCAATGGATAAAGGTTTTTTTCCGGACAATGTTACCAACGGTTAAAAAGGGTCTGCTTTTTTAATAGGATTAAGATTTGGTTTTACGGTTATTCTGAGGAGGTGGATTTTGTGGCTTCAGTGGATATTGTGACTTGCTGATACAAATATTGGCATTATTTGCAGCGGTGCATAATTTTTTCGATTTGGGGAATGCTTTCTTCGATTTTTGGACAAAATTCTTCGACAAAGGATTATACAATATTCAGCCGTTTAAGCACTTCTGCTTTATGTGCTTTACTAATGGGGATTTCAACACCTTTAATAAACAACATGTTTTCCCGTATGTCGGCTATTTTATTAATGTTTACTATATAAGAGCGGTGTACTTTGAGGAAGTGATCTTTACTTATTTTTTCTTCCAGCTTCTTCATTGTGTTATGGGTGATGTATTTCTTTTCTGCCGTTATAAACTTTACATAATCGCCCATGCTTTCTATGTATAATATATCGTTGTTTTGAAGGCGTACCAATTTGCCATCTGTTTTAATGAAAATATGATCATCTTCTGTATTCCCTTCTGCGGCTTCAGGTTGTGCTGCTTTTACTTTTTGAAGTGCCTCCTGAAAGCGTTGATAGGTGAATGGCTTTTTAAGAAAGTCGGTTACCTTGTATTCAAAAGCGTTATACGCGTATTCTGTTTTAGAAGTGGTTAATATTACTTTGGGGTGGTATGCTAATTGATCTAGCAATTCAAAGCCACTGGCACCAGGCATTTCCACATCCAGAAATAATAAGTCAATGGTAACCTGGTTCAGGTATGGTAAAGCTTCCTGTACGTTGGTAAAATGGCCTTTAACTTCCAACTCCCCGCTTTTTTCGCAGCATCGGGAGAGGTAGTCGGCAGCCACCTGCAGGTCTTCAACAATTACACAGGTCATAGAACCGGGTTAATTATAGGTTATTGAATGAATGTAGCCGGGTTATTTCTGCAGCAATTTTTTCTTTTGCTGTGGTTAACCCTTCTAATAACGTATGATAATTGATAATTATTTCTTTAAACTCTTGTTTTGCAGCACATTCTTGTTCAAAATTCTGGCATTGCTGCTGAAGGCTTAGTAAACCTACAAAACCCATGGCCGGCTTCATTTTGTGTACTGCCTTTTTTAAGGCCTCCAGATCTTGTTGGGTAAAGGCTGCTGTTATAGCCTCAAAGTCTGGTTGGAAACCCTCGCTTGTTGTACTGAAAATTTCTTCAACATATTGATAGTCATTTTCGTACATCTCATACAAGAAGGCGCTATCAAATATGGGATCGAAATTAAATTTTTGATCAGAAAGTTCCTCTTTCATAGAATAGAGCTTGACATTTTACGTTTATGAGGAAATTGATGCTGGTGCATCTGTTTTCCGTCAATCCAATAACTCTATGAAGGAGAAAATATTACATGAATTCTGGTCTTTTTACCAGTATATTATCTATTCGGGCATAGATGATACGGTGAGTGAAGAAAAGAAAAAGAAGATGATCCGCTTCAGCCAGTTTGTGCTGTTAGCCTCAATGATCAATTTGCTTTCTGTAACCTCTTACTTTTCGCTGAAGCTTTATATCAGCGCTTTAATAAGTTTTACCTCTGGTTATATTTTTTGGATGGCCTACTACTTCAATACAAAAAAGAAAGTAGAGGCTGCCCGTATTATTTCTGTGGTGAATGTGAACCTCTACATCATTGTAATGAGCTATGTAGAAGGGTTACGGGCTTCGGAGTACCTGCTTTATTTTCCCTACTTTCTTACACTTACTTTTATAGTAAATATCCGTAAAGACTTCAGAGAATTTCTGGTGGTTTATTTAATAACCATTTTCTCTTCTTTTATCTGTTTAAAGATAAGCCCCACCACGAATGATGTTCAGATTATGACCGATCATATTTATGAGCGGCTCTTTACCACCAACCTTTCCTTATCGCTGGTATTAACTATTTTCTTTTCATACGCAATCATTCGTGTAAACAGAGATAATGAGGTGGCCATTTTGCAAGAAAAGAAATTTGTAGATACTATTTACAACACCTCGCTGGATGCGGTATTTATTGTAGACAGGTCTAACCACAAAATTGCCAATTGCAATCAGCGGGCACAAGAAATGTTTGCGCAGGCAGAGCGCCGGTATATAGCCAATACCAATATAGAAACCTGGTTGCATGAAAGCAGCCGAAAATCTTTTGGAGAATTGGTGAACCGGTTTAACGAAGGATTGGAGAACTGGCAGGGAGAAATGTCGTTCATCAGTTCCAGCAACAAAATTTTATACAGTTATGTAAGCATTGTACCTTTTGCCAATAAAGAAATGCACTACCTTAAAATTAGTGTATTGGATATTTCTGAAATTAAGATGGCTGAGTTTGAATTGATGAAAGCTAAAGAAAGAGCAGAAGTGGCTGCGCATGTTAAAGCCCGGTTTTTAAGTAATATGAGTCATGAACTGCGTACTCCTTTAAACGGTATTATAGGTTCAACCAATCTATTGTTGCAGGAAGAGTTTTTAAATACGCAGAAACCGCACCTGGATGTATTAAAGTATTCATCTGAACACATGATGGTGCTGATAAACGATATACTGGACTTTAATAAAATTGAAGCCGGTAAACTGGAGCTGGCGGCAGCACCGGTTAATATTAAAGAGTTTGCACAAAAGGTAATTGCACAGTTCAGCCGCTCTGTGCAGGAAAAAGGCTTAAAGTTTATTACAGAAATTGATGACCGGCTGGATACAGAATACCTGACCGACGAAACCCGCCTGAACCAGATACTAAGTAACCTGCTATCAAATGCTATTAAGTTTACACACAGCGGAAGCATAACCTTCTCTGTAAGCAAGCTATTTTCTACCAGCAGCAAATCAACCGTACATTTTTTGGTAAAAGATACCGGTATAGGTATTGCCCCATCAAAGCACAAAGAGGTTTTTGAAAGCTTTACACAAGCCGATATTAATACCACCCGTAAATATGGCGGTACCGGTTTAGGATTAACGATTACCAAAAAACTGATCAATATTTTTGGCTCAGAGCTACGGTTGGAAAGCATGGAAGGAAAGGGCAGTGCTTTTCAGTTTACCGTTGAAATGCCCATTAATGAAAACCGCAAAGAGTATATTACAGAACACAAAGCCACCCAGCCCGGTAGTTTACAAGGGGTGCGAATATTAATTGCAGAAGATAACCCTGTTAATTTATCGGTAGCCCGCCGGTTTTTATTAAAATGGGGCGTAGAGCTTACCGAAGCAAAGAACGGGGTGGAAGCCGTGCAGAAATTTAAAAGCGGGGTATTTGATTTGGTGTTGCTGGACCTGGAAATGCCGGAAATGGACGGTGCCACGGCCCTGGTAGAAATTAAAAAAATACAGCCTCAGGCCATAGTATTGGCATTTACTGCCGCCGTTTATGATAATATGGTAGACGATCTGGTGCAAAAAGGCTTTCTCGACTTTATACATAAACCCTTCAGACCAGAAGAATTACACGCAAAAATTACACAATACCACCGTTTAAGTAAGGTGGCTTAACCCCTTCGTTTTACAGGTTTTGGAAGGCAACGCCTGAAATGAGGGCAGGTGACCCCGTTTTTTTTTGACTTTCCTCAAGTTTTTACCCGCCGGTCATTAATTTTTTTTACACCCGTTACCTTTTGCCCAATAGCGTATTAAAGGCTGAAGTGTGCGACGCAACGG
>JANRMC010000122.1:0-10207 GCA_033761915.1 Flavihumibacter sp.
ACCGATGTTTTTCATAAAATACGTCCTTACGGTTTAATTGGTGTAGGTGTGTTTAATTTTAACCCGCAGGGTTTAGATGCAGCCACCGGCCAATGGGTAAACTTAAAAGAGTTACATACCGAAGGGCAGGGTTTTAAAGAATACCCCGACAGACCTGAGTATAAGTTAACACAGTTAAATATACCTATGGGTGTGGGTATTAAATACTGGGCCAGCGATAACGTAAGTATTGGCCTGGAAGTAATACACCGTAAAACTTTCACCGATTATATTGATGATGTAAGCACTGCTTATATTGATCCGCAATTGTTTTATAATAACCTGCCATTAGATAAAGCAGTATTGGCGCAACGCATGGCCGATAAATCTCCTAATGGTAATACACAAACACAAATAGGCGGCAAACGCGGAACCCCCCAAAATAACGACTCGTATTATTCTTTTGGTTTTAAAATTGGCATACGCCTGGGTGCCGGTAGCGACAGAAGCTATCGTAACTCAACCCGTTGCCCGGTTATACGTTTCTAAAAAATATTCAATAAAACTTATTGGTTGTTTTGTTTGATCCGTACCCTTTTTCTTTTTTTTATTTTTTAAAAGGAACCCTATGAAAACTAAAAGCAATATGCACAAACAATTACTAAAATTTTTTTTAATTGTTTTGTTGCTGGTGCAACAGCAGGTTATAGCCAATACACCTGTTACAACACCGCATCCAAAAGACACTATTGTAATTAATAAAACAACCACCAGCCGCAAATACAAAGTAAAAATTTACCCCAATGCCTCACACGAAGTATTGTTTTTTACAGCCAGCGGCGAAAATGGCAAAGTTTACCAGCTTTATATTTTTGATGTGGATGGTAAGTTGATAAAGCAAACGCAGATAAGAAACAAAGAAACCACACTGCTTACCAACTTTACCAAAGGCAACTACACGTTTGAGGTGTTTAGTGATGATGAGAAGATAGAAAACGGCACCATGAATGTGAAGTAATAACCAGTAAGCTCTTTTTTTACCATAACTGAAAAAGCCAATAAGCGGCGGGGAAATTCTTAAAATCTCAATATCCGGTTTGAAAAATAGCCTGATCCGTTCCCTATCTATTCTTTAGTACCCTTACAAAAAGATTTTATTAATCACTTCCCGCCACTGCTTATTGGGTAGTTACAAACCATACTGTCTTTTACCCCAGGTAAAAGACTTTTTTTGGCGCTAAAAAAATAGCTAAGTGTAAACCTTAATAAATAGCTGAGTGCATTTTGCAATAGTTTACAGGTAAACACCAAACACCTATACCCATTGATTAAGAAGATATGTTTACAATTATACAACATCAAGGTGCCGGTAATTTACTGGTAGAAAGTAAAACTCCTGAAGGGGCTTTATTTAGTTTGTATTTAAAAAACGGTTGCTGTCTGGCTAAGAAAAATATTCAGCAGGGCATGAATTTTATTACCGTTTTACCTTGCGGTAGTTACAAGTTCATTGTAACTTTATACAACCAAATTGCGCAAGAAGGCGAGATCGTCGTTCAATAATATTATTCGGTTCTTCGTACCAATATCCTCAATAGCCGGTGGTTAGTAACTGCCGGCTATTTGTTTTATGTAACCAGCATACGTTTTTCATAGCAGCATGCTTGCGTCGCACACTTCAGCATTAAATTTTCTAAGTTGAGATTTGAAATTTCAGATCAGAAATATCAGATATCAAATGTACAAGTGTGCCCCGATAGCATTGCACAAACCTAATCGGGGTTTGCAACGAACAACGATGCTGAGCATGGTGCTGCTGCCGGCTACCTACTTCATTTCTTCTTTTAAAAAACGACCGGTATGACTTTCTTTTACTTTTAATAAATCTTCGGGCAGGCCTTCAAACAAAATTTGTCCGCCGCCATCGCCACCTTCGGGCCCCAGGTCAATAATATGGTCGGCTACTTTAATTACATCCAGGTTGTGTTCAATAACCAATACGGTATTACCACGGTCGGTTAATTTGTTTAATACTTCCAGCAGGTGTTGTATATCCTGAAAGTGTAAACCGGTTGTTGGTTCATCTAAAATATAAAATGTTTTACCGGTGTCTTTTTTTGAAAGCTCGGTAGCCAGTTTTACACGTTGTGCTTCGCCGCCACTTAACGTAACAGCGCTTTGCCCCAGGGTAATGTAACCAAGGCCTACTTCCTGCAGCATTTTTATTTTACGGTATAACCAGGGCACCGATTGAAAAAACTCCACTGCTTCATCTACGGTCATATCCAGCACATCGCTGATGCTTTTTCCTTTGTAGCGTATTTCCAGTGTCTCACGGTTATAACGTTTGCCATTGCATTTTTCACAATGCACATATACATCGGGCAAAAAATTCATTTCAATCACACGCATGCCACCACCTTCACACACATCACACCGGCCGGTTTTTACATTAAAAGAAAAACGCCCGGCATTGTAACCTCTTATTTTTGCTTCTGGTACCGATGCAAACAGGGTTCTTATTTCTGTAAAGAAACCACAGTAAGTAGCCGGGTTGCTGCGTGGCGTGCGCCCAATAGGGCTCTGGTCTATTTCTATTACTTTATCTATATGCTCTAAGCCTTTAATGGATTTATGCTCCATAGGGTTGGCCTTAGAGTCGTAACAATATTTTGAAAGTATAGGATACAATGTTTCGTTAATGAGTGTTGATTTACCACTGCCGCTAACACCAGTAACCAGTATGAGTTTGCCTAATGGAAATTTTACGCTTACATTTTTTAAGTTATTGCCATTGGCCCCTTTCAGCTCTATAAATTTTCCATTGCCTTTTCTTCTTTCTGCCGGTATGGCAATTGTTTTTTTGCCGGTTAGGTATTGTGCTGTTTCAGAGTTTTTGCTGAATACTTCAGCAGGTATGCCTTCGGTTACAATTTGTCCGCCGTATTTGCCGGCCCGCGGGCCAATATCCACCAGATGATCGGCTGCCAGCATAATATCTTTATCATGCTCCACCACCAAAACACTATTACCCAGGTCTCTCAGATTTTTTAAAGCTGTTATCAAACGGTGGTTATCGCGTTGGTGTAAGCCAATACTGGGTTCATCTAATATATAAGTTATGCCCTGCAGTTGTGAGCCTATTTGTGTGGCCAAACGAATGCGTTGACTTTCTCCGCCACTAAGTGTTTTACCGGGGCGGTTTAATGTTAAATAAGTTAAGCCTACATCCAGCAAAAACTGTAAGCGTTCTCTTATTTCTTTTAAAACATCTTTGGCAATGGCGTTTTGTTTGGTGCTTAATCTTTTTTCTATACCATTAAACCAAAGCATCAGCTTATCTAAATTCTGCAGGCTTAGCTGGGCAATATTTTTTTCATCTACCTTAAACCACAGGCTTTCTTTTTTTAAACGGTCTCCGTTACAGGTGGCGCAGGTTTTCAGCTCCATAAATTTTTCCACCCATTCTCTTAACGCATCGCCACTGTGTGGAGAAGAGAACCACCGTTTCAGCATAGGAATAATTCCTTCATAACTGCCGGTATATTCCTGCGGCACGGTCTCGTCGCTCATGTCCATTTCCAGATCGGGGTTAATGCCTTTATCGCCATAAAGCAATAAATCTGTTTGAGCTTGTGTTAAAGCCTGCAATGGTTTATCTAAACTAATCTTATGTTTTTTTGCAAACAGCGCTACCTGCTGGTACACGCTGGCATCTCTTTCTTCACCCAACGGAATGATAGCACCTTCTTTTACTGTTTTTGTTTTGTCGGGTATTACTTTTTCAAGGTCAATAGTAAATACAGTTCCTAATCCTTTACAGGTGGGGCAGGCACCATACGGTGAATTAAATGAGAAGGCATTGGGTGAAGGCTCTTCGTAACTGATGCCTGTATCTTCACACATCAGCTGGCGGGAGTATTGCACTACTTTATTATCATCGTTCAGCAATAAAAACATCAGGTCTTTACCCACCTGTAATGCTTTTTGCACACTTTGGCTAACCCGCAGCCGCATATCTTTTGTTACCGCCAGGCGGTCTATCACTACTTCTATGTCGTGAATTTTATAGCGGTCTACCTGCATTTTAGGTACCAGGTCTTTTACTTCTCCATCTATCCGCACTTTTAGGTATCCTTTTTTTCGGATGTCTTCAAACAGCTCCCGGTAATGGCCTTTGCGGCCACGCACCAGCGGTGCCAGCACAGAAATTTTTTTATTAGCGTATTTGCTGAAAATATTGGTTACAATTTCTTCTTCGCTAAACTTCACCATTTTTTTTCCTGTATTGTAGCTATAGGCTTCACCAATGCGGGCAAACAGCAAACGCATAAAATCATATATCTCTGTAATGGTGCCCACGGTAGAGCGTGGGTTTTTATTGGTGGTTTTTTGCTCAATAGAAATTACAGGAGAAAGTCCGGTAATTTTATCTACATCCGGCCGCTCCATATCGCCAATAAACTGCCGGGCGTAGGCACTGAAGCTTTCCATATAACGGCGCTGCCCTTCGTTATAAATGGTATCAAATGCCAGCGACGATTTACCGCTGCCGCTTACACCCGTAAAAACCACCAGTTTGTTTTTGGGTATTTGTATGTCAATATTTTTCAGGTTGTGCTCACGGGCACCATACACCTCAATAAATTCATTGCTTGCAGTAATAGTATCGGCAGTGGTGGTGGCCGGCTTTTGTTTTGTTGCCATAGTAGTGTTCAAAAATAGAACAAAGCCGGTGAAACAAAGTTCAGATTTTGAAGCAGGGTATCGTCTGTTTCTTTTAATTAGGCCTGGAAAATAAAAATTTGGCAGTATCCGCTCCGCCCACTTAATTTTGCAGCAGTTCTTATAAAATTCGCTTATCAAGAAAGGCTGAGGGTAATGGCCCGCAGAAGCCTTGACAACCTCTTCCGGTTACACCGGAAAAAGGTGCCAATTCCATCTCTGTTGCAAAACAGGGGCAGATAAGTCAGACCCAAGCTTTATTACAGCAACTTACTATATAAAGCCCATCTGATTTTATCGGGTGGGCTTTTATTTTGCCCCTGCCCGCCGCTTTTGATAGGCTGTTTTCAGAACCCTGTTTATTCATCTATTAAAACTGTTTATCATGAGCAATTTCAGCAAACAACAACCGGTAGTTTTCCCCGATTGGAAAGAATGGCTGCTGCCGCTTAACTTAAATTTTGCAAATTTCTTTTTGCTATCTGTTCAAAAGCCTGTTACATTTGTAATCTCAATTCGTTTTAAACACATGTACACAAACAACACATACTTTACTGTTACTGCCTGCGCAGCGTGTTGTTATATTTGTTGTATGCCTTAGGCATACATCCTTCTTATATTACCCCTTGGTGGCTTGTCCCGTTTAAGTTGTACTTGTTACATTGTAAACTTCCCTTATTTATAAAATTTAAAATTTGTGCTATGAGTAATTATCGTTTCGAAACACTGCAGTTGCACGCCGGTCAGCAAATAGACCCCACAACCAAATCAAGAGCCGTTCCCCTATATCAAACAACTTCGTATGCATTTGATAATGCAGACCACGCCGCCAACCTTTTTGGGTTAAAAGCATTTGGCAATATTTACACCCGTATTATGAACCCTACTACCGATGTGTTTGAACAGCGCATTGCTGCATTAGAAGGTGGTGTGGCTGCATTGGCTACTGCCAGCGGACAGGCCGCACAGTTTTTAGCACTCAATAATATTCTGCAGCCCGGAGATAATTTTGTAACCACCACCTATCTATACGGCGGCACTTACAACCAGTTTAAAGTAGCCTTTAAAAGATTGGGTGTTGAAGTACGTTTTGCTGATGGAGATGATGTGGAAAGCTTTGTTAAACACATTGATAAAAATACCAAAGCCATTTATTTAGAAACCATTGGCAACCCCCGTTTAAATATTCCCGATTTTGAAAAGTTTGCGGCACTTGCCAAAGAGTACGATTTGCCATTGGTGGTAGATAATACATTTGGCGCAGGTGGCTATTTATTCCGCCCTATTGAGCATGGTGCAAATATTGTTGTAGAGTCTGCCACCAAATGGATTGGCGGCCACGGCACCACTATTGGCGGCGTTATTATTGATGGCGGTAATTACAATTGGGGCAATGGTAAGTTTCCGCAGTTTACAGAACCCAGCGAAGGTTACCATGGTCTTAAGTTTTGGGATGTGTTTGGAGAAGGCAATCCATTAGGCTTACCCAATATTGCATTTGCCATACGTGCAAGGGTAGAAGGCCTGCGGGATTTTGGTCCTTCACAAAGCCCCTTCAACTCATTCTTATTATTGCAGGGCTTAGAAACTTTATCGTTGCGGGTACAGCGCCATACAGATAATGCACTGGCATTGGCGCAGTGGTTAGAGCAGCACCCCGCAGTAGAATTTGTATGGTACCCCGGTTTGCAAAGCAGCCCTTATAATAAACTGGCAAAAAAATATTTAACCAATGGTTTTGGCGGCGTGTTGCAGTTTGGTATAAAAGGCGGTATAGAAAATGGCCGCAAGTTTATTGATTCCATCAAACTCATCAGCCACCTGGCTAATGTGGGCGATGCTAAAACCCTGGCCATTCATCCGGCTTCCACCACACACGAGCAGTTGAGTACAGAAGAACGCAAAGCATCTGGCGTGCTGGATAACCTGGTACGCATCAGCGTGGGTATTGAACATATAGATGATATTAAAGCCGATTTTGAACAGGCTTTTGAAAAAGTATTTGCAAAAGAATTAGTAGGGTAATTAGGTCACCAGCAGCAGTACCGCTATGGTACTGTTGTTGCGTCGCACACTTGTACAGCCGTGCTACCTGCGCCGAAGTGTGCGACGCAAGAGTGCTGATTAAAGAACGAATGACGATAACATAACTATGTCAACACAATTATTTACACATAAGCAGCCCTTTGTTTTAGAAAATGGGCAAACCCTGCCAGAGCTGCATTTGGCTTATACCACACTGGGCAAATTAAACACCACTAAAGATAATGTGGTGTGGATTTTTCATGCACTAACGGCCAACAGTAACCCGGCAGAGTGGTGGCCCGGCCTGGTGGGAGAAGGAAAGTTTTTTGACCCCAGCCGTTATTTTATTATTTGTGTAAATAAACCCGGCAGCCCTTACGGCAGTATTTCTCCGTTAAGCATTAACCCTGCCAGTGGGCATCAGTACTATCACGATTTTCCGTACTTCACCATTAAGGATATGGTACGCAGCTACCAGTTGCTTAAAAACAGTTTGGGTATTACTAAAGTGCTGGTGGGTATTGGTGGCAGCACCGGCGGTATGCAGTTATTAGAATGGGCCATAGAAGAGCCGCAGTTGTTTGAACATATTGTGCCCATTGCCACCAGTGCTGTATTGGCACCATGGGGCGTAGCCTTTAATGCCAGCCAGCGGATGGCCATAGAGGCAGACAGCACCTGGTTGCAACGCAATAAAGAAGCGGGCCAAAAAGGGCTGGCAACGGCCCGCTCCATTGCATTGCTTTCTTACCGTCATTACAACGGTTATGGCATTACACAGGCAAGAGATAAACAGTTTGTGCCACTGACCAAAGAGAGTGAATATGCCGCCGATAATTACCAGCGTTACCAGGGTTTAAAACTGGTAAACCGGTTTAACGTGGTTTGCTATTACCGCCTTACCCAAAGTATGGATAGCCACGATGTGGGCCGTAACCGAGGCGGTGTATTCAATGCATTGCAACGTATTACCGCAGCTACACTGGTAATTGGTATTACATCAGATGTGTTGTATCCGTTTACAGAACAAGAATACCTGCAAAAAAATATTAAAGGGGCGCAACTGCTTACCCTCAACAGTGACTTTGGCCACGATGGCTTTTTACTGGAATACGAAAGCATTGAAAAAGCATTGAAAGAATTTATTCATTATAAAACAGGCAATCATTTAAAAGTAGTAAACGATTAAAAATTATGGAAGCACATAAACAGCTGACGATTGGGTTATTTGGTTTTGGTGTGGTGGGAGAAGGGTTGTATAAAATTTTACAGCAAACTCCTTCTTTAAAAGCCAATATTAAAAAAGTATGTATTAAAAACGCTGCTAAAAAAAGAAACGCCCCCGATGCGCTTTTTACCACCGATAAAAATGATATTCTGAACGACCCTGAAATAAACGTAGTGGTGGAAGTGATTAATGAAAGCGGGTCTGCTTTTGAAATTGTAAGTACCGCTTTAAAAAATGGCAAGGATGTGGTAAGTGCCAGCAGAAAAATGATAGCCGAGCACCTGCCTCAGTTGCTGCAACTGCAAAAAGAAACCGGCAAGCCCTTTTTATACGAGGCCAGTGCCTGCGCTTCTATACCTGTTATCAGAAATTTAGAAGAGTATTATGATAACGACTTACTGCATTCTATAAAAGCTATAGTAAATGGCAGCACCAACTTTATTTTAACCAAAATGTTTGAAGACAAGCTGGATTTTAAAGAAGCGTTGCTGCTGGCACAACAATTGGGTTTTGCAGAAAGCGATCCTAAGCTGGATGTGGAAGGTTTTGATGCGGTAAATAAATGGACCGAACTGCTGCTGCATGCTTATGGCATTATCAGCCACCCCGATGAGTTGGTGTTTAACGGCATACAAAATATTCAGTTAAGTGATGCAGTGGTGGCAAAAGAAAAACATTATGAAATAAAGCTGGTGGCGCAAGCCAAAAAATTACAGAGTGGTAAAGTAGCTGCTTTTGTATTACCGCAGTTTATTAAGCAGGAAGACCATCTGGCTTTTGTAAAGAATGAATACAACGGGGTGGTTATAGAAAGTGGCTTTGCCGATAAGCAATTCTTTTATGGCAAAGGGGCCGGCAGCTTTCCTACGGCATCTGCTGTGCTGAGTGATATTTCTGCACTACGCTACGATTATCATTACGAGTATAAAAAGCTGTACCACCACACACCGCACCAGCTGGATAATAATTTTCATATTAAAGTATATGTAAGCTTTGATGATTGGAAGTATGTGCCCAAAGAAAAGTTTGCATGGATAGAAGAATGGCATGCCGAAGCAGAGCGTAAATACCTGGTGGGCGTTTTACCTTTTTCTGAACTGCAACAACAAAACTGGTGGAGAGAAAATAATACTTCATTAATACTGGCCCCGGAACCGGTAATTGAAGATGTGGAGATAAGGGCTTTAAAGAAAAAAAGTTTAGAGCTGGCCGGGGTGGAATAAGTTATTTAGGTTTCCACTGGTTGGCCCGGATATTTTTAGCAGCAAGAGACACGGTTTCAGCAATACGCTGGTTGCGTGTCTCTTTTTTTTGGCGCTTAGTATCTCTTTCTCAGCCGAGTCCCCTGCAAGGGACTCGGCGTAGCTTGCCATATTGTTTCTTTTTATAGCTTTGGTGCAACGCAGAGTGCCCTGCGGGATACGCTGCTGAGAATTTAAAAAGGAGAGAACTATTTATTCAGTAGTGCCTGCGATTATACTGGTAAGAAAGGTTTAATTAAATTAGATATGTGGTAGTGTAGCTAAAAGCTACGAACAAAAACAGCGTAGGCACAGCCTACGCTGAGTGAGGGACGGTAACTGGAACGTTAATATAACCGTAAATGCTGCTGTTCTTAATAATTCAGGGAAAAAAATTGATTTGGAGAAATATATTCAAAATGAAAAGGAGAATTTTAAAAATATTTTTTCAGGATCTTTTTTAAATTTTAAAGTGACGGCAACACTTAATATGCATGAGGTAAAGAACGAAAAAGAAGTAAAAAAGAATGAACATCTTGTAGAAATATTAACTCCAGAAGCCTTTGGAGAGGGCAAAGGTGGTGATGCTGAATTTGGGGGATTAAAGGTGTTTCTCAATAGTGATTATATTAATGAAGATGGTTCAGTTACAAGTAAGGCCACCCTTTCCCATGAATTAGGTCATACAGGCGGGCTAGTTCATCCGTTTGAGGATATCAATAAAGAAGGACAATTTAAAAATGGGAACGCATTCTCATACCCGATTTCATCGCAAATTAAAGGAATAGACAAGCTCAATAATTTCATGTCATATCCGCAGAGATATTTGAATATAAATACAAACGAAGGGATGAAAAAACTATACTCCATATACGAAAACCCTGGGAAAGCGACTGCTAGTCAGCTCCTGACAATTATGAAAAACTATCTCAGAAATAACTTAAACTATGGTAATAAATGAAAACAACTTATAAGGTAGTTTTTGTGATTCTACTCATCACGTTTTTGC
>JANRMC010000123.1:0-3713 GCA_033761915.1 Flavihumibacter sp.
GTAAAGTCTTTTTGCTCTCCGTTAACCGGTGTTGTGCTGCCAAATACACCGGCATGAAACGAAGCTTCCAAATCGATAGTCCCTTTTTTCTCATCTATCAGTAATTTACTTTGCACCACACCAGGTATATCATTATTACCATCATCATCTAAATCTGTTTCATCAAAGATGCAACCTGTATCATCATCATCATCGTCATCGTCGCCACTGCAGGGTAATGCAAGTGCTGGATTGGCATTATAAATAGGAAAAGCCGTATCGTATGTTGTGGGAGTTGCGTTTAATTCATAAATAGCATCTTCATAGTCTATACCAGAAATTACCAGGCGTACACTATCTATTGCATTGCCACTATTATCTACATAATAAACTTTGTAACGTAACCCGGTTTCACTTTTGCTGATATTAATACGGCCGGTAATACTATCAATATCCAAACCTTTGGGGTTTGCTTTAAAATATCCGCCTGTTACTGCAGGTACCGTTACCGGTAACACCGTGTAATCTGGTGGTACTGGCTTTAAATAAAAAAGCGTATCAGCATAAGCTAAACGTACCCCGGCAGCGTTGGCAGGGGTATTTGTGCTGTTGGGCTTGTTTTCAACAGTATCTTCTACTAGCTTTTTTTCGCAGGCGGTAAAATTGATAACCAGCACAGCCATGGCCATTAAAAAAAATATCCTCATATAGGTCTTTTATTATAATTGGTTGCCGCCAATTGTTAAATGTAACCAGTTGCAACACGGATTTTTGCCAAAATACCCCAACACATTGGTTTTGTATAGAAAAAAGGCATAATGTTTTAAAAATAAGCGTATAAACATAACTTTAATCAAGCTCTTACAACCACAGGTTTTAGAAAAATGTATTTTAGAGTTTTAACTTATTACAATCATATAACTTTAACCTGCTAACAGCAAACACATGAAAAAGTTTTTTGTATCAACCTTAATATTGATTGCTATAATTAATTATGCAGCAGCCCAGCCTGTTATAAAACACGGAGCCCTGCATGTAAATAAATTGCAGTTAACAGATGCGCATAATAACCCTGTGGTGCTGCGTGGCATGAGTTATGGCTGGCATTGCTTTTGGCCAAGGTTTTATAACGCAGGCAGTGTGGCCTGGCTGGTAAAAGACTGGAAGGTAAATGTGGTGCGTGCCGCCATGGGTATAGAACCCGGCGAAAACAGTTACATGAAACGCCCTGAGTGGTCGGTAGAAAAAATTAAAGCTGTGGTGGATGAAGCTATTAAACAGAATATATATGTAATTATAGACTGGCACAGCCATAATATTAATTTAAAAGAAGCAAAAGCCTTCTTTACAAAAATGGCCACCCAGTATGGCAACAACCCACATATTATTTACGAAATTTTTAATGAGCCCGACGAAGAAAGCTGGGCCGATGTAAAAGCGTATTCTGTTGAGTTGATTAAAACCATTCGGGCTATTGACCCCGATAATATTATTTTAGTAGGCTCTCCGCATTGGGATCAGGACGTGCATATTGCTGCCGACGACCCCATTACCGGTTTTGACAATATTATGTACACCCTGCATTTTTACGCCGCCACGCACCACCAGTATTTAAGGGACCGTGGCAGTTATGCCCTCAGTAAAGGCCTGCCGCTTTTTATTTCTGAAAGCGCTGGCATGGAAGCAACAGGCAATGGCCCGTTGAATGAAAATGAATGGCAGTTATGGATTGATTGGACCGAAGCCAATAAAATAAGTTGGATCACATGGTCTGTTTCAGATAAAGATGAAACCTGCTCTGTACTGCTGCCCACTGCCGCTGACAAGGGCAATTGGAACGATGCGCAACTAAAAGTATCCGGGCTTAAAACAAAAGCACATTTGCTGAAGTATAATAAGTGATAGCAGGTAACCAGCTGTTGTATTGCATGGCAGCAGCCGTTGCGTCGCACTCTTCAACAGCATTGCATTTATCAGCATTGCTTAAATAAGTTGCCAACACCGTTACATAATTATAATAAAAAGCAGCCAGTATGAAGATAGAGCATATAGCTATATGGGTACAAAATCTGGAACTTACAAAAGACTTTTACGAAAAATATTTTGGTTGCCGCGCCGGTAATCGTTACCACAATCCGGCAACAAATTTCCAATCGTACTTCTTAGATTTTGAAAATGGCTGCCGTTTAGAACTGATGCAACGCCCCGATATAGTTTTTACTCATAAAGATTACAGCAAGCAAACAACAGGCATCATACATATTGCCATAGCCGTTGCCAGTAAAGAAAAGGTAGATGCCTTAACTGCAACCCTGCAAGCAGATGGCTATACTGTTGCCGGTGCACCACGCACCACCGGAGATGGCTATTATGAATCTGTAGTGCTGGACCCCGAAGGAAATATTGTAGAAATTACCATTTAAAGGTCTCCGCATTTTACTAAAAAAATTCTTGCTTACATCAAAAACGGTCGTTAACTTTGCAATTCAAAGTACTTTTAGGCATCTGATTATTCAACTGTAAAAATTGATTTTATGAGTAAAAGCAACGAACCCACACAACCCCTGCACCCAAAACCCTTACTGCACAGGGTGCTTACTGGTGCGCTTATAGGGCTGGTACTAATCTCTCTTTTTCTATTAAGCGTTAAGGCAGATAACCCGGCCTGGCCAAAATACTGGAAACTTAGGCCGCTTTTAATTGTACCCATTGCAGGGGGCATGGGTGGAGTGTTTTATTATTTCATGGATCACTTTAGGGTACGTGGCGGATGGATTAAGATAGCGGCCAATATAGTTAGTCTGCTTGGCTTTATCATTGCTTTATGGATGGGTACCGTCCTGGGTCTTGATGGTACGCTATGGAATTAAAAAAACTTATAGCACATACAAAAGACCCCGTGAAGGGGTCTTTTTTTATGCCCGGCTTTGTAAGAGAACATAAAAGACAAAGTATAATTATGATGCGTACGCTATAACAAAAAGAAAACCATGAGGAGTTACGGATAAAAAATAAATAATAAAAGCCACCCGATATGAATGCCGCCACTCTTAATGAAATAAGTTTTGCGGCTGCTAAATACTGCACCACAGCCAACTGGTGCGACGCAACGATGATGCCATGAAACACCACTGCTGGTTAACAAAAACTTTACTCTTTAAAAATCGCAGCCAATAGGTGCACCGGGTGCAATGTCTTTATGCACCGGTACCACAATGTCTTTAGGGTTATTAATGCGCTCCACCGCATAATTAAAATGAGCTTTATATGTGGCATTTGTTTTGGCCTGTGCCTGGCAGTATGTTTTCAGTTGTTGCAACCGGTCGTGGCAAATGGCTTTTACAGCATAATTAGCGTTATCATTAGTAGCCAGGCCCAGCAAATAGCTTAATACCATTTGCTGCGTTTGCAATTGCAGTTGTGCTGTTTCTCCTTTTTGCAAGGGTTGTTTCCATGTTTTTGTAATAATGCTGTCCAGCACATCATCCCAACCCGGTGTATTAAACTGTGCTTTCAACTGGTTGAGGCGGTTGGCTCTTGCCGCATTGAACAAAAAAGACAGCTCAAAATTTACCAATGCCTCAGCCGGCGACAAAGCATCAAAGCTCATGCCCGTGCGTTTGGCAAACAACTCGCCAAAACCATAATACTCCGGCGGACGTGGCGGTAACAACTGCTGTATATGCTGACTTATTTGCAACTGGCCGGGTTGCAAACACTGCAAGGCGGCCTGC
>JANRMC010000124.1:0-5502 GCA_033761915.1 Flavihumibacter sp.
ATGTTTCTGCTATCAGCTATGTAAACAGCGGCAACAATTATTTTGTGTTGCACCGGGAAACGGGTCAGCCACTGGCCAATGCCAGCATACAGGTTTGGAAAAGCAATTATAATTATGAAACCCGCAAGTATATAAAAGAAAAAAGCAGCACGGCCACAACGGATAAAAACGGCCATGTAAAACTATTGGCAACAGATAATAACCGCCGGTATGAATTGGAAATAAAAACCCAGGATGATTATCTCTACCTGCACGATGCTGTGTTTCTTTCTGCTGTGCTGAAAGAAAATACCAGCATCAGCCAGGAGCAGTACGAGAAAAATAAAAGCCGCAGTTATTTTTTTACAGACCGCAGCATTTACCGCCCCGGACAAATGGTGTACTTTAAAGCCATTGCCATTACAAGAGATTTTAACACCCGCCAGCCCAAATTGCTTACTAATAAAAGCACCGTAGTCTCTTTATACGATGTGAATGGCCAAAAGCTGGACTCCTTGAAACTAACCACCAATGAATTTGGTTCTTACGCCGGGCAGTTTCAATTACCATCCGGCGTATTAACTGGTCAGTTTCGGTTAGAAGATGAAAACATTGAAAGCAATAACCACTATTTTTCTGTGGAAGAATACAAACGGCCAAAATTTTATACCAATATAGAAACACCTGCCGGCAGCTATCGTTTAAACGATAGCATTACCGTTAAGCTAAATGCCATGGCTTATGCCGGTAATGCAATTAACAATGCCGCTGTTAAATACCGGGTAGAAAGAGGGGTACGGTTTCCCTACCCATGGTTATCCCGCTGGTCGCCACAGTACGACAATGCCCAACAGATTGCCGCCGGAGCAACCATTACCGATGCCAGCGGCAATGCCAGTATTGTTTTTAAAGCCCTGCCCAATAAAAAAGACGATGCCGTATTACACCCTGTGTACACATTTACTGTTTATGCTGATGTTACCGACCTGAATGGAGAAACCCGCAGCGCATCCACCAGCATTGCTATTTCGTCAAAAGCCTTACAGGTTCAATTAGGTATTACCGATAATGAAAAAATAGAAGCAGATAGTTTTAAATCGGTACTTATTAACACCACCAACAGCAATGCTATTTTTGAACCTGCACAACTAACCCTGCGCATATATCCTTTGCAGGCGCCAACACAATTACTGCGGCCAAGATATTGGCAGCAGGCCGATCAGTACCTGTTTACAGAAACCGCCTACAGGCAAGTTTTTCCCCACGACATTTACAAGAATGAAGACGAGCCACAACACTGGCCCCTGGGTGCCGCTATTATTACACATACCGACAGCACCAAAAATGCACAGCCGTTTGCATGGCCGGCCATTGCTTTAAAACCGGGCTGGTACCAATTAGAAGCCACTGCAGTTGATAAGTACGGCGATACCATCAAAGACATCCGTTATATAGAACTGTATAATAAAAAGCAACCCCAGCTCTCCTACCCGGTGTACGACTGGCAGGTGCAAAACAAAACCATCGCCGAACCCGGTGATACCCTAACCCTTAGCATGGGCAGCAGTGCAAATGATATTTTTGTAGTGCAGCAATACAACTATGGAAACGATAAGGAACAACCCTTTGTATATAAGCAACTGAATAAAGAAGTACAAACCACCACCCTTACCGTGCAGGAAGAAAACCGCGGCGGTTTTGAAATCAGCGGTTTTTTTGTAAAGCATAACCGGGTGTTTACACACAACTATAACATTGCCGTGCCCTTTACCAATAAAGACCTGCAAATAAATCTGGGCACATACCGTAACAAAACACTACCCGGCAGTAAAGAAACCTGGAAACTGAAAATAAGCGGCTATAAAAAAGATAAGATAGCCGCCGAATTAGTAGCCGGTATGTACGATGCTTCGCTGGATCAGTTTAAAGAACATAGCTGGAACAAGCCTTCAATATGGCATAGTTATCGGCATTCAACGGAGCTGAACTTCGAAAATAATTTTACCCGCACACCATCTACCAATCTTGAAGACTTTTCTGAAGACAAAGAGTTTATAAAAAAGTATGATGAAATGATTAGTCAGGTAACTCAACTGCTATGGTGGCTAAATCCTTTAAATTACCAATACACAACTAGAAAAGCAATTGCAATTAGCGATAGGTTACAAGGTAGAGTTGCAGGAATAGAGATAGAAGGCAATGTTCAAGGTTTTATGATGGCAAAAGGTAAAAAAATAGAATCGTCAAAGTTTACTGCTCCCAAAATTGTAAAAGATGAAGAAGTTGCTGCAGATGGAGTTGCCGATTCATTCGATCCTCCTCAAAAAACCAACACCCCCACCATTCAGCCGCGTAAAAATTTTAATGAAACCGCTTTCTTCTTTCCGCAGCTGGCTACCGATAGTGCCGGTAATATAGAATTTAGTTTTACCCTGCCCGAAGCCCTCACCCAATGGAAACTGCAAACACTGGCCCATACCAAAGACCTTTCTTTTGGCATGCAAACCGCCAGCATGGTTACTCAAAAAGAATTAATGGTGCAACCCAATGTGCCCCGCTTTTTAAGAGAGGGAGATCAGTTATCGCTCAGCACCAAAGTGGCCAATATTACCAATAAAGAACTCACCGGCACCGTGCAGTTAGAACTGTTAGATGCCGTAACCTTAAAGCCGGTAGATGGCTGGTTCCGCAATATGTTTCCCACGCAGTATTTTACCGCAGCACCCAACCAAAGCACGGTGGTAAACTTTACCATTGATGTGCCTTATCAGTTTAACAGTGCATTGGTGTACCGCTTTATGGCAAAAACAGATTCATTGTCGGATGGCGAGGAAGCTTCATTACCCGTACTCACCAATACCATGCTGGTAACAGAGTCAATGCCCCTGCCCCTGCAGGGCAATGCACCCAAACATTTTAAGTTTGATAAACTGGCACAAAGCGCCAATAGCGAAACATTGCAGCAGCATCGTCTTACGGTGGAGTTTACCAGCAACCCCGCCTGGTATGCCGTGCAGGCCCTGCCCTATTTAACAGACTATCCTTATGATTGTGCCGAGCAAAAATTTAACCGCTATTATGCCAATGCCCTGGCATCAAAAATTGCCGCCAGCATTCCCAACCTGCCCGCCGTGTTAGAAGCATGGAAGAAAGCCGGTGCCAGCTCCAGTCCCTTGCAAAAGAATGAAGAACTAAAATCCCTGCTCTTGCAGGAAACACCCTGGGTAATGGAAGCGGCCACAGAAACACAGCAGCAACAGCAAATAGCCTTGCTGTTCGATCTGTTGCGTATGAATACCGAATTGCATACCTCCTTTGAAAAATTAAAACAACTGCAAAGCAGCAACGGCGGCTTTGTTTGGTTCAGTGGCGGGCCCGATGACCGGTACATCACACAATATATCTTATCCGGCATCGGTCATTTAAAGCAACTAAATGTATTAACCAAGCAGCAGTGGCAGCAATGGCAACCCGTTATTAAAAAGGCGCTTGCTTATACAGATGCACGGCTGCTGGAAGATTACAATAAACAACAGGCCGCCAATAAAAAATCAAAAACTGGCAGCATCGCCGCATTGCCCGTGCAGTATTTATACATGCGCAGCTTTTTTGCCGATATGGGTATTGATGGCAAAACCCTGCCCGCCGTAACCTATTACCGTAAGCAGGTACAGCAAAACTGGGTGCCGCAAAGCAAATACCTGCAGGGCATGATAGCGCTGGCCCTCTACCGCAGTGGCGATAAACAAACGGCCAATGCCATTATACAATCCTTGCAGCAAACCGCCACCACGCACAATGAGCTGGGCATGTACTGGAAAGAAAACGGCGGCGGCTATTACTGGCAGCAGGCATCCATAGAAACACAAAGCCTCTTAATAGAAGCCTTTGCCACTATTAAAAACAATGATGCCCTTACCAATGCATTAAAAACATGGTTGCTCAAACAAAAGCAAACCAGTAGCTGGCAAACCACCCGCGCCACAGCAGAAGCCTGTTATGCCTTGTTACTGCAAGGCAGCAACTGGCTCAGCAATACACCCGCAGTAAGCATACAGCTGGGCGATAAAACCATTGGCAGCAATACAGAAACCACTCTGCCCGGCAGTGGCTATATAAAGAAAACCTTTGCGCCACCCTTTGTATCACCCGCCATGGCCGACATTACTGTAAAAATGAGCAGCAACAGCAATAACGCACCGGCATGGGGCGCCGTGTACTGGCAGTATTTTGAACGGTTAGAAAATATAACCCCGGCCGCCACCCCCCTGCAGCTCAGCAAAAAAATATTCGTACAAAAAAATAAGGGCAGCGGCATGGTATTGCAACCCATTAATGCCGGAGATTATATTACAGTGGGCGATAAAATAACTGTGCGTATAGAAATACGGGCCGACCGCGATATGGAGTACATCCATCTTAAAGACATGCGGGCTTCTTGCCTGGAGCCGGTAACGGTGCTCAGTGGTTACCAGTGGCAGGGCCGCCTGGGGTATTACCAAAGCACCAAAGATGCCAGCACCAATTTCTTTATTGGTTATTTACCCAGGGGCACCCATGTGTTTGAATACAGTTTGTATGTAACCCATGCCGGCAATTACAGCAATGGGGTCACCAGCATACAAAGCATGTATGCGCCAGAATTTGCCGCCCATTCAGAAGGCATCCGCATTAATGCAGAAGAACAGAAATAGGTAACCAGCGGCAGTATTTCATAGCAGCATCCTTGCCACGCTCGGTTCAACTTTTAGTTAAATGGGCAACAAGCATGGCAGTTTATCCTGAGTTTACCAAAGGATCGCACCTGTTAGCTGCAACGCTACAAGGAACCCTGCCTGCGTGATGCAGTCAGGCAGGGAGTAGCTGTTGCACTTCATCCCGCTCTAAGCCGAACTTGTGCGGAGGTGAAAGGGGCAGTAATTAACTACCAAACTATGGGTGACAAAATTTGTATTGCCGCAATAAAATGCCAATACAAAACCTGCGCTTTTTTGCACAAATCATTGAATAGTATTTTCTTAAAAAAATTGTCGCAGCCTAAAAAAGCTGCGTATATTGCGACAATACAAGAGTAAGGTGCAATAAATTGACAACCCGTGAAATCAAAAATCTTTTTAATTCTGCTTTCCTTCTTTCTTGTTCAAATTTCTGTTGGACAGGAAATTAGTAAGTCCGACATTGTAAAATTTAAAATCAAATCAATTACGACAATTGACGGAGACGGAAAGGTTAAATACACAGAGTTTTATAACGACAAAGGCGATTTCATTAAGCAAGGTTCATTAAATGACAAAAAGCAGCTTCAGATTGACAGAGAACTTTTCTATAACGACTCTTCCCAACTTATTGAGGAACGAACATACACAAGTAGTGGCGAAATAAATACAACTTCAAAGTATTACTATAACGACAAAGCACAGGTTTTTAAAAAAGAACTCATTCAGTTGTAAGCTCCCCCGAAGTTCGGCCATTTAAAAGTTGACAAAATTGTTAACTTTAAAAATAAGGCTGATTATGAAAAAG
>JANRMC010000125.1:0-3460 GCA_033761915.1 Flavihumibacter sp.
TACCGGTATTGTAAGAGATGAGTTGGGTAGAAAGATGAGTAAGCAATTGGGTAACTCGCCCGATTTGCTGGAACTGATTGACCGCTATGGTGCCGATGCTGTACGCTTTGGTATTATGATTGCCTCACCGGCGGGGAACGATTTGATGTTTGATGTAAAAGAAGAAAGCACTTTAAAACAGGGTAGCTTCTTTAATAATAAATTATGGAATGCACTGAAGCTGGTGAAAATGTGGGAAGGCCGGCAACAAGCCGGTGCTGGTGCCGGCACCACCGATTTTGCTGTAAACTGGTTTGGTAACCGGTTAAGCGAAGTGAAGACAGAACTGGATCAGCTGTTTAAAGAGTTTAAAATAAGCGAGGCTTTAAAAACAGTGTACTCTTTAATATGGGATGATTTCTGCAGTTGGTATTTAGAGTGGGTGAAACCTGGTTATGAACAGCCCATTGATGCAGCAGTATATGAAAAAACGGTAGCGTATTTTGAAGAGCTGATGCAATTGCTGCATCCGTTTATGCCGTTTATTACAGAAGAAATTTATCATGCATTGAAACAGCAGGCAGATGATATTACGGTGAAGCAATACCAACCTGCCCGTGCTGTATATAAAGCCCTGTTGCAACAAGGTGTGTTGCTGAAAGAAGTAATCAGTGCTGTGCGTGACACCCGCAATAAAAACCAGTTAAAGCCCAAAGATGAAATTAGCATTGCTATTGAAACAGCCGACACGGGGGTTTATGATGGCGTATTAACTATATTAGCCAAGCAGGTAAATGCTAAGCAAATTGAATTTACCAGCACTGCTGTAACCGGTGCTATTAATACCGTAGTGCAAAAAGATAAATTTTATATTACTACGGATAAAGCCATTGATACCACTGCGCAAAAAGAAGCTTTGTTAAAAGACCTGGAATACCAGAAAGGCTTTTTAGTTTCGGTAGAAAAGAAGCTGGGCAATGAACGCTTTGTGCAAAATGCCAAACCAGAAGTGGTGGCGGCGGAACAAAAAAAGAAAGATGATGCGCTGGCTAAAATAAAAGCCATTGAAGAAAGTCTGGCGCAATTATAAATTATATAGGGTACGTATCAAAAAGTGGTGACTGCCGCCTGCAGTTACCACTTTTTAATTTTGAAGCAGCTTGCTGCATAAAGCTTTGCTGTTGAAGGGTGCGACGCAACGACGTTGCCCAAGGTTATACTGCCGGCCACATAAATATTATTCTTTCTTTCCGGCTATCATTTTATTGGGCTGGCTGCGGTGTTGAAACCGCTTAGGCAGTATCTTTAGTAATACTAAAACTTTACGGCTATGAGAGTATTACTGCTGTTATTATTGTGTTCTGCTGGTTACGCACAAACCAACACATCTATTGCAGAAAAAACAAAAGCGTTTAAGAAATATCCCGGTTATTTTACCTGGTATTGGGATGCGGCCAATGGAAAAATATGGCTGCAGGTAGAAAAAACCAATACCGAATTTTTGTATGTAAACTCATTACCCGCCGGGCTGGGTTCTAATGATATTGGTCTGGACCGTGGCCAGATTGGCGGCACCCGCATTGTGTATTTTAATAAAGTGGGTAAGAAATTATTATTAATACAACCTAATTACGATTACCGTGCCACCAGCAACAGTGTAAAGGAACAACAAGCCGTTAAAGAATCTTTTGCACAGTCTGTTTTATGGGGTTTTGCCATTGATGCAGAGCAGGGCGATACCTTGTTATGCGATGCCACGGCTTTCTTTTTAAGAGATGCGCATGGGGTGGTGGATCGTTTAAAAAATATGCGGCAGGGTTCTTATACATTGAGTGCAGAGCGGTCGGCTATTTATTTACCCAACACAAAAAATTTTCCGCAGAACAGTGAGTTTGAAGCCACCATTAGTTTTGTGGGGGGCAGCGATGCCGGGCGTTTTGTACGTTCAGTAGCGCCATCTGCAGAGGCATTAACCGTGCGCATGCATCATTCTTTTGTAGAGTTGCCCGATGGTAATTTTAAACCAAGACGTTATGATATACGCAGCGGTTTTTTTGCCAGCAGCTGGTACGATTATTCTACGCCGTTTACCACGCCCATAGAACAGTTGTATATAAACCGTCACCGCTTAGAAAAGAAAACCCCGGGTGCCGCAGTAAGTGAGCCGGTAAAAGCCATTGTTTATTATTTGGATAATGGAACGCCGGAACCCATCCGCTCTGCATTATTAGATGGCGCCCGCTGGTGGAACCAGGCTTTTGAAGCAGCGGGGTATAAAAATGCATTTCGTGTAGAAGTGTTGCCCGATAGTGCCGATCCGATGGACATACGCTACAACATGATTAACTGGGTGCATCGTTCCACCCGCGGCTGGAGTTATGGGGCAACCGTAACCGATCCGCGTACGGGTGAAATTATAAAAGGCCAGGTTACATTGGGTTCTTTAAGAGTGCGGCAGGATTATCTCATCTTCACCGGTTTATTATCTCCGTATGAAACCGGTAAACCCGTAAGCAATACAATGAAGGAAGCAGCATTGCAAAGGTTGCGCCAGTTATCGGCCCACGAAGTAGGACATACACTGGGCCTGATGCATAATTATGCTTCCAGTTTTAATGACCGTGCATCGGTAATGGATTATCCGCACCCTGATTTATCTATAAATGGCAACGGACAAATAGATTTTTCAAAAGTATATACCAATGAAATAGGGGCGTGGGATAAAAGAGCCATTACATATGGTTATGCCAGTTTTGATGCAGGTGTAAATGAAGAAAAGGCTTTGCAAAATCTGCTGAAAGAAAATGAAAAAATGGGTTTGCTCTATATAGCCGATGCCGATGCACGTGCTGCAGATGGCATGCATCCGCTGGCGCATTTGTGGGACAATGGCACCGATGCCATGGAAGAATTAAAAAATGTGCTGGCTGTAAGAAAAAAAGCATTGGAGCAATTTTCTCAGAATGCCATAGCAGATAATTTGCCATTATCAAAATTAGAAGATGCGTTGGTGCCGGTGTATAATTATCACCGCTACCAGTTAGAGGCTGTGTGTAAATTAATAGGTGGTATTAATTATAGCTACAGCGTAAAAGGCGATGGGCAAGTATTACCACGGCCATTGGATAAGGCCACGCAGTTAAAAGCATTACAGGCTGCTTTGCAGTGTTTGCAACCCGGCCAGTTGCAGATAAGTCAGCATATACAGCAATTGTTGCCGCCACGTCCGCCAGAGTATTATGGCTTTGGCGAGTTGTTTGCCAAACGCACGGGTATGAGTTTTGATGCGTTGTCGCCGGCGGAAGCATTGGTAAATTTTGAGTTGTCTTTTTTGTTCAATGCGGCCAGAGCCAACCGCCTCAACCAGTTGAAAGCACAGTTTAATACACCGGGTTGGGATGATCGTCGAGAATAGCTCCGATCGTGTGAAAGTCAAGGCTATGGGCCCTGTGATGGATCTGGATCTATCTGTCGGTCGCAT
>JANRMC010000126.1:0-13910 GCA_033761915.1 Flavihumibacter sp.
CCAGCACACAATTAAATGCCACCATTACAGATGCCAATAGTTACCAATGGCGGCCATCAACCGGGTTAAGCTGCGTTACCTGCCCCAACCCGGTAGCATCGCCAAAACAAAACACTACCTATAAGCTTACCGCAGTAAACCAGGGCGGCTGTATAACAACCGATGAAGTGAGTATATATGTGGTATGCGATAATGGCAATGTGTATTTCCCCAATACCTTCTCGCCTAACGGAGATGGTAATAACGACTTGTTTTACCCGAGAGGCACCGGTTTATACAATATAAAATCTATGCGCATTTTTAACCGCTGGGGAGAAACCATTTTTGAACAACGCAATTTTACCGCTAATGATGCCACCAAAGCATGGAATGGCAACTATAAAGGCCAACCAGTACCCAACGATGTGTATATATATACCGTAGAAATAGTGTGTGAAAATCAACAGGTTCTTTTGTACTCTGGCAACATTGCTATAATACGGTAGGTTTGGGGGTAGCCAGCATGGATACTACTATTAAACAGCCGTTGCGTCGCACACTTCAGCTATGAAAAAAGTGGGGGGCATAAAGTTTAGGGGCTTACACCCTAAACCTTACAGCTTCTACCTTAACTTCAGTACAAGTGTGCGACGCAACGATGTTGATTAGTGAATAAAATGCCGGGCTTATCTATACTAAAATCCTTCATTTACAGTTTTATAGATATTACCTGTCTAAGGCTTTACTATTAAGCAGGTAACCCTAATTTTGCCAGGCAACTCTGATAACTGTAAAAGAAAATTACTTGAAAGCTGTTCTATCCTTTATAACAGGGGTTTTATTTACTATTAGTGCATGGGCCCAGGCGCCCGTGGCAGACTTTACCGGAACCCCGCTGAGCGGTTGCGCTCCTCTAAATGTTTCCTTCACAGACCGCTCTTCTAACACCCCCACCAGTTGGACATGGGACTTTGGCAATGGCCAGGTATCTAACCTGCAAAACCCCGGCACCATTTACAACACACCGGGTGTTTACACAGTTACTTTAATTGCCCGCAATGCCAGTGGCACCGGCAGCGAAAGAAAAACAGCCTATATAACCGTTTTTGCTTCTCCCACTGTAAGTTTTACCGCCAACAGAACCGTGGTTTGTGCGCCGGGTTTTATTCAGTTTACAGATGCCTCTACACCGGGTGCCGGCACCATTACACAATGGGCCTGGGATTTTGGAGATGGACAAACCAGCAACCAGCAAAACCCTAACCATACTTATAACACGGCCGGTTTTTATACAGTTACATTAAGAGTAACCAACTCTAACAATTGCCAAACTGAATTAAAACTGCAGCGATACATACGGGTTATTGCAGGCATTACGCCACAGTTTACATACAACCAAACATCTTTATCCTGTTCGGCTCCTTTTGCTGTTTCTTTTTTAAATCAAACCAGCGGGCCGGGCACACTAAGTTATAATTGGGATTTGGGTAATGCGCAAACCAGCACCGCCACAGACCCTGCCACCACCTACCCCACCAGCACTAATTATTCAGTTATATTAAATGTGCAAAGTAGTTTTGGTTGTGCAGCCAGCATTCAAAAAATTATCAGCTTTCCAACCATTACCACCAATTTTACCGGGCCCGATACGGTGTGTGTGGGTGCCGCGGCAAATTTTCAAAACACTTCGGCTCCGGTACCAACCACCAATAGTTGGAACTTTGGAGATGGAAGCACCAGTACTATAGCCAACCCAACAAAAACATACCCTATTGCCGGTTTATACAGCGTTAAGCTGGTGAACCAGTATGCCACTTGTATTGATTCAATTACCAAAAACATACGTGTTATTGACCGGCCAACGCCCGATTTTACGGCGGTAAATACGATTGCCTGCCGCCCTAACTTAACTACAAACTTTACAGATATAACTGTGGGCGGCGTTAGCTGGCAATGGAATTTTGGAGATGGTGGCACCAGCACACAACAAAACCCAACACATACATACACCACACAAGGAGAATTTGATGTTACCTTAACAGTAACCAATGCGGCAGGATGCAGTAATACTATTACCAAACCAAAATTTGTACGCATTACCCGGCCCGTACCAGCCATTAATGGCATGACAGCACAGGGTTGTGTGCCTTTTAATTTTTCTCCGGTTGCAAATATTAATGCAGTAGATGGCGTAGCCAGTTATTTCTGGGACTTTGGTGATGCTGGTGCCACCAGTACATCGCCCACCCCCAGTCATATTTACAATACACAAGGCAACTATACAGTTAAGCTGAGAGTAACCACCAATGGCGGTTGTACAGATTCTGTTATTTATGTTGGGGGCGTTAGAGTAGGTAATGTTCCGGTGGTAGATTTTAGTGCAGCGCCTTTAAATGTGTGTGCGCAACAAGCCGTAAGCTTTACAGATTTAAGCAATGTGGCCGATGCATGGTCGTGGAATTTTGGAGATGGCAGTACCAGCAACCAACAAAACCCAACACATAGTTACGCAGATACCGGACGGTATACCGTTTCTTTAACCGCCACTAATAATGGTTGCGCGGTTACCGCTACTAAAACCTCTTACATACATTCTTTACCCCCGGTTGCACGTTTTAATTACACAGTCAATTGCAGCGCTACCTTACAGGTAAGCTTCAGAGACAGCAGCGCAACAGATGTTGCTTACGGGCCAATAACATATTTGTGGGAGTTTGGTGATCCGGGTAATAATACTTCCACAGCAGCCAATCCGGTTTTTACCTATCCGGCTTACGGCAGTTATACTGTAAAATTAACCGTTACCAATGGCAGCTGCAGTAATACCATACAAAGAACCGTTACATTATCTGCGGAGATTGCAGATTTCACTGCCGCATCAACCACTATTTGCCGCACCAATACTTTTACGCTCAATGCTATTACCAGTAACCCGGCAAACATCCGTCAATATGAATGGCAGATAGGTGGTTTTCCACCCGTAATTGCAGGAAGAACCTATACCGGGTCAGTACCTTTTAACGGAGTATTTGATGTAAGACTCACTATTACTGACAGCAATGGATGTGTAAGCACCAGAACTGTTCCAAACTACTTAACTGTTATTGGTAACTATGCTAACTTTTCTGTACAAAACGGCGGTGGTTGCAAAGACAAACAAATTAGTTTTAATGATTTATCTGTAACGGATGGCATTAATGCAATAACCAGTTGGCGTTTTGTTTTTGGTGATGGGCAACAGCAAACATTCGCAGCTCCTCCATTTACACACAGCTATGCAGATACGGGTGTTTATAGTGTACAATTATTTACGCAAGATGCAGCAGGTTGTTTCAGTACTGTATTGCTGATTGATACGGTTAAGATAACAGACTTAAAAGCAGGTTTCTCTGTTCCGGACTCTATGTATTGCCCCAATGTACCATTACAGTTTACTGACAGTTCAAAAATAAACCCCACCAGTTTTTTCTGGGATTTTGGAGATGGTAGCTCTTCCACCCTTCAGAACCCCACCCATACATATACCAGTGACAGTGCCCGGTATACTATAAAATTAGTAGTGGATAATGGACGTGGTTGCCGCGATTCTGTTATAAAAAATAATTTCATTTACATCAAACAACCGGTGGCCGACTTTGATATGATTGATAGTATTTCTATTTGCGCACCACTACAAACCAAGTTTATATTTAAAGGAAGAGATTATGATTCTTCTTACTGGGATTTTGGAGATGGAGAAACTTCCACGCTTTTAAATACAGATCATTTCTACAATAATTACAATACTTACACTGCCCGTTTAATTGTAAGAGGCAGGGGCGGTTGCTATGATACAGCAAGCCGTAATGTGCAACTGATAGATCCATTTGCCAATACCATCTTTAATTTTACGCCTACACAGGCTTGCGATTCTGCAGTGGTAACTTTTAACGCCACACCGCCTCCTGGCACCAGTTTCCGTTGGGTGTTTGGCGATAATAATTTTGATTCATCGCAACGCAGAACCCTACAATATACTTATAAAGTATTGGGCAGCTATACACCAAGAATTGAATTGAAAGATTCTACCGGTTGTTATGTTGTGGTAGGTAATGGTCAGGACCTGAAAGTAATTGGGGCAGTTGCCTTTTACACCAAAGACAAGAAAGAGTTTTGTGATACCGGTACCGTAAACTTTACCGACTTCATCATCAGTAATGATACTGTTACCAGCTTTATCTGGAACTTTGGTGATGGTGGCACCGCTATTGGAGTAAATAATCCAACACACCGTTACACCACGGGTGGCACTTATTACCCATCCCTAACGGTAAATACCGTATCTGGTTGCAGCAATACCTATCTGGATACAGTGAGAGTGTTTACCACGCCTGCACCTGATTTTGTAAGTACTGCACCGGTATGTATTGGTTCAGATATTTTATTTAATGCATTTCTTGCACAGCCAGACAGCGTAACCCGCTGGCAATGGAATTTTGGCAACGGACAAACCTCGGTACAGCAAAACAATACAATAAGGTATGCGGCCAGCGGTAATTATACCGTTACCCTATCTGCTGCCAACCTGTTGGGCTGTGCAGATACCACCAGCAGAAGTATTACTGTAAATGCATTACCCGTTATAAATGTTACCAGCCCTGTAAGTGCCCCGCTGGGAATACCCGTGAGGTTGCCCGCTGTTTACAGTAGTGGTATTGTTTCTTATAACTGGACGCCGCCAACAGACCTTAGCTGTACCAATTGCCCCAACCCTTTTGCTATGCCCAAGTTTAATACTACTTACCGGGTGGCGGTTACAGATAGCAATGGTTGCGTAAGTACAGCAAGTATTGATGTATTTGTATCGTGTAACAATAACAATTATTTTATACCAAATACCTTTTCACCAAATGGAGATGGCATGAACGACCGCTTTTATGTGCGGGGTACCGGTATAAATCGTATACAGACTATGCGTATCTTTAACCGATGGGGGCAATTAGTATTTGAAAAACGCTTTGCAAACCCCAATAATGCAGCCGATGGATGGGATGGAACCTTTAAGGGTAAACCTGCAGACGCAGATACATACATCTACATGATTGATATTATTTGTGAAAACGCACAGATTATAACTTATAAAGGAGACGTTACATTAATACGCTAACATGAATAGTGATAAAATCCTGTGATATGAAACGCCTTAAACTGCTTACTTTAATAACCATTTTTTTTGCTTGTTGCCAGCAACTGCAGGCGCAGGATTTGCATTTCAGTCAATTCTTTGAAGCACCCTTATTAAGAAATCCTTCTTTAGCCGGCATCTTTACCGGTGATGTGAGAGCTCAAATGGTTTACAGAGATCAGTGGAATAGTTTTACCAATGCCTATAAAAGCGGATCGTTTAATGCAGAATATAAAGCCCCTGTTGGCGGTGGCGACGATTTCTTAACCATTGGTATGCAAATGTTGTATGATAAAGCAGGTACCGTTGGTTTAACCACCACCCATGTTTTACCCGCTTTAAACTATCATAAATCTTTAAGCAGTACCCGCAACACGTATTTATCATTTGGTTTTATGGGCGGCCTGGTTGAAAAAAGAATAGACCGCACAAAGGTTACCACCAATGCCCAATACGACGGCGTTGCTTACAATCCTGCTTTAGCCGATGGAGAAACCTTCTCTATTCCTAAGTTTAATTATTTTGATGGCGCTTTTGGTGTTAGCTACAACTCTGCATTTGGCCAGGATGATGAAAACAGTTATTTCTTAGGTGTAGCCTATCATCACTTTAACCGGCCTAAAAATTCTTTTTACCGGAACGCAGCTGCAGCTTTAAACCCTAAAATGGTTGTAAGCGGCGGATTGAAATTTAACCTGGATGACTTCACCTATTTCACCTTACAGGCAGACCACTCCACACAGGGAAAATTTGCTGAAACCGTAGCAGGAGTTTTATACTCTTATAAAATTGGCGATGCAGATGCACCCTTATACACCATTCATGGCGGTGCATTTTTACGCTGGAAAGATGCCATTATACCTGTTATTAAAATAGACTACAACCCTTTTTCAGTTGCGCTGAGTTATGATGTAAACGTATCGCAACTGAGAGTGGTAAGTCAGGGCCGGGGTGGCATGGAATTGAGTATTTCTTACAGCGGTTTTTTAGACCGGTATAACTCATCCAGAGATAAAGTGCTTTGCCCCCGTTTTTAAGCATTATTCGTTGATTTCAGTCAACTAATTATCAATTAAATTCATACAAAGAAGTCGCATCAATGGCCATTGGGTATTTTTATAAATAACCCATAGCCAGAAAAATGCTGAAAATACATTACGACCCATTTAATTTTTACCACCTTAAAGATCAATTCAAAACTGCCGTAAAGAAATACTATTCCGGCATGGAGATTATTTACAACGACCCGCTTGTGCACGGCTTTACTAAAGTTACCGAGTTGGAAGAAGGATTATTAATCAAACTCATTCACACAAACTTTACAGATAATTTTGAAATTAAGAGGGGCACTTTAAAAGAGGGCTATTGCACCCTTCATTTCATTTTTCTTTCTAATGCCAAAGGTGCATCGCTGGGCATTAATGATAATTTCTACACTTTAGATACAAACCAGTTTAATATTGCATTTTTAACGTATGCTGATGAGCAGATTACTTTTAGTGGCGCTAAAGGAACTGAATTTAAATCACTCATCATTACCATGCACAAAACATGGCTGCAAAAAAACCTGCCCGATATTTTTTCTGGAGCAGAAGGCTTTTTTATGTACTCACAAAAAAAAGAAAACCGTATTTGGTTAAGTATGGAGAAATACCCCCAGAAGCAACAGGTGCAAAGCGCTTTTGAAATACAGGACGGCCCCTTCTTTAAACCTGTAATGCAGAAACTATCCAGCTTTCTTGTTTCAAGTTTCTTTATGCATGCCCACCAGCAATATACAGATAAGTTAAAGGTTGAAGCCAGCAGATAAACACCGCTCAGCTTTTGTTGCGTCGCACACTTCAACAATGGTAAAAGGCATGGGGCATTAGGCTTAAGGCCCTATACCCAAATTCTTTTAGCTTATACCTGTTCTTTTGGTGAAGTGTGCGACGCAAGAATGTTGCAATGAAAAACAACTGCCGGTTACCTATTTATTTTTCTTTTTAAAAGCAGGCATTTCTGCGGGTGTGATGATCCATTCATAATCCAACTGGCGCTTGGTTAAATTGGCGGCCACTACTTTTACTGTTACTTTATCGCCCATTCTGAATGTACGGCCGCTTCTTCTGCCAGCCAGGCAATATTCAGATTCTATGTGGCGAAAATCATCATACTCCAGCAGGTTGTTAATGCTTACCAGGCCTTCGCATTTATGAGCTACTGTTTCTGCCCAAAATCCAAAAGCGGCTACGCCACTGATAACGGCTTCAAATTCTTCGCCCAGCTTATCCTGCATATACTCTACCTGCTTGTATTTATTACCGGCACGTTCTGTTTCCATGGCTGCCCGTTCCCGTTCGCTGCAATGTTTACATTTTGCTTCTAACTTTTTATCATCGGGTGTTTTACCATCCAGCACCTCTTGTAAAATGCGGTGTACCAGCACATCGGGGTAGCGGCGTATGGGAGATGTAAAGTGGCAATAGTTGCTAAAGCCCAATCCGTAATGCCCTATATTTTCGGTGGTATAAACGGCTTTTGCCATGGTGCGTATGCCCAGCTGTTCTAAAACATGCTGTTCTGGTTTTCCTTTTACATCTAACAGCATCTGGTTAAAAGAAGCGGCAATACTTTCGGGGCTTTTAATATCAAATTTATGCCCGTACTTTTTTGCAAACTCTGTAAAGGGCTGCAGCTTCTCTTCATCAGGTGTATCGTGTATGCGGTAAGGAAAAGGGATGGGCTTTTTATTTACTTTAATTTTTGACACCTGCTCTGCCACCACCCTGTTGGCTAATAACATAAACTCTTCTATCAGCTGATGAGCTTCTTTGCTTTCTTTTATTACAATACCTATGGGCTTTCCTTTTTCATCCAGCTTAAAACGCACTTCCTGACTGCTGAAATTAATGGCCCCGCGTTTAAAGCGTTGTTTGCGGAAGCGCTGCGCCAGCGCATTCAGCAATAATATTTCATCGCTGTGCAAGCCTTTACCGGTTTCAATTATTTCCTGCACATCCTCGTATGTATAGCGGTGGTTTGAGTGAATAACAGTTCTGCCCAACCATTGCTCTTTAATATCTCCTTTGGGGGTTATCTGAAAAATGCCGGAGAACGTAAATTTATCTTCATGCGGCCGCAGCGAACAGAGTTCATTAGAAATACGTTCTGGCAACATGGGGTTAACGCGGTCTGGCAGGTAAACAGAAGTAGCCCTGGTGTATGCTTCTTTGTCTAAGGCAGAATCGGGTTCTACATAATAACTTACATCGGCTATATGCACGCCAATTTCATAGTTACCATTCTTTAATACCCTGAAGGAAATAGCATCATCAAAATCTTTTGCATCTGCGGGGTCAATTGTAAACGTAAGTATATCGCGGATGTCTTTTCTTTTTGCAATTTCTTTCTGAGACAGCGCATCGGGCAGGCGTTCTGCTTCTTCCATCACTTCATCGGGAAAGATAATGGGAAACCCATTTTCCATTACCAGTTCCTTCATGGCCATATCATTTACATCACTGGCATCCATCAAGTGCATTACCTCGCCTTGCGGTTTTTTACCTTTATCCCATGCAATAAGTTTGGCAATTACTTTATCGCCATCTTTGGCGCCGTTCAGTTTATCCAGCGGAATATAAAAATCGGGCATGGGCTTGGTGCTGTCTGCCACAAAAAATGCAAAGTTTGCACTTAAGTCAATACGGCCCATAAAACTTACCTGCTTACGGTCTACCACTTCCACCACTTCTCCTTGCTTGCGCCCGGCTCTTTCTTTATCACCTATCAGTTTTACCCTAACCGTATCGCCATGCAGGGCGGTATTAAAGCCATTAGGTCTTATTAAAATATCAGCATCCAGTTTATCTGTAATTACAAAGCCCATACCGCTGCGTGTAATATCTAAAACACCTTTGTAAAGCGTTTCTGCACTGTTTCTTTTCTCTTTTCGTTTAGCATCTTTTCTGCCCATCTTATTGTATATCTTTTTTTGAATATTGAAGTTAGTGGTTACTGCCGGCTTGCCCAAATAAGCGTATTTGTTTAACGTGGTTATAGCCTGGGGTGTACAAATTATTATTTTGTAAAAAGAGAATAAGAAATTTAAGTATATGAAATCAACAGACCCCACAAAGAAACTGCTGCATAGCGGTGCTGTGATAGTAGCCACCATTTACGCCACAGAAAAATCATCTTCAGCCCAGCAACACAAGCAGGCCATTACGGCAACAGCAAACCTATTGATTGATACAGGTGCCAATATATCTGGGCTTGATAAAAAAATAATACATCATACCGGGCTTATTGCTTACCCGGCTTCTGAGCTGGTGGATGGTGTGGGCGGCCTGCAGGTGGTAAGCCGCTACAAAGCTTACCTGCAAATACCATCTGTTAATTCAAATTTAATGTCGGTCGATTTGCTGGAAGGCGATTTCAGTTATTCTCCTTACGATGGTATAATTGGCCGCGATGTGTTACAATATTTTCATTTTGAATACGACGGTATTAATAACCGCTTTCAGCTCTCAGCAAAAGCTTCCCGCTAGTACTTTTAATAAAACCAATTTACACTACCGTCCAACTTTAACAGCTGTTAAAAAACATTTTGCTTTTCCACACGTTGTGTATAAGTAAGATTAGGAAATATACTATGCAATAATTTAAATTTGATAAGGATGAGTTAGTAATAAGTTCTTATGAAAGCAAACCTTCTTCTTGAACCTAAAATGTATAGCATTGACAGAAGCCATCATTAATTTAGAAACCGTTAACCCTATTGAATTTTTTGGAGTTAATAACGGCAAACTGGATATACTTAAAAAGAAATTTCCCCTCTTAAAAATACTCTCCCGCGGCACACAGGTTAAGTTAAGCGGCGCCCCAGAGCAGGTAGAAAATGCCAAAGAAAAAATTGATTTGATTGTGCAGTACCTGGAGCGTAACGGGCACATGAGTGAAAATTATTTTGAGCAGATACTGGGCGGCGATGATGCCGAAGTGGTAGACAATTTTGTAGAACGCAACCCCAACGAAATATTGGTATTTGGCCCCAATGGCAAAACCGTTAGAGCCCGTACTGCCAACCAAAAAAGAATGGTTAGCAGCAGCGATAAAAACGATATTGTTTTTGCCATAGGCCCTGCCGGTACCGGTAAAACATATACAGCCGTGGCATTGGCCGTACGTGCTTTAAAAAATAAAATGGTTAAGAAAATAATTCTTACCCGCCCTGCAGTAGAAGCCGGTGAAAGCCTGGGCTTTTTACCCGGAGACCTGAAAGAAAAAATTGACCCTTATTTAAGACCACTGTATGATGCGCTGGATGATATGATACCTGCCGATAAGCTGGGGTATTATATGAGTACCCGAACCATTGAGATCGCCCCGCTGGCCTATATGCGTGGACGAACATTGGACAATGCTTTTATCCTGCTGGATGAAGCACAAAATGCCACCGACCTGCAATTAAAAATGTTCCTTACCCGTATTGGTGCTAATGCCAAAGCGATCATTACCGGTGATGTGACACAGGTGGATCTTCCCCGCAACCAGAAAAGCGGTTTGAGCACCGCTGTCCGCATCTTAAAAAATGTGGATGGGATTGGTCATATCGAACTGGATGAGGAAGATGTGGTACGTCACCGGTTGGTGAAAGCCATCATCCGGGCTTATGACAAGGAGAAGAAAGACTATGACAACGGATAGAAAATGAAATTTGAATTATTTAATTTGATAAAGAGGTGGCTTACCGGCTGCCTCTTGTTTTTTGGGATAAGCTGCACTACCCAAACAGGCCCTGAAGACAAAACAGATAATAGCAGCTATTACCAGCGTATTGACAGTGTGAAGCCATTGATTCAAAATGGTGATCTCATTTTCCGAAATGGAACGGATGAGGTGAGCAAAGCTGCCCGGAGTATGAACCGTATTGACACCTCTTTTTCTCATTGTGGTATCCTGTTAATCGAAAACAATACTGTTTTTGTTTATCATGCCATCGGGGGTAGTTACAACCCCAGCCAAAAACTCAGGCGTGACCCGCTCGACAGCTTTTTAATACCAGAGGAAGCAGATCGCTTTGCGGTATATCGCTATGAAATGGCCGCAGCAGAAAATGATTCCCTTACAGCTATTGTACGCCGGTTTCACCGGGCTGGTATCCGGTTTGATATGTACTTTAATTTCCTCACCGATGAAACCATGTACTGTTCCGAATTCGTTTTCAAAAGCCTGGATAAAGCAATGTCAGGGGAATTGACCGAGTCGATAAAAGCCCGGGAATGGCCTTTTGGGATTTCCCCGGACGACCTCTTCCTTTACAAAAAAAGCAGGTTGATAAAAAGAGTTGATTTTTAAACCTCCCTGCTTTTGATATTGAAGGGGAAAGCCTACATTTGTCGCACTCAAAATTACTTATATGAAAAAAATAATGCAATCGCTGTTTCTCTTTGCAGCTGCAGCTGTGTTAATCATTAGCTGTAATAACAAAGGAGCCAGCTCTGACCCCAAAGCCGTACTGGTAGAATTCATGAAAAGACTTTCTGAAAAAGATATTGATGGCGCTGCTAAACTGGCTACCAAAGACAGTAAAGCCGCCCTGGATATGATGAAGAAAGCAATTGATATGGGCGAAAAAATGAAAGGCGATGCTAAAGCCGAAGATGAAGATCCTACAGCAGAATTCAAAGATGTAGAGATCGGTGAAGCCAAAATCACCGGTGAAACTGCATTAGTGCCTTTTAAAAGCAAAAAAGAAAAAGAAAGTATTGACTTCCCGTTAAAGAAAGAAGATGGTGCGTGGAAAGTTGATTTTAGTATGGCGACCCTGATGAAAATGGGTAAAGACAAAGCTGGCCAGGATGGCGGCATGGACGGTATGGATGAATCCGGGGAAGATGTGAACGTAAGTGCTGAAGACCTGCAAAAAGGTATGCAGGCTGTAGACAGCCTTATGAAAGATCCTAAAACCCAGGAAGCCATGAAAGTACTTGAGAAAATGAAACAGGAATAATCATTCCCTGCAATTAATCTTAAATAAAGCCCCTCCCGAGGGGCTTTATTATTTCTGCAAAGTTCAAGCAGTAAACTTTCGTAATTTGCAACTATGAAAAGAACGATCCTTTTTACCAGTGTACTGCTGGTATTTGTTGCCTCCTGCAAAGACACTGACAGAAACACGACCAACGAACGACCTTCCAGTGATATAGATGCGGCCCGTGAATTTATCCGTGCTGCGCTGGATGGTGATTATAACAAAGCAAAAACTTTTGTCGTAAATGACTCGCTGAACCAGCAGGATATTGAAGCTTCGGAAAGATTATATAAAGAAAGAATGAGTGCGGAAGACAAAGCAAAATACAGGGGGGCTTCCATTCATATTCATGAAACAAGACCAATCAATGACTCCGCCAGTATCATTTACTATTCCAATACATTCCGGAACCAAAAAGATTCACTGAAAGTGATCAAACTGGATGGAAAATGGCTGGTGGATTTTAAGTATATCTTTAAGCATAAACCCGACAGCCTGCCATGATCAAGAATATCCTGTTAATAGGACTAGGTGGTGGTATCGGCAGCATTGCCCGTTATCTCTGCCAGCGCTGGGTGGCTATTTATTTTCCTCACCAGTACCCCTGGGGAACATTTGCGGTGAATATGACAGGGTGTTTATTGATCGGTATTTTCTGGGGACTCAGTTTTCGCTCATTTGATGCCAATGAAAGCTGGAAACTTTTTCTCATGACCGGCCTTTGTGGAGGGTTCACGACGTTCTCAGCCTTCACCCTGGAGGGAGTTGGTTTACTAAAAGAGAACAGGACAGGATTATTTTTCCTTTACATAGCAGGCAGTGTAATTGCCGGCTTACTCGCAACGTATGCCGGTATGAAACTATCCCGCTGATAAAATTTCAACCATATGCTCACTATTCATCACCCCTGGCATGGCGTTACTACCGGGGACAATGCCCCTGAAGTTGTTAATGCGATCATTGAAATACCGGAAGGCTCCAGGGCCAAATACGAAGTAGATAAAGAAACGGGGTTATTAAAACTGGACCGGGTGATCTATTCCTCCTTTCACTACCCGGTCAACTATGGTTTTATTCCCCGCACCCTCGGCCTGGATAATGACCCGCTGGATATACTGGTGCTTTGCTCCCAATCGATCCGTTCATTATGTCTTGTTGAGGCCAAAGTGATCGGTAATATGCAAATGATCGATAATGGCCAGGAAGATGATAAAATTATTGCCGTGGCTGCACATGATCCTTCTGTAAACCATTACAAAAAAATGGAGGACTTGCCGGGCCATTTTTTACTGGAGCTGCGCAATTTCTTTGAACAATACAAAGCCCTGGAAAATAAAAAAGTGGAGATCGATAATTTCCAGGATAAAGAAACCGCCTGCCGGATCATTAAAGATGCGATCGGTTATTACAAAGAGCATTTCACTAAATAATCATGAACCTCAACCAGCACAAAAATATGACAGCACAACTGCTGATAACAGTGATCGCCATCGGCCTGGCTGCCGGTGTGCTGAGCGGATTGGTGGGTGTGGGTGGTGGTATCATCATGGTACCGATATTGGTTTTATTCATGGGGTATACCCAGCACCAGGCGCAGGGTACTTCGCTGGCGGTACTGACCATGCCGGTCGTTATCCTCGCTTCTTTCTATTATTACCAGCAATGCCAGAAACTGGGTACCCCAATTGACCTGAAAGTAGTGGGATTGCTGGCGGTGGGTTTTTTAGCCGGCGGTTATTTTGGGAGCAAGAT
>JANRMC010000127.1:0-10213 GCA_033761915.1 Flavihumibacter sp.
TCTTAAAACAGGTACAGGAAAATGATTCTTTATTTGTTTGGTACACATACAATGTATTTGGCCCGCTAATCAGTATAGAATCTTTTAAAGATAAAGCCGGCAATACACCACATGGCAAATTTGTATTTTTTAATGATGAAGGCACCCGCGATTCAATCATGCATTTTAAAGACGGCCTTGCCGATGGGGATGCGTACTATTTTAATGATACGGGCCGTGTAGTGCTGAAAAAGAAATATGCAGCCGGCCGCTTAATGTCTACAGAAGATATAGTGAAGAAGGATTCAATACGGATGGCCCGGAAAGATATGGTAGATACTGCTGTGTTTTCAAAAGTGGAAGTTGAATCTGAATTTCCCGGCGGGGTAAGAGGGTGGATACAATATTTGCAAAAAAACCTGCGCTACCCGGATAGAGCCATCAACAGCCGCATGCAGGGTACTGTGCGGGTACAGTTTTTGGTAGATAAAGAAGGTAATATTGATGACTTTGAAATGATACAATCGGTTGAATACACTATTGATAGGGAGGCGATGCGGCTCATCCGTCAATCGCCCCAGTGGTTACCTGCTGTACAAGGTGGTAAAAAAGTAAAGAGCTATAAAATTCAGCCAATAACGTTTAGATTGCAATAGCAATTTGTTGAGGTCTGTTTATTTTAGTAGCATCTCATTTGAAAAATTATTTTTATGAAATGGATGCTGATTGTTTGTGTTTTTATGGGCTCTTGTTCAACCATTGCCCGTATTGGTTATGGTGCCCAAAAACCAAAGGTTGAAAATTTTCAGTCCGTTACAGAATGGGTTACAGCAAAGCGTTTTTCATCGGGTTATATTATTGCGTCTAAGCCAGCTGCATTTTGGAACTCTTTTTTAGCTATCGGATCACGGCCTCTCATCTATACAAAATCTGGGGAACTTGTTTTTCCACAAGCGTCAGATGGAAAATTTTGTCCTAAAAATTTTGATGCTTACTTACAGCAATTAAAACCACCCGCTCCAAATGCTTATAGTGTTATTAATACCACGGGTATTGGTTATGCTAAACAAACAGCTTTTGATTCATTACAAAACACCACTCAGTTATTAGATGGAAAACCATTTGAGTTAAATAAAGAGTTGGTGCAAGATTATATTATTGTAATACCCTTTGCAAAATTTATGGGCAGTAGGGTACAGGTTAGTGAAATTAAAAAATGGCTAAAAGGTATTGGCAATAACACCACCACACGGTTTACTATTATTTACCTGAATTTTGATCAACAAAAAGTATGGGGCGAAGACTGGATTAAAAAAATTACTGTTATTGTTTAATGCTTATTGCTTACTCAATATTTGCGTATTCATATCTTCAATAAAGCCCAGTATTTTATCGCGGCCTTGTTTTTTTATGGCACTGGTTACAAAATGGGGTGGTAAAAACTGCCATGTTTCCCGCATCTTACTATGAAAGGCTTTTACATTGGCAGCTACGGTGCGCTGGTTTTCTTTATCGGCCTTGGTAAAGATGAGGGCAAAGGGTATTTGCCAGCTGCCCAGCTGGTTAATAAAATCAAGGTCTATTTTCTGTGGCTCGTGGCGGCTGTCAATTAATACAAAAACATAGCTGAGGTTTTCTCTTTTGCGCAGGTAGTTTTCTATCATCTGCTCCCAGCGGCGGCGGTCTCGCTGCGATACTTTGGCATAACCATAACCCGGCAAGTCTACCAGGTACCACTTGGTGGCTAAAGCATTATTGGCCGCATTATCTTTTACAGAGCTTATTTCAAAATGATTAATGAGTTGTGTTTTGCCGGGTGATGCAGAGGTTTTTGCCAGCTTTTGATTATTACACAACATATTTATTAGTGAAGACTTGCCTACATTGCTACGCCCTATAAATGCATATTCTGGCCGGTCGGCCACGGGGCATTGGGCAAACTCCGGACTACTTATTAAATAACTGGCTTTTACTATTTGCATGGCCGTAAAGATAAGCTGTGTGCCTGTATAAAAACAGGTTTCTGTGTAAGAAGGGTTACAAGTTGCAGGTTGCAAGTGCTTGTTGCCATTTAACTAAAAGATAAAACGAGCGTGGCAACGGCTGCTGCAATGAAATACTTCTGCTGGCTCTATAAAAAAAGCCCCTGCAATTGCAAGGGCTGTATAGGGTTGTTATTTTGTTTACCGCACTTTTAACATAGAGCGTACTTGCTGTATGGCGCCGTTTTGCAAACGCACATAGTACACACCGGGGGGCAGACCGCTGCTGTCAAAATCTACATTATACACGCCGGGAGTATATTCTTTATCAGTTAATGTTCTGATGGAACGGCCCAACGTATCTATTACATGCACCAGGGTATGCCCGCCTTTTGTTTTAAAAGTAACCTTGGTTGATTGTACAAACGGGTTAGGATAATTAATGATTAACTGATCGCCAGCTTCGCGGTACAAATCATCAATACCGGTGGCGCCGCAGGCACCATTGGTGCACAATGCTATGTTCTGAAAGTTTTTGAACATGATGGTTTCAAGATCGGTATTGTTTACACAGAACCATTGTGAGAGTATGGATGCATAGATACTTCTGAAATCGTATTGGAATGGAATATTATCATTAACGCTGGCATTGGCGGGTATGGCCGGGTTGGTACCCACAACGCCTGACTTAACATTTTTGCCAAACACAAATACAGGTGCAGCAGCACCATGGTCGGTACCCATACTGGCGTTTGATTTTATGCGGCGCCCAAATTCTGAAAAGGTCATACCTACCACTCTGTCATCCACACCCAGACCTTTTAAATCGTCCATAAATGCTTTAATGGCATCAGAAACTCGTAACATTAAAGTGGCATGATTACCGGTGGTGGTATCGCCGGTGTTTACCTGCGCAGAGTGGGTATCAAAACCGCCAATGCTAACCATGTAAATGCGGGTTTTTAAACCACCTTTTACCAGACGGGCTACAATTTTTAACTGGTCGGCCAGCGAATTGTTAGATGGGTAAGCACCCTGTGTGGGTACTGCAGCTGCGGCGTTTTTAATAGCCGTTGCATACTGTTGTGTTTGTTGTGCTATTAAGCGAATGTATTTTAATTCTTTACCCCATGGCGTATCGGGGGCGGGATCAATAACCCCATCAATCAGGTTATAAAAATTTACAGGGTCACTAATGCTCATGCCCATGTTAACAGCCGGGCCCTGCAAGGTTAATGATGTTATGGAACCAATTTGTATGGCCAACGGATCTGGCATGGTTACATTAGGGTAACCATTGGGGTAATTGGGAAACTCTACGCCGAGATACCGGCCGGCCCAACCACTGTTTACAACGGTGTTTGAATCAGAAGCACTCATCCATATATCGGTAGCACGAAAATGTGAGAAGTTGGGTGATGGATAACCTACTGCCTGCACAATAGATAATTTGCCTTCGTTATACAGGGTTTGTAAACCCGTCATGGATGGGTGCAAACCTGTTTTATCGTTACCACTTAAAGTAAGAATGCGGTTTTGCGGAATGGCAATATTAGAACGGGCATTTACATAGTTGCCATAACCATCAATAGGTATTACCATGTTTAAACCATCGTTACCACCATTCAGCTGAATCATTACTAAAACTTTATCGGTATCAGTAGTGGCCCCCATCAGCGCCTGCACAATGGGGTTTTGTGCGGTGTATGCTTTTACCGAAAAACCATTAATAACAGCCGGTACAATAGTAGCGGTTGGTAAAGTACTGCGTAGAAAATCTCTCCTTTTCATAAAATGTTGGTTTAAGAGATTATGCCAATTGGTATTCGGCAAGGTTCATAAAATATTTATACAGGTCGCGTAAGCGGGTGTTTACGGTTTGAAAAGCCATGGTATCGTTTGGATTGGCGATGTAGGCATTCCATGCATTGGTCCAGTAATAATCCTGATCTTGCCCGCTGAGCAAAATATTCTTCTTAATAATATCCCGCGATGTTTGGGAGAGTGGTACCCGGTATAAGATAGCTAATGAATCGGTGATGAGAATATTGGGGTCTCCCGGATTAGACATTTTTTTAGCAAAAGCAATGGGATCTATTTTAATGTTTTTACCGTTGCGGGTATACCCGTTGGTAACCATAGTATCAGTAAAGCGATTGCGTTTGGGCAACGTATCTGAGTTAATCCATAACTCATAAAACTGCGGCTCCTGGTAATAGGCCGGCCAACCGGATACACTTGGCGGATCAGCAAAATCCTGATTAAAGGTGGCTACCTGCGCCCGTATATAATCCCACATATTATACGCATCTGTATATTCTGTTACTGCATTGGGAAACTTTACATCAAACTCGCGGCATAATTTTACCGCTAATTCTAATGGACTTTTAATCAGGCATCCTCTGTTTAAGGCATCAAAGAAATGTTCACTTTTTAATAAAGTGTCCAGCACAACTTTAATATTCCAGTTATTATCCCTTAATAATTGAGCCAGGGGCTCAATAACATTTGTGTTTGCCGCAGCATCTATAGTATAATAACAAAACCAGCGGTAAATTTTCTTTACTATAAAACGGGAGACATCTTCTTTTTTGGCAAAAATCATATTGAGCAGGTCATCTAATTCCTGCTCTCCGGCAGTAGCGCTGTTTCTGCCGGTAATTATAGTATTGTTATAGTAAGAAGAGAACTGTTTATTGTTTTTATCGTGCCGGTTGTTATCATAATAACCTATGCTGTTAGGATAATCAATCCGCCAGCCGGTTAATACCCGGGCTGCTGCTTTTACATCATCTTCTGTATAGTTGGGGTTGTTCTCTTTTCCCAGTGTAAATAATTCCTGCAGTTCTCTGGCATAGTTTTCATCGGGGGCCGTTGCGGCGTTCAGATATCCGTTCAGGTAGCGCAGCATGCCAGCATCCAGCGTAATATCCTTCACCATTTTTTTAAAATCTCCCAATGCATCTGCCCGTAAAAGAGCATGATGCCTGTATAGTATCATTGGGTCAATTATTTCAGCTGTTTCAGTTGCAAAGTGATTGTGCCAGAAGAGCGTCATCTTTTCACGGATACTGCGGTCCTGGTTAATCATAAGACCTACCGACCATTTTTTAAAAGAAGAACGGCGTCTTGATGAAATAGTGCCATCGGTATTATAAGTATTTACCCAGGTGGTGCCGGGTGCAACTGTAGTATCTGGTGTGGTGGCACCGGTTTCATTATAATCTTTAACGGGTGGCGCCGGAATGGGTGCTGTGGGGTTGAGTAACTCATCAATTGCCTGCGTAACCGAACGTGTTTTGAAATAGGCTACATCTTCAACCGTGGCGCCAAACATGGTGCGTTTTAAAAGATGCACCACTTCTTCTGTACCAAAGGGGCCACTATAAGGTGTAAGGCCAGATTGTGTTCTTGCAGTTTGAGAAATGCTATCCGGAGTTTTTCGGGCGGACTGGCGCTTAGCAGTCAGAAAATCTCTCCTGTTCATAGTGAGGCAATTTTGGTTAAGAATATCAGATTGAATATACTACAAAAGGTTTAAGCCTTATTTAACAAATTGCGGGCCATAAGCCCAATTTGTGGAAAACGAATAAAGGCACTGCTAAATTGTTGAGTATGTAATTAATGCTCTTAGTAAATACAAGTATAAATGATTCGTAAAACTACGTTGCCTTTTGCACTGCGGTTGAACGGAGCGCCGCAACGCTGTTGCCAGTAGCTGTATGGCTGGTAACATAAAAATAAAAGCCACTCTTTTGGGGAGTGGCTTTAGCTATGAGATTTTTTCATTAATCTATATTTTCTATAATGCCAGCTATGCCCTGGCCACCACCCACACAGGCTGTTACAATGCCATACTTTTTATTCAGCCGCTTCATATCGTGCGTTATTTGTATGGTTAGTTTGGCGCCGGTGCAACCTAATGGATGCCCCAATGCAATAGCGCCGCCGTTAATATTTACTATGTCGGGGTTCATTTCTAAAGTTCTTATTACGGCCAGCGCCTGAGAGGCAAAAGCTTCGTTTAACTCCACCAGGTCTATTTGCCCAAGGCTCATATTGGCCTGTTTTAAAACTTTGGGCACCGCTTCTACCGGGCCAATGCCCATAATACGCGGGTGCACACCGGCGCTGGCGCAAGCTACCAGGCGGGCAATGGGTTTTAAGCCCAGTTCATTTACCATTTTCTCGCCCATTACAATTACAAAAGCAGCACCATCGCTGGTTTGAGAAGAGTTGCCCGCCGTAACCGTACCCGTGGCAGAAAAAGCAGGTTTTAATTTGCCCAATGCTTCAACAGAAGTATCGGCTCTTACACCTTCATCGGTATCTACCACAAAACTGCGGTTTTGGCGTTTGCCCTTATCATCTACAAATACTTCGTTTACGGTTATGGGTAAAATGCCGGGTTTAAAAAAACCATTGGTAATGGCGTTCATTGCTTTTTGATGCGAAGCGTAGGCAAACGCATCCTGATCGGCCCGGCTAACATTGTATTCTTTGGCTACTGCCTCTGCCGTAAGCCCCATGCTTAAATAATAATCAGGCTCGTCTTTAGCAATGGCGTAAGAAGGCACCGTTTTCCAACCGGCAGTAGGCACCAGGCTCATACTTTCTGTGCCGCCAGCAATTATACAATCGGCCTGGCCACTTCTTATTTTTGCTGTGGCAATGGCAATAGTTTCAAGTCCGCTGGCGCAATACCGGTTTACCGTCATACCCGGTGCATGAAAGCCCACCGCTTTGGCGGCAATAATGCGGCCTACCTGCAAACCCTGTTCAGCTTCGGGCACAGCATTACCCACAATTACATCATCCACCCGTTTTACATCTAACTGCGGCACGGTAGCCAGTAATGCTTTAATAACATCAACAGCCAGGTCATCGGGCCTGGTAAATCTAAAACCACCACGTTTACTTTTACCAACTGCAGTTCTGTAGCCTGCTACAATATACGCTTCTTGCATAGCCATGTTTTTATGTGGTTACCAGCTGCGGTTTTTTAATGGGGCAGCCGTTGCGTCGCACACTTCAACTTTAGTAATAAGCCCGGCAATGGGCAATACCAAAAAAGGTTGTTTATGCAACTTTATAGATCAAAAATAGGAAGTTTTACCAGTTTGAAAAATTTTTTGCTAATCTGCCAATGCGGTGCTTCTTTTACAGTAAATACTTTTATGAAATACGCCAAGAATACCCTGTTATTGCTGTTGCTGGTAATAAGCCAGATTACACAGGCACAAAAAGACGAGGCTTTAGAAAAACGCTTAAAAGAGTTTCTGGTATTTAACGAAACTATGCAGATAGATAAAGTATTAGATTATACCTACCCTAAGCTGTTTACCATTGCCCCCAAAGCACAGATGCTGGAAGCCATGCAAAACGCCTTTGACAATGAAGAAATGAAGATTACCATGGACACATTAAAAGTGCAAAAAGTACACCCTGTGTTTAGCATGGGCACCGGCAGTTATGCCAAAATAGATTATAGTCTGGTAATGACCATGCGTTTTAAAGACAGCACCACCAATACCGCAGAACTGGTAGATGCCATGAAAAGCCAGTTTACCGATGCTGTGGCAAAACCAAATGGCGTGTTGGTAATAAAACAACTTACTGCAATGGTGGCAATAAAAGACGCTATCAGTAAAGAATGGACTTTTGTGAACCTGAAAGAAAATGACCCCTTAACCAGCCGCTTACTCAGCAAAGAGTTATTGGCAAAACTGGCCACATTTAAATAAGACTATTGTTTTTATGTATGCATTAATACGTTCCTTTCTTTTTTTGTTTTCGCCAGAGTGGGTGCATTACTTTAGTATGAACAGCCTGCGCCTGCTTTGTTCATTTGGGTTTACCCGTGCCATTATAAAAAAAATGTTTACACCGGCTGCTGCAAAAGCGCAGGAGCAATTTGGCCTTAATTTTAAAAACCCCGTTGGGCTTGCCGCCGGTTTTGATAAAAATGCCCGCTACCTGAGAGAACTGAGTAATCTGGGTTTTGGCTTTGTAGAAATTGGTACGGTTACACCCCTGGCACAAGCAGGCAATGATAAGCCCCGTTTATTTCGCTTGCCTAAAGACAAAGCACTTATAAACCGCATGGGTTTTAATAATGATGGGGTAAAGCTGGTGGCACAACGTTTAAAAGCATGGAAGGGCAGTAAGCATGCCGGTTCTTTAATTATTGGTGGTAATATTGGTAAAAATAAAGTTACTGCCAATGAAGATGCCTGGAAGGATTATGATATTTGTTTTAAGGAGTTATTCGACTGGGTAGATTACTTTGTTGTAAATGTAAGCTCTCCCAATACCCCAGGGTTAAGAGCCCTGCAGGAAAAAGATTCGCTGCGCAAAATTTTATCCCACCTGCAAACTATTAATAAACAGCAGGCTCACCCCAAACCGCTGTTGCTAAAAATTGCTCCGGATCTAAGTACAGAGCAGGTAAATGATGTAATAGACCTTGCATTAGAAATTCAGTTAGATGGCTTGGTGGTGGCCAATACCACCATCAGCAGAGAAGGGTTAAAAACAGCGGAAGCTACTGTTACCGCCATTGGGGCTGGTGGCTTAAGCGGTTTGCCGGTACGAGAAAAAAGTACGGCGTTAATCAGTTATATGTCTCAACAATTGAACGGGCAGATACCTATCATTGCTTCGGGCGGTATTTTTACCGGTGCAGATGCAATTGAAAAATTAAAAGCGGGTGCCGGTTTGGTACAGGTATGGACGGGTTTTATTTATGAAGGGCCTTCCATCGTAAAAAACATCTGCAAAGAATTATAAACACATTTACTATTAACCTGCCCAACCTTCACGGTCAAGGCTGCGGTACTGAATGGCTTCTGCCAGGTGTTCTGCCTTTATGTTTTCACTGCCGGCCAAATCTGCAATGGTGCGGCTTACTTTTAATATGCGGTCATAAGCTCTTGCAGAAAGATTCAGTTTATCCATGGCTGCTTTTAAAAGGTTGGCGCCTACCGTGTCTATTACACAAATTTCTTTTAGCTGTTTACTGCTCATTTGTGCATTGGCATACACGCCGGGTTGCAGCTGATAACGTTTTGCCTGTATCTCTCTGGCCTGTATCACTCTTTCGCGAATGGAGGCCGAGCCTTCTTCTGTTTTTTTACCCGATAGTTCTGAAAACGGAACCGGTGTAACTTCCACATGCAGGTCAATACGATCTAATAGCGGTCCCGAAATTTTGTTTAAATATTTCTGCACTGCGCCGGGCGGGCAGGTACATTCTTTTTCCGGGTGATTGTAAAAGCCGCAAGGGCATGGGTTCATAGAAGCAATCAGCATAAAGGATGCAGGAAAATCTAAAGCTACTTTTGCCCGGCTGATAGTAACCTTTCTTTCTTCCATGGGTTGGCGCATTACTTCTAATACTGTTCTTTTAAATTCTGGTAACTCATCTAAAAACAACACGCCATTATGTGCCAGCGAAATTTCTCCCGGCTGCGGCACACCGCCGCCGCCCACTAAGGCTGCATCGCTTACGGTGTGATGCGGAGAGCGGAAGGGGCGTTTAGAAATCAATGTGGCGTTTTCCGGAAGCTTGCCCGCCACACTATGAATTTTGGTGGTTTCTAAAGCTTCATGTAAAGTAAGCGGTGGTAAAATAGTAGGCAGTCTTTTTGCCAGCATGGTTTTACCGGCGCCCGGCGGGCCAATTAAAATAGCATTGTGCCCCCCGGCTGCAGCAATTTCAAGGGCACGTTTAATATTGTGCTGGCCTTTTACATCTGCAAAATCAAATTCAAAATCGTATTGTGAGTGATAAAACTCATCACGGGTATCTACTTTAAGCGGTTGCAGCGATTGAGGGTTGCGTAAAAACTCTATTACTTCTGTTATATGTTTTACCCCGTACACATCTATATTGTTTACCATGGCCGCTTCTCTGGCATTGGGTAAGGGTACAATAAGTCCTTTAAAATTTTCTTTACGTGCTGTTATGGCAATAGGTAATGCTCCTTTAATGGGTTGTATGGTGCCATCTAAATGAAGCTCACCCATTATTACATATTCATCTAAGGGCACTACTGCTTCTAACTGCTCACTGGCAGCTAAAGTGCCAATAGCAATAGGCAGGTCAAACGCAGCGCCGGTCTTACGCAAATCTGCCGGGGCCATGTTTACCACCAGTTTAGTGCGTGGCATTAACAGTCCGTTGCTTTTAACAGCGCTTTCCACTCTTTGCAAACTTTCCTTAACGGCATTATCAGGCAAACCAACAATAT
>JANRMC010000128.1:0-1638 GCA_033761915.1 Flavihumibacter sp.
GGCCCGGCTGGGTGGTATTGCCAACTACTTTCCATCCAGTGTTATAAAAGGCATGCTTACCAGTATTGGTATTTTAATTATTGCCAAACAAATACCCCATGCTGTAGGCTACGATAAAGATGAGAAAGGAAATCTGACAGAATTAGTGCCTTTTGGCAACGAAGACTGGCATGAACTACTGCAACCATTACAACACATTGAAGTAGGTGTATTTTTAATTTGCCTGGTAAGTATTGCAATAATGCTGCTGTGGGAACGACCTTTTATAAAAAAGAAAGTAAAGTTTATTCCGGGTGCATTGGTGGCAGTAATTGTGGCTATTTTATTGAATGAAATTTTTAAAGCTGGCGGCAGCCAACTTACCATTCAGCAAGAACACCTTGTGCAGATAAAGCCAGCCGGTAGTATACAGGAGTTTTTAAGTTTTTTTACCCTGCCCGATTTTAAAGGATTCTTAAACAGCAAAGTTTTAATTACAGGTGTAATGATTGCTGTAATAGCCTCATTGGAAACATTGTTGAGTATTGAAGCAGTTGATAACATTGACCCGGAAAGAAATGTAACCAACACCAACCGGGAGCTGATGGCGCAGGGAATTGGAAATGCTGTTTCTGGTTTAATTGGAGGATTGCCTATTACCAGTGTTATTGTGCGTAGCAGTGCCAATGTGCACGCCGGTGGCAAAACAAAAATTTCTGCCATCTTTCATGGGTTATTATTGTTATTTACAGTAGTTGCAATACCGGGGTTGCTTAACTTAATTCCGCTTTCGTCATTGGCCGCCATATTATTGCTTACAGGTTATAAATTATGTAAACTTTCTGTATTCTCTCAAATGATAAAAAATGGTAAATACCAATGGATTCCTTTTTTTGTAACCGTACTGGTAATAATTGGAGTAGATTTATTGGGCTGGTATAAACCCTTAAAAGGAGAAGGTTTGCTGATAGGCGTGGTGGCAGGTTTGGTAGCAGCGTTAGGTGCCGTATTGCATGGAAACCTTAAAAACTCTTATTTCTTTCATAAGAATAAACACCACGAAGGGGATACCATTACCATCCGGCTTTCTGAAGAAGTATCCTTTTTAAATAAGGCGGCCATACGTGAGACGCTGGATCATATTCCTGAAGGGGCAAGGGTTGTAATTGATGCGCATAGTACAGAGTATATAGATTTTGATGTGCTGGAACTGATTCGCGAATTCAGAGATATTAAAGCGCCTTTTAAAAAAATTACCTGTGAACTGAAAGGGTTTAAAGAAATTTACCAGATAGAAAACCAGATGCATGTACAGTCGGGCCACTAGTGTAATCGTATTAAATATCTGGTATCTTTAAAAAATGAAAGTAAGCGAAATTATTATTGCATTGGAGCAATGGGCTCCGCCGGCCCTTCAGGAGGATTATGACAACGCGGGTTTAATAACCGGTAGTGCAGAATGGCCATGCAGTGGTGCATTAGTGTGTTTAGATGTTACCACCGAAGTACTGCAAGAGGCCAAGGCTAAAAATTGCAACCTGGTGGTGGCGCATCACCCCATTATTTTTAAAGGGTTAAAGAAGATTACAGGTACCACTTATGTAGAGCAACTGGTTATTGAGGCCATTAAAAATGATATTGCCATTTATGCCTTGCATA
>JANRMC010000129.1:0-14313 GCA_033761915.1 Flavihumibacter sp.
AACTTTATAACTTAACGACAAATATTATACAAGATAAAATAATTACAATCGAGGAACATCAGGCTTTACATGATTTTTGTAAGGCTTTGGTGGGTGACAAAGCAGACAGTTCAAATTCCGCATTAATTTATTCCCTCAAAACAGGCTTTTATCAAATTGACCCAACAATAACAATTCAAGAAAACATTTTTTGTATAACAGGAAATTCAAAGAAATTTAAACGGCGAGAAATTGCAGAAAAAATAGAACTGTATGGTGGCTTTGTGGTGGACAATGTAAGCTCAAAACTTAATTACCTTGTAGTTTGCGACGAAAAAAATTCATGTTGGGCATTTACTTGTTATGGACGCAAAATCGAAGAAGCAATCAAACACCGTAAACAAGGAACAAAGCTTCTTATTGTTCATGAGTTTGACCTCTATGACACATTAGAGGGGCTTTAATGCATGTTGATTAGTCAGTCACATAAAAGTAACATTTAGTTTGCTCCTATACAGCTCACAGAATAACAATGAGCTTCATATCACTAGTATCCCTAGGAAGAAATATTATTGGGCATTTGTTGTTAACTTCGTTCTTAGTTTTTTCAATTCGGTCGCAGTTCTTGGCTGGATATCAAAAAATGTCATCACAATAGCAAACCCTGTTCGTTGGCTGCGATTTACAATACCCTTGTTATGAATGAAACTAACACTAAAATACCAGCATTAATCTTTATCTATCCAGAAGCCTTTTCAGATGAGAAAATCAAAGAAGATTTAGAAGATATACAAGCAAATAATTTCGATTTACAGATTTTAAAAAGGGATAGCGGCGCCTTTGCTTCTTTTGAGTGGATTATTCCTACTGCATTTGGTGCATATATTTTAAAACCATACTTTGACTCATTTCTTTCTGAGGCTGGGAAAGATCATTATACTTTTTTAAAGAAAGGATTGACCAAACTAATAGATAAAGGCAAAAAATATAAACTTTCTTTAATTACATCCGATCAAACACCTGACAAACTTTCTAAAACCTATTCACAATCACTCGTTGTCTCCATAGACTTTCAAACTATTGACGGCAGACATTTAAGAATGCTCTTCGACAATAATTTAGCATTTAGTGACTGGCAAAATGGTCTTGACCAAGTACTAACATTGTTTGAAGCTAATTACACATCATTCCCCGACGATATTCTTACTCATGAACTTGAAAGACTTAAAATTAAACAACATAGAATGGTCTACGTTATTATAAACGCTGACACTAAAGAACTTGAATTTAGAGATGATAGCAAAATGTTCGAGAAGTATAAATAACTGATACGAACAAGCTCTATGCTGAAATAACTACCAAAAGCACCTCCTAGCGCAAGCGTCTCGCTTGTGCTTTCAGCTTATTGCAGTATAAAAGAAACAATATACAACACCTACTAAAATCATTAAAGGTTATAAAAACCAGTTCAAACAAAACTATCAATACAATTAAACAAACTCCTTGCTGCAATAACAACCAATAGCACAAGTCCCACTAAAATCGGGATGAAGTGCAACTGCTACTGCCTGCCTGAATGCGTCACGCAGGCAGGGTCCTCACTCGGCATAGTTTATAAGTTCAAAAAAAGAAACTCAGCGTACGGCTGTGCCTACGCTGTGCTTTGTTGTAGCTTCCAGCTACTATTTTTCAGCAGCAACTAACAGCGCTGAGAAATGCATTGCCCTACAAGTGTGCGACGCAACTACTGCTGCATAAAGCAATAAAGCTCACCCCCCATAAGTATAGATTGTAAAAAAAGAAAAGCAGCGTACGGCTATGACCCCTTGACACAGAAAGCAGTTCCGATAGAAATTGGCACAAGAGGGTCAAAACTTTTCTGACACACAACTCTATTTATCAGTTAGACATATTACCTTTACACAGTGAAAAATTTGAAAGCCTACATATTAGCCTTTTACATTTTGCTTAGTGCGGTTGTACCCTGCTCCTTTTTTGACAATTGCGAGAACGAAGAACATACTGAACAAACATCTAAAACACATCATGAAAAAGATTGTAGTAGTTGCTCACCATTTTCAGTTTGTTCTTCGGCATCAGGCTTCACATTAAACACAATAACCACATCTGTTGAAACGGTAGAATTTTACAATTCACCTAAATACGGGGAATATTATTTTCCCTCCAATTCAGGGTATTACTCAAGTCTCTTTCAACCTCCAAGAGTAGATTAATAAATTAAAGATTTATAAAATTTATTAATCAAATAATCATTCACTTAAAATGAAGAAAATACTATTTCTATGCATAGTAGTTGTATGTACATTCACAACTTATGCTCAATATATTGTTACATTATCAATCAAAAAAAAAGAAGACAAAATGCCACTTGCAGGGGCTTCAGTTACAATTGTTTCTTTGAACAAAACAACCTTAGCTGATAGTTTTGGCATTGCAACCTTTGCAAACATAACGGCAGATACGTATAAAATCAAAGTTTCTTATGTAGGATTAGAAGAACAGGAAGTTTCTGTACAAGTACCACAAGCTGCCAATGTACCTTTTGAAATACTTTTAGCAGAAGGTGAAGAAGAAGAGGAAGAAGTTATTATAACTTCTACAAGAAGCAGCCGCACTATCAGCGATATTCCTACAAGAGTTGAGACCATATCAGGCGAAGAACTTACAGAGAAAGGAAACATGAAGCCAGGCGATATAAGAATGTTACTAAACGAAAGTACAGGAATTCAAACACAGCAAACTTCGGCAACCTCTTACAATTCCAGCATAAGAATACAAGGTTTAGACGGCAGGTACACCCAAATATTAAGAGATGGCTTTCCTTTATATTCAGGCTTTTCAGGCGGTTTAAGTTTAATGCAGGTTGCTCCGCTTGACCTCAAACAGATTGAAGTAATTAAGGGTTCATCTTCTACATTATATGGTGGAGGTGCAATAGCAGGGTTGGTTAACCTTGTATCTAAAACACCAACTGCAAAAAGAGAAATAAGTTTTATTGGCAATGGTACATCTGCAGGTGGTCTTGACCTAAGTGGTTTTTACAGTCAGAAGTTTAATAAATTTGGAGTAACAATATTTAGTTCAAGAAATACAGCCAGAGCATACGACCCCGCTGATATTGGATTAACAGCTATTCCAAAGTTTGAGCGATACACCATTAACCCAAGGCTTTTTATTTATGGTTCAAGAACTACAGCCAACGTAGGCATTAGTTACATAACAGAAAACAGGATAGGTGGCAGCATCAATTATATAAAAAATGGAACGGCAGGTTTTTTTGAAAAAAACAATACCGACCGTATTACAACACAAGCCCAGCTAACGCATAGAGTTAACGATAAATCACAATTTAATTTTAAAAACAGCTACAACAGGTTTGACAGGTTCATACAAATTCCTGCTTATGCTTTTAAAGGGCTGCAACAATCAACTTTTTCGGAAGCAACCTACAGCACCAATGGAGAAAAAGCTGATTGGGTTATTGGAGCAAATTATTTAACCGATGATTTTAAAGAAGATAAGCTAAATAGTAATGCTCTAAGAAATTATCATTATAATACTTTAGGTGTTTTTGTTCAAAACACATGGACACCATCAACTAAATTTACATTAGAAACAGGGTTAAGAGGTGACTATGTTAAGCAGTTTGGTTTTGAATTATTACCAAGAATTTCTGCTATGCTAAAAGTATCTCCAAAACTTACAGTAAGGTTAGGCGGTGGTTTAGGCTATAAAACGCCAACGGTATTTAATGAAGAAGCAGAAAGAACACAGTTTCAGAATATATTACCTCTTAATCAAAGCATCACTCAAAATGAACATTCAGCAGGTGTAAATTTTGACATAAACTATCGTACTAAAATTGGTGAGGTAGGTATCACCATTAACCAATTATTCTTCTATACAAAACTTAACAAGCCATTGGTATTAACAGCAAATGGCAACAACTTTGAATTTTTAAACGGAACCGGAAATATTGATACGAAAGGAATAGAATCTAATCTTAGGTTTAGTTATAGTGATTTCAAATTGTTTGTGGGTTATACCTATGCAGATGTAAACACACATTTCAATAACAATAAAAATTTATTTCCTTTAACAGCAAGGCACAGGCTCAATAATGTATTGATGTATGAGAAAGACGAAAAAATGAAAATTGGTTTGGAAGCTTATTACTTTAGTCCTCAAAAATTAAATGATGGAGCAATCGGCAAGTCATATTGGACATTTGGTTTAATGGGTGAAAAAGTATGGGAACACTTCTCAATTTTTATAAACTTTGAAAACTTCACCGACACAAGACAAACAAAATTTGATACTATCTACGCAGGCTCAATCAACAACCCAGTATTCAGAGACATCTATGCGCCTTTAGATGGATTTGTAGTAAACGGAGGTATTAAGATTAGGCTTTAAAGATGATAAGCAACAGGACTGCTAAAAACAGCAATCCTGTTTTTTATTTTTCAAGGCTTATTTTGAAGATTGTGGAGTGCATTTAATTAACCCCCACTCAGCAATGATTTTAAAAAGAATCTCAGTATACCGCTACGCCTACGCTGTGATTTGGTGTAGTTTGTAACTACTAATTTATACGCTAATTATTTGTTTTAGTAACAAAACTGATAAATGCACTACTGCACAAGTCCCGCTATAGTCGGGATGAAGTGCAACAGCTACTGCCTGCCTGACTGCGTCACGCAGGCAGGGTCCCTCGCAGCGTTGCAGCTAACATGTGCGACGCAACCACTGCTGCACAAAGCGCTACGGCCCACCCCAAAACACAAAAAAGCAAAAAGGTAACCCAACTAAAATAAAAAAGATGCGGGTTTATTTTTAAAAACACACCAGCCACCTTATAAACTGTTAAAGACTTATAAAAAAAGGCAACATCTTTAAATAAACCTTGCACCGGGAAGAATAGCGTCGTATCTTTGCGGCGCATTCAATACCAAATCGTACCCGTTATCCTGATAACACTTCACTACGCCGCGTATTATTGAGCCAACGATTGATGCTACACGAAAAATTGTAACAACCGTTTTATAAGAAAAATTTTAACATAAAAGGAGGACTTTATGAACACTAATGCTATGCACAAAATTGTGCAACTAGACGAGCAATCACTGCAAGAGTTAACCAATGAAGTAAAAGAAACCGTAGCAGTTACCAACCATTTTAAAAAGAACAAATCAAAATCTTTTTCAGTAGTGGATATGTGGAACTGCCAGCGGCAGGCACGTTCTGCATCGGATCTTTTCAGACGCTAATTAATTTTTGCGCTATAGTGATGAAAGACGAAGGCTTCCCGTTGGGGAAGCCTTTTTGTTTAACTACTTTTTTTCGTCGGCAGATATGGCCTGTTTACAGGCACTAACTCACCCTGCATCAAACTTTACTGAAAACATACCGTCACACTGTTATGTAAGTGGTGATACTTTTCATTAGGGTTATGCAGCCGCTTCATTTTTATGAAGCGGCACTTTTATACCAGATAAGAAAACAGGGTATCATCTTTGTTCAACTCTGTATAATTGATCTGGTAGTGGCGCATATTGGCCAGCAACACATCATAATCTTCGCGGTTGCGCAGCTCCACCCCCACCAATGCCGGACCGGTTTCTTTGTTGTGCTTTTGCATGTACTCAAACCGCACAATATCATCATTAGGGCCTAACACATCACTTACAAATTGTTTTAATGCACCGGGGCGTTGTGCAAAGCGTATTAAAAAATAATGTTTCAACCCTTCGTACTGCAGGCTGCGTTCTTTAATTTCCTGCATCCGGTCTATATCATTATTACTGCCGCTGATAACACAAACTACATTTTTGCCTTTAATCACATCGGCATAATCATCCAATGCAGCAATGCTGAGTGCGCCGGCGGGTTCCACCACTATCGCATCTTCGTTATACAATTTTAATATGGTAGAGCAGATTCTGCCTTCCGGCACCAGGTGCATATCATCCAGCACTTCCTTGCACACGGCAAACGTAATATCTCCAATTCGTTTTACGGCAGCACCATCCACAAAGCGGTCAATATTATCTAAGGTTACCGGGTGGCCGGCTTCCAGCGCTGCTTTCATAGAAGGGGCGCCTTCGGGCTCCAATCCAATAATTTTTGTTTTAGGAGAATAGGTTTTAAAATACGTGCCCACACCGGCACTTAAACCGCCACCGCCCACGGGCACAAACAGGTAATCAATATCGGCCTGCTCTTCCAATATTTCTAACCCAACCGTACCCTGCCCTTCTATAATGCGGTAATCATCAAAAGGCGGAATAAAGGTCATGTTATTTTCTGCCGTATATTTTTTGGCTGCAGTGGCGCAATCGTCAAAAGTATCGCCTACCAGCCGCACTTCAATTTTATCTTCACCAAACATTTTGGTTTGGTTAATTTTTTGATTGGGGGTTATTACCGGCATAAACACCACGCCTTTTACATTTAGCTTTTTACAGCTGTATGCAAAACCCTGTGCATGATTACCCGCACTGGCGCATACCACCCCTTTGTTCAGCTGATCGGCCGGTAAACTGCTCATCATATTATAAGCGCCGCGCAATTTATAGCTGCGCACCACCTGCAGGTCTTCTCTTTTTAAGTAAATATTGCACTGGTATTTTTTAGACAGATTGGTATTTAACTGCAACGGTGTTTTTACCACCACCTTTTTAAGATTTAATGCCGCTTTATGAAAATGTAAGCCCCCATCACCTGGAAGGGGGCTTACATTCATCTTGGTATCATTTGGTTGTTCGTTCATTTATAAACTTTAGCGCCGGCTTATGCCAATGCGGGTTCTTTCACTTTTTTTGATTCCTTCGCCACGGTTTGTATTACTTTCATATCCGTCATAGCCTGTCTTAAAACAGTACCTACTTTTTCTACGGGATGGTTGCGCAATACTTTGTTTATTTCAATGATAGCACGGTTATCCACGCCATTGTCTTTTCCGGCATTGTAGTTGGTGCCAATCACATCTTTATCAATAGTGGTCATAAATTCTTTCAGCAATGGTTTTGCTGCATGGTCAAACAAATAGCAACCGTATTCTGCAGTATCAGAAATTACACGGTTCATTTCGTATAATTTTTTACGGGCAATGGTATTGGCTATTAACGGTGTTTCGTGTAAAGATTCGTAGTAGGCACTTTCTGGTTTGATGCCCGCTTCCACCATGGTTTCAAAAGCCAGCTCCACACCGGCACGTACAAAGGCCACCATTAAAAGACCATTGTCAAAATACTCCTGCTCAGCAATAGTTACTGCAGCCGGTGCTGTTTTTTCAAAAGCTGTTTCGCCGGTTGCTTTGCGCCAGGTTAATAAATTTTTATCATCGTTGGCCCAGTCTTCCATCATGGTTTTAGAAAAATGGCCACTCATAATATCATCCTGGTGTTTTTGAAACAACGGACGTAAAATAGTTTTCAGTTCCTGCGACAATTCAAAGGCTTTTACTTTAGCCGGATTGGTTAAGCGATCCATCATGGCAGATACACCACCATGCTTTAACGCTTCAGTAATTACTTCCCAACCGTATTGAATCAGCTTTGCAGCATAACCTGCATCCACTCCTTTCTCCAGCATTTTATCAAAACATAAAATAGAACCGGTTTGCAGCACCCCACACAAAATGGTTTGCTCGCCCATTAAATCACTCTTAACTTCTGCTACAAAAGAAGAACGCAACACACCGGCACGGTGACCGCCTGTGGCAGCTGCATATGCTTTTGCCTGTGCCAGACCTTTGCCTTCCGGGTCGTTCTCCGGGTGCACCGCTATTAATGTAGGTACCCCAAAACCTCTTTTATATTCTTCACGCACTTCTGTGCCGGGGCATTTGGGTGCCACCATAATTACTGTAATGTCTTTACGTATTTGTGTACCTTCTTCCACAATATTAAAACCATGCGAATAAGAAAGTGTAGCACCTTTCTTCATTAATGGCATAATGGCTTTTATAACAGCAGTATGTTGTTTATCGGGTGTTAAGTTCAGCACCAGGTCGGCCGTTGGTATCAATTCTTCGTAAGTGCCCACCGTAAACCCGTTTTCAGTAGCGTTTTTCCACGAAGCTCTTTTTTCTGCAATAGCTTCTGCACGCAGCGTATATGAAATATCTAATCCGGAGTCACGCATATTCAAACCCTGGTTTAAACCCTGCGCACCACAACCTACAATTACAATTTTTTTACCTTTTAAAACATTTACACCATCTGCAAACTCGTTGCGGTTCATAAATTCACATACACCTAATTGGTTCAGTTGCTCTCTCAGCGGTAATGAATTGAAATAATTTGCCATTTTTTGAAGTTTAAAGTCAACAGTTAAAAGTCAAAGCAGACTTTAGCAATTGACCGGTTTGTTTTATTTTATTTATTTGTTTTTGTTACCAGCTTCACCAATGCTGTTCAGCGGCATTGGCGTCGCACTCTTGTACATTTTATCTTTATTCAGCTTTTGTTTACATGCTGAATACCTTTTCATGATCGTTCAGGTATTCATTCTCCATCACATTTTCTCCGGGTTCTTTGTATTCAAACTCTTTCAGTTTGTTATGAAAGCCATCGCTGGCTTTTATAATAGCTACCCTGGCACTGCGCACAAATTCTATTAACCCGTAGGGTTCCAGTATTTTTATAAACTTATCTGTTTCATCCCGCTGGCCGCTTACTTCAAACACGGTATAGTCTTTTCTTATCACCACTGCTTTAGCACCGTGCTGACTTAGTAAACGCTCTACCTTTACTTCTTCTGCAATAATTTCTGTGGGCACTTTATACAAAGCCAGTTCCTGCCAGATGATTTCTTCATTGGTATTGTAATACGCTTTCAGCACTTCCACCTGCTTTTCTATCTGGCGGCATAATTTTTTAACCACCTCCTCTGTTTCGTTTATAACAATGGTAAAGCGGTGCACACTATCCACCTCGCTGGGTGAAGTGTTTAAACTTTCCACATTAATCTTTCTGCGGGAAAAGATGATGGCAATGCGATTTAGTAAACCAATCTGGTTTTCTGTGTAAACCGTTATAGTATATTCTTGCTTTTGCATGTTTGTTTTTTTGTTCAATAACCATTTTTTGTACAAGTGTGCGACGCAACGATGCGTGGCTTTGCACTATTGACCACTCACTAAATTTCTTCTTTACTCAATACAATTTCTGAAACACCCCTGCCCTGCGGCACCATGGGAAATACATTGTTTTCTTTACCCACCATTACTTCTAATAAGAAGCTTCCGTTGTGCTGCAGCATCTGGCTGAGTGCAGTTTCCAGGTCTTCTCTTTTTGAAATGCTGTTGCCTGCAATGCCATATCCTTTGGCCACCTGTACAAAATCGGGGCTTTGTATGTCTACAAAAGAATACCGCTTTTCGTGAAACAGCTGCTGCCACTGGCGCACCATACCTAAAAACTGGTTATTGAGAATTAAGATTTTTACATTGGGCTTGTACTGCATAATGGTTCCCAATTCCTGTATCGTCATCTGAAAACCACCATCGCCAATAATAGCTACCGTGGGGCGGCTGCTGTCTCCGTACGCAGCGCCAATAGCTGCCGGCAATGCATAGCCCATAGTGCCTAAACCACCACTGGTAATATTGCTTTTAGATTTGGTGAAGTTGGCATAGCGGCAGGCCACCATCTGGTGCTGGCCCACATCGGTTACTATGATGGCTTCTCCTTTTGTCAGTTCATTTAAAGTCTTAATCACTTCACCCATGGTCATCACTTCACCAGCAGGGTTCATCTCAGGGATAATACACTGGTTTTTTTCTTTCTCCATACAATCGTGAAAACGCTGCAGCCACTCAGGATATACTTTTTGTTCAAGCAGTGTCGTTAACAACGGCAATGTTTCTTTACAGTCTCCCCAAACAGGTACGGTTGTTTTAACGTTCTTATCAATCTCTGCAGGGTCAATATCCAGGTGTATTACTTTGGCTTGCTTGGCATATTTATCAAGTCGGCCGGTTACACGGTCGTCAAAGCGCATACCAACGGCAATCAGCACATCGCATTCGTTGGTTAATAAGTTGGGGCCGTAGTTGCCATGCATACCCAGCATACCCACGGCTAATGGGTGGTCGGTAGCAATGGCACTCATGCCCATAATGGTCCATGCCGCAGGAATACCTGCTTTTTCTATAAATGCTTTAAATTCTTTTTCTGCTTTACCAAGAATAACGCCCTGGCCAAAAATTACAAAAGGTTGCTTTGCCTCATTAATCAATGTAGCGGCCTGCTCAATATATTCTTTACGCACAATTGGTTTGGGGCGGTAGCTGCGGATATGATCGCATTTTTTATAGCCTTCATAATCGAACTTTTGCAGTTGTGCGTTTTTGGTAATGTCAATTAATACCGGGCCGGGTCTGCCGCTGCCAGCAATATAAAAAGCCTTTGCCATTACATGTGGTATTTCGCTGGCATCTGTTACCTGGTAATTCCATTTGGTAACGGGTGTGGTAATATTAATTACATCCGTTTCCTGAAATGCATCGGTGCCCAGCAAATGCGCAAACACCTGCCCCGTAACACAAACAACAGGAGTTGAATCAATCATTGCATCGGCCAAACCTGTTACCAGATTGGTGGCACCGGGGCCGCTGGTGGCAAACACCACACCTGTTTTACCACTGGCACGGGCAAAACCCTGTGCGGCATGAATGCCCCCTTGCTCGTGGCGCACCAGTATGTGCTGCAGTTTATCATTGTAATCATACAATGCATCATAAATAGGCATAATAGCACCACCGGGGTAACCAAATATAGTGGTTACACCTTCCTGCACTAAAGCATCCAATACCGCTTCACTGCCACTGATGTTCTTCATTGCTTTAGTTTTTATCTGTTCCGTTTTTATTGTTAGTGTCTCCATAAAAAAAATTTATTCTCCATCCGATAGTTATCTGAAATAGCTGAGTATATCTGTTGAACCCACAGCTGTAAAACCAGCCTGCCGCAGCATGGTAATTAACTGCCCGCGGTGATAGGTTGAGTGATTGAAAATATGTGCCAGCACCTGATAATGCGGCATTGAATAGGCATCGCCATTAATTCTTTTAAAAGAAAGTTGCTGGCCCAGCACTCCTTCATCCATACCAGCCACAACATCCTTCAACTGCTGCGAGAGGCTTTTTAATAAATCAATATGCGCTGCCTGTGTGCCTGTATAAACACCTTGCAACCATACCGTTTTTTCCTGCTTTGCAAGACGTTGCAACCAGATGTTTTCTGCAGCTATTATATGCAGCACCGTTTCCTGTATGCTGTTAAAGCTGCTGGTAATGGGTTGCTGCCATTGTGCATCACTCAACTGCTGTAACCATGAGCACAGTGTGGTGTTGGCCCATATATTATAGTCAGCTAATTCTATGAAATATTGTTTGGTCATTTGTTTATGCTTCGTCGGTTACACAACCTTCACTGGCATCTTTCACACACATGGCATACTTGTATAACACGCCTTTGGTTTCTTTTAAAGCAGGTTGTTTCCAGTTTTTTCTTCTTTCTGCCAGTATTGCATCACTTACTTTTAAATTGATTACATTTTTAGTGGCATCCAGTTCTATGATATCATTGTCTTCCACCAGTGCTATTAACCCGCCCACAAAAGCCTCTGGCGTAATATGACCGACGACAAAACCATGCGAGCCACCGCTGAAACGGCCATCTGTAATTAAAGCCACATCTTTACCCAAGCCAGCGCCTGTAATGGCCGACGTGGGTTTCAGCATTTCGGGCATACCCGGTGCGCCTTTAGGTCCTTCGTATCGTATCACCACCACATCTCCTTTCTTTACCCTGCCACTGGCAATGCCAGCCACTAAATCTTTTTCTCCGTCAAATACCCGTGCCGGCCCTTCAAAACGTTCTCCTTCTTTACCACTAATTTTTGCAACGCTTCCTTTTTCAGCCAGATTGCCGTACAGGATTTGCAGGTGTCCTGTTTGTTTCAAAGGTTGTTCTAAGGGATAAATAATCTTTTGTGTAGTAAAATCCAAACCAGGAACACCTGCTAAATTCTCTGCCACCGTTTTACCGGTTACTGTCAAACAATCGCCATGTAATAATCCTTTCTCTAATAAATATTTCATTACAGCAGGTACGCCGCCATGTGCATGCAACTCCTGCATTAAGTATTTACCACTGGGTTTAAAATCTGCCAACACCGGTGTTTTATCGCTGATGCGCTGAAAATCGTCCTGCGTCAAATCCACACCCACGCTTTTAGCCATTGCAATAAGATGCAATACGGCATTGGTGCTGCCGCCAAAAATCATAATGGTAACAATAGCATTTTCAAATGCTTTCTTTGTCATTATATCTTTTGGCTTAATATCTTTTTCCAATAAAACTTTAATGGCCCGGCCTGCATCCAGACACTCATTCTTTTTATCATCACTAATAGCGGGATTGCTGGATGAATAGGGCAAGCTCATTCCCAATGCTTCTATAGCACTGGCCATGGTATTTGCGGTGTACATGCCGCCACAAGCACCAGCCCCGGGGCAACTATGTTTTACCACTTCTTTAAAATCTTCCGGGGTAATATTGCCGGCTAGTTTTTTACCCAATGCTTCAAACGCCGAAATAATATTCAACTCCTCACCCTTGTGATGGCCGGGTGCAATGGTGCCACCATATACCATTATAGAAGGACGGTTCAATCTTCCCATAGCCATAATGGCGCCGGGCATATTTTTATCGCAGCCGGGCAACGCAATTAAACCATCGTAATAAAAACCGCCGCATACACTTTCAATGCTGTCTGCAATTAAATCTCTACTTACCAAACTGTAACGCATACCATCGGTACCGTTACTGATGCCATCGCTGATGCCAATGGTATTAAAAATCAAACCCACCAAATCATTCTTCCATACGCCTTCTTTCACCACTTTAGCCAAATCGTTCAGGTGCATGTTACAGGTGTTGCCATCGTAACCCATGCTGGCAATACCCACCTGCGCTTTCTTTAAATCTTCTTCTGTTAAGCCAATGCCGTACAACATAGCCTGCGCAGCCGGTTGTGTTTCATCCTGCGTTAAAACCTTTGAGTATTTGTTTAATTCTGCCATTTTTATTTTTATATAGTCAGCTGTTAATCTTATTTCATCATTGTTGCTCGTTGCAAACCCCGACAGGATTTGTGCAAAGCATTCGGGGCACTCTTCAGCAGCAGTGCCATGCCGGGCTTTTTGCTGCAGTGCCACCGCTTACAGCGGGGTGCCACCAAAATGTTCAATTTTATTGTGTGGCACAAGTATGCGACGCAACCAATGCTGCATGGCCTTATACTGCCCGTAACCCATAAAAAAACCGCCTCTGCTGGAGGCGGTTGTTATAGTTATTTTGTTTGTTACAATTACATACAACTTACACCTCCGTTGAGTGCAGGAATAATAATGACAACCACAATGACGATTGCGATAGTCTTAAATATATTATTGCTGTTATTACTCAACATCTGTGTTTGTTGTAATGCGAATATACCGCCTTCAAAAATTATAAACAAAGAACTGTGATAAAAAAATAAAAGAAAAAGCAAGAGGCTTCTTCTTTATGAACTTTTTATATAATGGTCGACTTTCTTAACTCTATATTCTCCTGCTTGATAGAACCGGGTATTTTACCAGATACATAATCTGCAATCAAATCTCCGATGGTGCTAGTAAAATAAAAGTTTACCGGATCTATATCTTTAGTAACAAAATTGTTTGTCAACGTCCAATTTACAGCTGCACGAATCTTGTCGGCTTCTTTGTGTAAACCAAAGTAGTCAAGCATCATAGCGGCCGATAAAATAGAACCAATAGGGTTGGCAATGTCTTTACCAGCAGCTTGTGGGTAAGAACCATGAATAGGCTCGAACAAGGCTGTGATATTGCCAATAGAAGCTGATGGCGCCATGCCTAAAGCACCGCCAATAGCGCAAGCTTCATGGCTGATAATATCGCCAAATAGGTTTTCCGTCAATATTACATCAAACTGTTTTGGGTTTAATATTAGCTTCATCGATGCATTATCTGCATACATGTAATCTACTGCAACATCGGTGTATTGTGTTGCGATGGCTTGTACAGTTTTACGCCACAGACGAGAGGTTTCTAAAACGTTTGCCTTGTCAATTAGCGTTAACTTTTTTCTTCTTTGTTGTGCTGCTTTAAAAGCTAAATGCGCAATGCGTTCTATTTCTTCAACAGTGTAAATAGATGTGTCTTCTGCTATTTTACCGTCATCACTTAAGGCCTTATCGCCAAAGTAAATACCACTGGTTAATTCACGATAAACAACC
>JANRMC010000130.1:0-12877 GCA_033761915.1 Flavihumibacter sp.
CCGGCTGGCAATCTTTACGCAGCAGCCGTTGCGTCGCACCCGTCAGCTGCAGTGCAGATGGCAGCCGTTTTATTCAAATACATAATACAAACCCACACCAATTACAGCAATAGCAAGGGTGGTTGGCACATACAAAATAAAATTATACCAGTTGGGAAAAGGATTGGTAAGCGATAGCACACAACAAACAAAGCCCATAAAAGCACCGGTACCCATGCAAATAAAACCAATCCATTGGCGGCGGGCGGTCCGTACTTTTTTTAATTGTTGCAGGTAAGCATGTATCTTTTCTTCATCCCAACCCTGTGCCGGCAATTGCTCTTGCAAGTGAGCTATGGATATTTTTTTATGCACCCACTGCTGAATGATGGCGGGGTCTACAATAATGGTATGAGACATGGCAATCGTTTTAAGATGTACAATGGCTCCGCAGTTGGTAATTGGAAGTTAGGTTTTTTAATTAACAAATCCTTATCGCCCAAAATTTGCCGGCAGTGTTTTTATGCCAGTATCTTTCCATTACAATTCAACCAGCACATATGGACGCCGAGAGTGGCCACCCTCCGTAGCTACACAATATATTTAAGGGGTACAGCAGTGTATAGCCATGAAAAACAAAACTGCTTTAGATTTCCACATACCCCGCTGGTGCCATTTTTTACAACCAGTTATTTTGTACTTTAACAGCATTAATTATTTTACCTGCTTAATAGCACCACTACCGATGAACGGATTGCGACGCAAGAATGTTTAACCGGAGTTACTAAGCTGGTATCACCTGCACTTATTACAACAAACACCTTAACCCAAATTTTATATGCGTATTGCCAAACCTTTTGCTGCAACCCTGGTGGTTGTACTTTTTTTGTATGCCTGTAACCGTAATGTGGTGAACCTTGACTACACAAATGCAAAGGATGAAGTGCCCCAACTGGGCAATCTTGTTTTCAGGTTTAATAAACCATTGGTAAAAGATTCTTTACTGAACCAGTGGGACTCTACCGAATACATCAGTTTTGAGCCGGCCATTCCGGGCCGCTTTCGTTGGGAGCATCCGGATGAACTGGTTTTTTCTCCGGCAAGGCCCTTAGCCCCCGCCACCAATTACAAAGCTGTTTTTAGTAAAGAGCTGTTGCGCTTTTCTAAAGCCGATAAAATTGGCAAAGCAGATGACGTATTGTTTCACACCCCTGATTTAAAATTAGAAAGTACCAATATTGTTTGGACGCTGGCTGATGCCGGCAGCAAAACCGCCGTGCCACAAATAGATCTTTATTTTAACTACCCGGTTGACCCCAGCAGTCTTAAAGACAAACTGGCCGTGCAACTGGATGGAAAAGATGCTGACTACAGTTTGCTTACTATGAATGCAGATAGCAAAGTATCGCTGCGGTTATTGAATATGAAAACAGAAGACCGCGATTATAATATTACCATTACCCTGAATAAAGGACTGGTGCCCAAAGATGGCAAGAACGGATTAAAAGAAGCCGCAGAAACCAAAGCAATTATACCTTCTCCGTTTGTATTAACCATTAACGATGTGAATACGGAGCATGATGGCAGCATTGGTATTATTACCGTAAGAACCAGCCAGCAGGTTGCCAGCCAGAACCTGGCAGGTTTTATTAAAATAGATCCGGCTGTTAAATACAGTACAGAAATTACTGATGATGGATTTACCATCAGCAGCGATGCGTTTGATGCCGACAAGTCGTACGAACTGCAACTGGGCAAAGGCTTAAGAGGTGTAATTGGTGGCACTTTAAAAGAAGCCTACAGCAATACTATTGCGTTTGGTAAAATGGAACCCGCCATCAGCTTTGCCAATAGCAAAGCTGTTTACCTGGCCGGCCAGGGTGCTAAGAATATTGAAATAAAAATTACCAATGTGCCCAAAGTAAAAGTGATTGTAAGTAAAATTTATGAAAACAATTTATTGCAGGCGCAACAAAACGGGTATTACCCGCAGGAAAGCAGCAGCAGCCGTTACAACGATGAATACTATGAAGATGATTATGCCAGCACCGTATCGGGCGATGTGATTTATGAAAAAGAAATTGATACCCGCAGCTTACCCAAGCTGGGTGGCAGCCGGCTGTTTAATTTTAATATAGAAGACCGCCTGCCGGAGTTTAAAGGTATCTACCATATTAAAATACGATCTGCCGAAGATTATTGGGTAAGTGATAGCCGCTTTATTTCTTTAAGCGATTTAGGCGTGATTGCCAAAGAAGGCACAGATAATATTACGGTGTTTATTAATTCTATTAAAACGGCCAATCCGCTAAGCGGGGTTAACGTGGTGGCCTACGGAAATAATAATCAATTGCTGGGCAATGCCAGTACGGATAACGATGGTAAAGCCACCATTGCTTATACCCGCCGGGATTTAAAAGGATTTAAGCCGGCAATGATCATTGCTAAAACAGAAAAAGATTTTACGTACCTGCCCTTTAACAGTACCAAAGTAAATACCTCCCGTTTTGAAGTGGGTGGCAAACGCAGCAATACCACAGGGCTGGATGCATTTATTTATGCAGAAAGAGATATTTACCGGCCCGGTGAAAGAGTAAATTTTTCTGTAATTGTAAGAGATAAACAATGGAAAAGTCCCGGCGAGTTACCGGTGAAACTGAAATTTTTATTACCCAACGGTAAAGAACTTAAAACCCTGCGCAAAAGCCTGAATGAACAAGGCGCTGCTGAAGGCAATATAGATATTGCCACGTCTGCCATTACCGGCACCTATGTGCTGGAAGTTTACAACGGCAACGATGTATTGCTGGGCAGCAGTAATTTTATGATTGAAGAATTTGTGCCTGATAGAATTAAAGTAACCACTCAACTGAATAAAAATAGTTTTGTACCCGGAGATGTGGCCAAACTTTCTATTAATGCTGTAAACTTTTTTGGCCCGCCGGCAGCCAACCGCAATTATGAAAATGAGGTACAGGTTAAAAGAAAAGATTTTAGTGCAAAAAAATATGAACGCTATAATTTTTCTGTAGCTAACGAATCAGTTTCTTTTGATAAAACGGTTAATGAAGGTAAAACGGATGAAGCGGGTAATGCGTACCAGGAATTTAAAGTAAAAGAAGAATACCGCAATACCGGTTTACTGCAGGCTACCTTTTATGCCACCGTGTTTGATGAAACAGGGCGGCCGGTAAGCCGCAGCAAAACAGCTGATATATTTACACAACCTGTTTTCTTTGGCATTGCCAATGATGGCTGGTGGTATTACCCATTAAACCAGCCTGTACAGTTTCCATTAATAGCTGTTAATACAACAGAGCAGTTAAGTAATGGCCAGGCAAAAGTGGAAGTAATTAAACACGAGTACCGCACGGTGTTAACAAAAGTGGGAGATTATTTCCGCTACGAATCGCAACAGGAAGACAAACTGGTTGCTTCTAATTTAATAACGGTAAGCGGAGAAAATACCCGGTATGCTTTTACGCCCCGCTCTCCGGGTAATTATGAAATAAGGGTATCTGTACCCGGCGCTGCCAGCTATGTAAAAAAAGAATTTTACAGCTACGGTTATTGGGGCGGAGAAAACAGTTCTTTTGAAGTAAACACAGAAGGTAATATTGATATTGAACTGGACAAAGCCAGCTATAATACCGGCGAAACCGCCAAGGTGTTATTTAAAACACCCTTCAGCGGAAAAATGCTGGTAACCGTAGAGAGAGATAATGTTATTTTTCATCAATATCTTACGGTTGATAAAAGAACAGCTTCATTAGACTTAAAACTCACCAGCGATTATCTGCCCAATGTATTTATCAGCGCCACATTAATAAAGCCCCACGATGTAAGTGAAATACCATTAACGGTTGCACATGGTTATAAAAACATTCGTGTGGAAGAAAAGCAACGTAAAATGAATGTACAGATAGTAGCCAGTGCCGCCGTGCGCAGCCGCACACAACAGAAAGTAACCGTAAAAGCCGCACCCGGCAGTTACGTAACACTGGCTGCGGTTGATAATGGTGTTTTACAAGTAAGCGGTTTTAACACCCCCGATCCCTATGGTCATTTTTATGCATCTAAAGCATTGGAGGTTGCGGCGTATGATATGTATCCCTTACTGTTTCCTGAAATAAGAGCCAGATTAAGCAGCACCGGTGGCGATGGCGATCTGGAAATGAATAAACGGGTAAACCCCATGCAAAACAAACGTATAAAAATTGTTAGTTACTGGAGTGGTATTGCGCAAGCCAATGGAAGTGGTGAAGCCAGTTTTGAATTTAGCATACCGCAATTTAGCGGTGAAGTGCGTTTGATGGCAGTTGCTTATAAAAACGAAAGCTTTGGCAGCAGCGAAACGGCGATGAAGGTGGCAGACCCACTGGTACTAAGCACCGCATTACCCCGCTTTTTAAGTCCGGGCGATACGGCACTGGTGCCCGTAACCATCAGTAACACCACCAGCAAAGCTACCAGTGCTACTGCCACTTTAAGTTCAACAGCAGCAATTACAGTAGTTGGCAGCAGTAAACAAAGTTTAACAGTAAATGCTAACAGTGAAGCACGGGCTAATTTTATGGTAGTGGCTGCACCTACCGTAAATACAGCTAAAATAAAAGTAGAAGTACAAGGTTTGGGAGAGAAATTTATTGATGAAACCGATATTACCGTACGCCCCGCATCCACCCTGCAAAAGATGAGTGGCAGCGGCAGCATCAGCAATGGTGCATCGCAGCGGGTTACTATTGGCTTGTCAGACTTTATGCAGGGCTCAGCCAATTACCAATTAGTGGTTAGCCGCTCACCGGCATTAGAACTGGCTAACCAGTTCAGTTATCTGGTAGAGTACCCGTACGGATGCACAGAGCAAACGGTATCAGTTGCTTTTCCACAGTTGTATTATGCTGATATGGCCGATTTATTAAATACCGGAAAAAACAGGAAAGCCTCTGCCACTGCCAATGTAGAAGAAGCTATCCGTAAAATAAAATTACGCCAGTTGTACAACGGTGGTATTTGCTTATGGGATGGAGAGGGTACTGAACATTGGTGGGCCTCTGCTTACGCAGCACACTTTTTAATAGAAGCCCAAAAAGCGGGTTACGATGTAGATAAGTCTTTACTCAATACCACGCTTAATTATCTTAATAATAAGCTGCGCAGTAAAGAAACCATCAGCTATTACTTCAATCAAAATCAGCAAAAGAAAATTGCCCCCAAAGAAGTAGCCTATAGTTTATATGTATTGGCATTAGCTGGCAGACCCAATGTTAGCAGCATGAATTATTATAAAGCCAACCCTGCCCTGCTGGCCTTAGACAGCCGTTATCTCTTATCCGTTGCCTATGCTGTGGCCGGAGATAAAACACGTTTTAAAGAATTACTGCCCACTTCCTTCAGCGGAGAAATTGCTGTGGCACAAACCGGCGGCAGTTTTTACAGCGATATACGCGATGAAGCGGTTGCATTAAATGCTTTGCTGGATGCAGACGCCGGTCATCCGCAGGTGGCCCTTATGGCAAAACATGTGGCAGAAAAATTAAAACAGCGCAACTGGTACAGCACACAGGAAGTGGCATTTAGTTTTTTAGCTATGGGCAAAATTGCCAAAGCTGCTAAAACCAATACCGTTACTGCAGATATTAAAGCCAATGGAAAAACAGTTGCCTCTTTAAATAGCGGCACCATAAAATTAAATGCACAGCAACTGGGCAGTAACAATATTGAAATTGTTACCCGTGGCAGCGGACAGCTTTACTACTGGTGGCAAAGCGTAGGCATCAGCAGCAGCGGTACTTATAAAGAAGAAGACAACTATATAAAAGTACGCCGCCGCTTTTTTGACCGGTATGGCCGTGCCATTAACGGCAACACATTTAAGCAAAACGATTTAATTGTGGTGCAGCTAAGTTTAGAAAAAGCATACAGCGGCAGTGTAGATAATATTGTGCTGACTGATTTGCTACCTGCTGGTTTTGAAATTGAAAACCCACGCACCAAAGAACTGCCCGGCATGGAGTGGATAAAAGATGCCGCCACACCCACTGCCTTAGATGTAAGAGACGATCGCATACATTTTTTTGTTGACCTCTATAATACCAGACAAACCTATTACTACGCCGTGCGTGCCGTTAGCCCCGGCAATTATCGCATGGGTCCGGCCAGTGCCGATGCAATGTATAATGGAGAGTATCACTCTTATCACGGAGGCGGTGTTATAAAAATTGTGCAATAAGTTTATAAAAAAGCTGCTCACTAAAAGAGCAGCTTTTTTCTTTATGTTACCAGCCGTAGTTTTTCATAGCAGCATCGTTGCCACGCTCGGTTTAACAGTTATATCTTTTGGCAACTATTGTACATTTGTATAAAGTAAATACCATGCAAAGCACCATTACCACCAAGCGGCTTCATTTAACATTGGTACAACCGGCAGATGCAGCTTTTATGTTAGAGTTGGTAAACACCCCGGGCTGGTTGCAGTTTATTGGCGACCGTAACGTGCATTCAGCAGAAGATGCTACTGTTTATATAAAACGGCTCTTAAATACTCCAGACCTTTTCTATTGGGTAATTCGCCACCACGATAATAACATCCCCGTTGGCGTGGTATCATTTTTAAAAAGAACCTATCTTGATTATTTTGATATTGGCTTTGCGTTGTTACCACAATACAAAGGCAATGGCTACGCATACGAAGCAGCCAATGTAGTATTAAAAATGGCTTTAGGCAATCCTGCCCACCCAATAGTATTGGCCACCACCATGCCAAACAATACCGCTTCTATTCAGCTGTTAACCAAACTGGGTTTACAATACGAAAAAGTAATACTGCAAAATGATGAGGCACTACTGGTATACAAAATAAAAGCTACTTAACTGCCGGTAGCAGCACCGCCGTTAAAGGGTGCCCCGAAAGCATCGCTCAAATCTGCTAGGGGCTTTCAACAACCAACAACTGCTGCGCATAAAACTACTGCTGGCTAAAAATTATATTTATGCTATTTTTTACTTGCCTGATGTATACGACATATTTTATATGAACAAATAAACCACTTTACTCAACCGGGTTGAAATTATTTTAGCGGTAGTTGCTTACCAATCATTTACGGGTATCTTTATTTAAAACAGGTTATGAAGTTTTTTTTATTTATTGTTTTGCTGCTGCCGTTTACCACACTGCAATCTCAAACAACACCACAAGAGTTTGAACCGGGACTTATTTCAAAATCTGGCGAGTTTGGATTAACTATATCACCAGATAGTAAGACGGCACTCTGGGTGCAGTCTAACGGCAAACGCGATACACTGGTAATTATGCAATCCACTAAAAAGAAAGGCCGGTGGCAACAACCTGTGGTTGCGTCTTTTTCACAATCAGATGGTAAATGGAAAGACATTGACCCCATGTTCAGTCCGGATGGTAAAACAGTTTTATTTCAATCTACCCGTAAAGTACCGGGCCTTGACAATAGAACCGGGTTTGACATATGGGCGGTAAACAAAGAAAAAAATGGCTGGAGCAAAGCTTATCACCTCGGCAATTCAATTAATAGCGACTCTTCAGAATCATACGCATCTGTAGCCAGCAATGGCAATATTTATTTTATGAAAAATAATGAAGACGGTATTGGCTCATCAGATATTTATATGTCCCGGTTTGTTAATGGCCAATACACAACACCACAAAATATTGGCAGCCCGGTAAACACCAAACACCGGGAATCGAATCCTTATATTGCAGCCAACGAAGAATATCTCCTTTATTTCTCATCTGACCCCGGCGGCTTTGGAGAAGTGGATTTATTCATCAGCTTTAATAAAAACGGACAATGGACGAGTCCAGTAAATTTGGGCAAGCCTATTAATTCTGCATTGGCAGAGTTTTGCCCCTTTGTACATGCAACAGAAAAAAGATTGTATTTCTCCCGCCAGGAAAAAAGCACCGGTAGAATGGTTGAAAAACTGTTTTCTATTCCTTTTAATGTTGAAGACTACCGTAAACAATTGCCATGATTAACTACCATTTGAAAAAATTTGTGCCGGTTAGTAATACCCCGAATGGCCAAACCAGTGCCGCCACCATTTTTTTATACCAGCAAAACGGCAATGTACTCAGCGGTACTTATAGTGGTGGCACCATAAAAACGGGACATTTATTGGGGCTTGTGCAGGCAGACGGTACTTTGCATTTCTATTATCACCAGCTGGATGAAGCCATGCAATTGCATAGCGGCTACTGCAAATCGGTACCCGAAATTTTACCAGATGGCCGTATTCGCCTGTACGAAGAATGGCAATGGACCAGTGGCGATAAAAGCAGTGGAAAATCAGTGGTGGAAGAAATTATACAGTAGCAGATTTTTTACCCGCCAGCGCCTGCAGCACTAAAGCAAGTAATACCACACCAGCGGCACCAATTAAATTCATCCACAAAAAACCAATAGATGAAAACCAAAACAACACAAAGATGCCTACCTGTGTAATAACAGCACTGTAAAAAATAGCATTGGCCTTTACTTGTTTACAATAAAAAGCCACTAAGAATATACCCAGTATTACTCCGTAAAAAACAGAGCCTAATACATTCACTGCTTCAATTAAGCTGCCCATATTAGTGGCAAACATGGCGGTAATTACACAAAACACGCCCCATGCAAACGTGTACCACTTACTGGTTTTATAATCTTCTTTATCTGTACACTCCTTTTTGCTAAACCGCTTGTGCATGTCTATTACAGTAGATGATGCCAGCGAATTTAAAGCAGCCGCTATACTGCCCCATGCAGCCAGAAAAATAACCGCTATTAATAAACCTACTAAACCCACTGGTAAATAATCTACCACAAAACGCAGAAACACATAATTGGTATCATTGGCATCGCCGCCAATATTACTTTCTTTTATCAATCCTTTAAAATTGCTGCGTATAGCTTCTGATTTTGCATTTAGCACTTTTAATTGAGAGGCTGTTGCCGTATCATTTTGCTGCATCCATTTGTTTACGGCCTGTTGTTTCTCTTCACTTACAGCATTGTATTGCGTTTGCAATTGCTGTAAAGAATCTTTATAAGCAGACTGCGCCAGCTTTTCTACCTGCACCTGGTTAAAAAACAGTGGTGCTTTATTAAACTGGTAAAACGTAAATACCAATACCCCAATCAGCAGAATTAAAAATTGCATGGGTATTTTTACCAGGCCATTCATTAATAAGCCCACCCTGCTTTCTGTTAAACTTTTTGCCGTAAGGTAGCGGCCCACCTGGCTCTGGTCGGTACCAAAATAAGATAGCTGTAAAAAAAAGCCGCCAATAATACCGTTTACTAAATTGTAACGATCGCTCCAGTTAAAGCCATTTTCTGTAAAGCCGGTAGTTATTACATTAAACTTGCCCAGTTCTCCGCTAACTTTTAATGCGTCAATAAAACCAACCCCTGCTGGCAGCAAATGCACTACCTGGTAAGCAGCAACAAACATACCTGCAAAAATTACCAGTAATTGTAACTGTTGTGTATAAGCCACTGCTTTAGCACCGCCACTAACTGTATAAATAATCAACAGGCCACCCATAAATAAATTGGTCCAGTAAATATTCCAGCCCATTAGAGATGATAAGATGATTGCCGGCGCATAAATGCTGATACCGGTAGACAAACCACGTTGCAATAAAAATAAAAAAGAAGTAAGCGTTCTTGTTTTTACATCAAAGCGGGTTTCCAGATACTCGTAAGCAGTAAAAACTTTTAGTTTATGAAAAATAGGAACAAAGCTGGTGCATATAAATACCATGGCCAATGGCAAACCAAAATAAAACTGAACAAAACGCATTCCATCTGCAAAAGCCTGCCCGGGCGTTGAAAGAAATGTAATAGCGCTGGCCTGTGTACCCATAATGCTTAGCAGCACCAGGTACCAGGGCATGGTGCGGTTGCTTAAAAAATAACCGTCCAAATTTTTAGTGGTGCGGCTTTTATACAGGCCATAAGAAATAATGCCTGCTAAGGTTACTATTAAAACAATCCAGTCAATAGTACTCATGCAAAATAATTGGTTAGTAGTTTAAATAAAATAATCTGTAACACTAAAAAACCAATTACTGCAATGTACCAGTGCTTCCAGGTTTTAAATAATGGTATTTTATCTTCAGGTTCCTGCATAAATTATGTTACCGGCATTTAATTTTTGTTCAGTCCCGAAGCTTCGGGATTGTGTCACTCACTTGTGCTCTATACCGCTATTCAGCATTTTTTATTCGGTATCTTTTTTTCCGCGGCCGCTCCATAAGCCCCCGCTTACAATACCTATAAACAAACCAAGCAGCAGACCAATATGCACCCGCTTAATAAAAAAACCAATTACCAATCCAATAACAATAGCTGTTATTACTCCTATTTCTCTGCGGCTGATGTTTGAAGCCATTTTATTTTTTTATTGCTGAGTAATTTGATACGGTATACGGGTGCGACGCAACAGTTGTTGCCACCTGTACTGCTGCTGGTTTACTAAAATCCTTTCTTTCTGTTTAGAGCAATAATATTTGCCAGTAAGCGGTATGCACCGGGCACCCCTGCCGGCAACTGCCTGAAAAATACCAGGCCGGCATAGGTAAACTTGCCTTTACCATAACTGGTGGTAATGAGTGCCCCTTCATCTGCACTTTCGCCGGCATCTGCCATAGAAAAAATGGTTTCATAATTTTTATCCCACCGGCTGGCGTGATAGATACTGCGTTCCTGCACCCAATTATCAAAATCGCTGCTGTTTATTTTATTAGGATAGTTTAAGACAGGGTGCTCTGGTTTTAAAATATTCATTGCCGCTTTTTCATCGGTAATACGGTTGCGGCTGATATCAAAAGGATAAGGCCCTATTTTGGCACGTACCGGCCCAATTTGATTAGAGGTATTGTATTGAACAATCAAATTACCGCCATTTTCAATATACTTCATCAGCTTGGGGTAATAGGTGTTTAAAGAATTTTTGATATTGTATGCACGTACCCCTGTAATAATAGCATCGTATTGCTGCAGATTACTATTAGCAAGATCGCGGTCTGATAAAACAGTTACTTCATACCCCATTTGCTGCAAAGCCGTGGGCATATAATCTCCGGCACCTTCTATAAAACCAATTTTTTTACCGCTGGTTTTTAAATCTAAAGACAATACATTGATAACCGGTATGCGGAAATAAGTAAGGTCCGGTATATGATCGTAGCGGATGTTTTTAACCAATGTGGCATACCATTCATTGTTGTATTGTACCGATGCAAGAATGGGTTGTTTGTTCAGTTCACGGTCTTTCAGAATGGGTTTGATGGTTACATCCACATCCATCTCCTGGTCTTTCTTTAAAGTATCCGGTTGTGCATAGTTAATAGCTGCTGTTTCCCAACCTTTAATAGCCGCCAGTTTAACCACCGGTTTGGTAATATCTTTTAATGCTCTTACAGTTAAGCGAAACGACTTTGCCTCGGGCGAATTAGAAAGTAACAAATTATTACCCGGTGTAATTTGCACGGGTGGCACAATAGTAAGTGGCTCGTACAATTCTCCTTTTACGGGATCGGTGAATTTATATCTTACTGGTTTTTCTATTTCTATTTCAAGCCCTTCTACTTGCAGCAAAAACTTTACAGTATAAGAAGCAGCGTTATCTGCATTACCAATTAATTGTTGATCGTTTACTTCAAAGCGGCCTTCTTTCATTTCGTTTTGCAACCAGTAAGGTTGTGTAATGGGCGCTTCGTTAGAAATATAAACGGGCTTTACAAAAGAGAAGTTTCTGTTAGATGCCAGTGTGCGGTCTGTGAAGCTGCTATCAAATTTATCCAGCACAATACGTTTTAGTACAATATTATTTCCGTTGCGATTATTTAAACTAAAACTAACTCTTAAAGAATCTGTTTGTACGGCCTGTGCGGTGCTGGTGGTAGCCTCTGCCCATAACCCTGTGCAGGCTTCAATTAAAAGTTTTACTTCTTTCAGTTTTTGTTGTTTCCAGTAACCATCTTCTAAACTACTAATCTTTGTATACAATGCTGTTAAAGCTTTTACCGATTTACCGGGTTCAAAAAGAGAATAGTTTTTTATAATCTCATCCACCATTTGCTGCACCGCTTCGCCGTTTTTTACTCTTGACCAAGTGGTGGTTACTTCATCCATTAAATCATTTACCGGTGCACTACCTTTCCATAAAGAAAAATATTCCAGCGCTTCACCTCTTTGGCGGGGCACGCCAAAGCCCTGGCTTTTATGCTGACTACGGCTTTCCGATGCAATTTCTCCGTAACCTTTTCCAAGTATCGGGTTATAAGCTCCCACATCCATCTTAAACTGATCGTTACTGGTAGTATTAGTAGTTCCAAAATTAAAAGTGTTCCATAGCACTCTTTTAGCCTGCCAGGGTTTTACAAACTTCAATTGCTCTGGAAACATATTAGGATCTGCAGCTGCGGTAAATGCCTCAACTGCTAATACTGCTGAAGAAGAATGATGACCGTGACCGGCGCGGCTATCCTGCGGAAAACGGGTAATAATAATATCGGGTTGAAACTTACGGATAACCCATACCACATCTGAGAGTATTTTATTTTTATCCCATGTCTTTAAAGCCTCTTCAGTGCTTTTTGAAAAACCAAAATCATACGCACGGGTAAAAAACTGTTCTGCACCATCTATTCTGCGGGCCGATAATAATTCTTGTGTACGAATCATACCCAGTTCAATACCCTGTTCGGTACCAATCAGGTTTTGTCCGCCATCGCCACGGGTTAAACTTAAATAGCCGGTACGGTATAATTTTTCTTTGCTGAAGTAAGCCAGCAATCTTGTATTCTCATCATCGGGGTGGGCAGCCACATACAGCACACTGCCCAGTGTGTTTAATTTTTTTAAGCCAATTA
>JANRMC010000131.1:0-10733 GCA_033761915.1 Flavihumibacter sp.
CAGCAATTAGAGCAACGGGTAAAAGAGCTGAGTAAGTATAAGAATTATGATATTGTGGTATATTGTTCTCACAGCCACCGCAGCCCAAGGGCCAGTTATATTTTAAACCAGCATGGTTTTAAAAAGGTAACCAATATGGAAGGGGGTATGAGTGTGTGGAAAGAACAGGTGAAAGAAAATAACTGCTCTGGAAATTTATATGTGTCACAGTAAGCAGTTGCTGCAAGCACTGCTGCTGAAGTGTGCGACGCAACGATGTTTAATTGAAATACTACTGTTTAGTACAAAATAAAAAACAACCATATGCAAAATGCTATCAGCTGGTTTGAAATACCAGCAACTGATTTAAACCGGGCACAACAATTTTATGAAGCCATTTTTGGTATACAATTAATACCAATGGATATGGAGAATATTAAAATGCGCATGTTTCCTTTAGATAATATGGAAACGGGTGTGGGTGGTGCCGTAGTGGATAGCGACGGCTTTCATAAGCCTTCTGCTACGGATGGCCCGTTAATTTACCTGAATGGCAACCCCGATTTGCAGCAGGTATTGGATAAGGTAGAAGCTGCCGGTGGAAAAATAATGGTACCTAAAATGGAAATTTCTCCGGAGTATGGTTTTATGGCCGTTATAATAGATACTGAAGGAAACCGCATTGGCTTACATTCTGTGCCGGTTTAATTTTTTGTATGTATAAATTAATTACAATACTTGTGTTTTTAGGCAGCAGTATTATTGCTGCTGCCCAAACACCTAAGCTGTCTGATTGTAAATGGCTGCTGGGCAGCTGGCAGGCAGAAAGAAGGAATGGTATGGTTACCGAAAGCTGGCAACAACAAAACGATAGTACATTCACCGCCACATCGTACCGGGTAAATGCTGCCGGTGAAAAAAAGTTATTAGAACAAATAGTGCTTTCTGAAAGCAAGGGGCGGCTTTTTTATATACCCACCGCAAACGGTCAAAACAACAATCAGCCTGTTCGGTTTGAGGTAACGCAGCTTACTAAAGAAAGCTTTGTGGCAGAAAATGCGTTGCACGATTTTCCGAAACGGATTACGTATAAAAAAATAAGTGCAGACAGTTTGTATGCCTGCGTGGATGGTGGCGCTGCTGATGCAGAAAAGAAAATTGAGTTTAACTACACCCGCCAAAAAAATTAAGCATGCCTGCTAATAATTGGAGCCGGTTTACAGTACGTATTAATATTAAAGCCAGCATAGCGCAAATTTATAGTTGCTGGAGCACCCGTGCAGGCATGGAAGCATGGTTCTTGCGTTTGAGTGAATATAAAACACCACATGGCACCGAAAGAGCGGCTGATGAACCCATACAAACCGGAGATACTTATAAATGGTTATGGCATGGCTGGCCCGATGAAACTGTTGAACATGGTACCATACTGCAATGCAACGGAGAAAATTTGTTTGCCTTTAGTTTTGGCAATGCCGGTAACTGCACTGTTAAATTATACCAGGAGATGGACGAAACCATTGCAGAACTGGTACAGGAAAATATACCCGATGATGAACAGGGTAAACTGACCTGGCATATTGGTTGTAAAACCGGCTGGACCTTTTATATGGCCAATTTAAAAAGTTACTTAGAGGGAGGGATTGATTTAAGAAACAAGAATGTAGCATTAAACAATGTACTCAACTCGTAATGGCATACAATACTAAATTAGCAGATAGGGTAAGAGCACTGATAGCGGACGCAGCGCAACCCTGCGAAGAAAAGGCTATGTTTGGAGGCCTCTGTTTTATGGTAAACGGAAAAATGTGCGTAGGTGTTGAAAAGGAACGGTTAATGGTACGCCTGAACCCTGCATTGACAGATACAGTAATGGAAAAAGAAGGTTGCAGGCCAATGGATTTTACCGGTAAAATATTGAAAGGCTATGTGTTTGTAGCGGCAGAGGCATTGCAAACAAAAACAAAATTGCAGTATTGGTTGCAACTGGCACTTGAGTATAATAAAGTTGCTAAAACCTCAAAAAAGAAAACAACAAAAAAATAAAATTGTAAAACTATATGCAATCAAAAGCCCTGACTGTTACCGATTATTTAAGCGAGTTGCCGGAAGACCGGAGAAAAGCCATGGAACAATTGAGAAAAGAAATTAAAAAAAATATTCCAAAAGGGTTTAAAGAACAAATGAGTTATGGTATGATAGGGTATGTGGTGCCACATTCTTTATATCCGCCCGGCTATCATTGCACACCAGAACTGCCACTTCCGTTTATGAATATTGCTTCTCAAAAAAACTTTATTGCAGTATATCATATGAGTGTGTATGCAGACCCTAAACTGAATAAATGGTTTGTTGATGAGTATACAAAAGCCGGCCTGGGTAAACCGGACATGGGTAAAAGCTGTATACGTTTTAAAAACCTTTCAAAAATACCTTACCAGTTAATTGGCCAGCTGGCTGCAAAAGTAACCCCGCAGCAATGGATAGAAACATATGAGAAAAACTATAAAAAATAAAAATGCGTTTAATAATAACAATATTTGCTTTGCTTTTTACCGTTAACTGTATTGCGCAGGACAGTAGTAAAGCAAAAATGAAAACCTATCTGGGCGTACTTACCCTGGCAGAAAAATACCGCGATGATAAAAACTGGACCAATGCCGATCAGGCCATTGTGGGGCAGCATTTCCAGCGGCTACAAAAATATAAAACGGAAGGGGTGGTGGTGTTGGCTGGCCGCACCCAGTATGAAACCAATAACCCCGAAATGATGGGACTGGTCATATTTTATGCAAAAGATGATGGGGCTGCACAAAATTTCATGCAGGAAGATCCTGCCGTGAAGAATAAAATAATGCTGGCGAAGGTGCATCCATATGGTATAGCAATCAGTCAATGCGAACCTTTAAAAAAATAAGTATGGTAAAAAGTGGTGGTTCCGAACTTTCGGGGTTAATGAAGCATTGTTGCGTCGCACTCTTGTACAGTTTATTTGCTATGCAACTACAGGCACAGCAAAAGCCACCCGCTTTAAAAATTGCTTACAATGTATACGAAGACACCGCTAAAGATAACTATGATATTTATGTAATGAATGCAGATGGAACCGGTAAAAAAAATATTACGAATACATCAGGAGTAGAATGGGTATATTATGCATTTGATAACCGGCTTTATTATATAAGTGATAAAGATACCTGTCACCGTTGTTATTTTTTGTACGAAATGGATGCCGCAGGTAATAACCAGCGTAAGATAACCAACCTGCAGGTAGAAGATAGCTGGATGGGCAGTCGAAACAATGGAAAAGAAATGATAGTTGCCGGCCGTATTGGCAAACAGGTAAGATATCAGTTGTTTTTAGTAGATATTAAAACTGGTGCATACCGGCAATTAACCAACGATACAGTTTCCAATCAATCGGATCCTTTGTTTTTGCCCGGAGGCAAGCAAATTGTGTTGCGTTACCGCCCCGAAAAGAAATTAAGAACAACACAACCTGCTGAATTATGGGTAATGGGTTTAAATGGTTCGGATAAAAGACAGCTCACTTTCTTTCCTAAATCAGATACAACCACTCCCTGGTATGAATATCATGCTGGTCCGCCCCAATGGAATAACAGATACAAATTTATCAGTTATATGTCTCGCCAAAACAGGCAAACTCAGGTGTATGCAATAACCTTAGATGGAAAAAAGCAATGGCAGCTTACAAAAGGAGCTATGAACACTGGTTGGCATTCCTGGAGTGCCGATGGCAACTGGATGATTATGGACAGGTCTCCACGTGTAGGTCGCGGATTTGATATTTACCTGATGCATTATAAAACCGGAAAAGAATGGCAGTTGACAGATGCTTATAAATCTGAAATGGCTCCTGTATTTGTACTACCTGCTCCAGAAAATTAACTGCAAAGCTTTGCTGTTGAAATTTTAATAATACATGTTTCTGTAGTTCCCAAAAATGGAAATACCATTAGGTGCAAACAGTTTATTTGCGGATTACTAACAAAGCAGGGCTTCTTAAAAATAGAAATCTTTGTAGTATCCATTCTACAAGCCATTGTAAAAGCAGTAGCGTTGCAAAACAAATTTTGTATAGCCTCCTTATTTTAATGAACGAGTTTGTTTAACTGTTACAGTTTCCCTTAAATTTGTAATCACTGGTTAAGTAATATTTCTATTTATGGAAGGGCTCTATGATTACATAAAGCAATTTGCTGTTTTAGACAGGCAAGAGTTTGACTTACTGGCACAAATGCTGGAAGTAAAACGTTTTGACAAGAAAGCTGTTGTTACCCAATCAGGCGAAATTGAAAATTATCTCTACTTTGTTTCTTCCGGTTTAGTAAGAAAATACTTTGTTTACGGAAAAAAAGAAATCATCACGCAACTTGCCTGCGAACAGGATCTTGTTTCATCATCGGTTTCTTTTTTATCACGTAAGCCATCATCTTATATACTTGAAACCCTCGAACCCTCTCTGCTATTAGGTCTGTCTTTTGATAATATGGAAAAGATTTACCAGATGGGTCCACGTATGAACCGTCTTGGGCGTCTTATTATTATTGATTGGTTGGTTCAAAAAGAAGCATGGGAGCATGAACGTATTAAGCAAAACCCAAGGGAACGGTTTGTAAACTTTATCCGTCAGAATTCTGAACTGGTTCAAAGAGTGCCTCAAAAACACCTGGCCTCTTACTTAAATATGAAACCAGAAACTTTCAGCAGGTATAAACATTTATTATCTAAATAATTTTCAGCAAGTGACGGGATTGGTAAAAACATATTTTAATCATCTGCACCAGTATTTCCTGCAGTTTGTGCCGCTGAGTAAGGAAGCATTTGAAAAGCTGGTGCCATATTTTGTGATTCGAGAGCTTGATAAAAAAACGATTATCGTGCACCCCGGCGAAGTAGATGACTATTTTAATATTATTGCCAAAGGTTTGGTGCGTAAATACATGGTGGTAAATAAAAAAGAAATCACCATTCAGCTGGCTACCGAAGGTCATATGATACACTCAGAAATCTCTTTTAATACAAGAGTGCCTTCAGATTGTTTTATTGAAACAATTGAGCCTTCTGTACTGATATCTATGAGTTACGAAAACCTGCAAAAAGTATATGCCACTTTTCCTGAGTTTGAAAAGTTAGGCCGGCTGGTAATTACAGATATGTTTATAAGAAAGGATATACGGGATATGACGCAATTAAAAAATTCAACCAGAGAACGGTTTGTAACCTATATGAAAAAGCACCCGGATATGTTGCAGCGGGTTCCTCAAAAATACCTGGCATCATACTTAAATATAAAACCGGAAACTTTCAGCCGGTTAAAACACTTGTTGCGCAGCAAATAAGCTTCAGCTTAACGACACATCCAGAAACATCATAATTAAAAAACCGGCAATAAATCCAAGAGCAGCCACATCTGTAAACTTATCTCTTTGCGTTTCAGGTATTACTTCTTCCACCACCACAAAAATCATAGCGCCTGCGGCAAATGCCAGTGCAAACGGCAAAAAGGATTGCATGAATATAACCAGTATTGCACCAATTACAGCAGCAATGGGTTCAACCACCGCAGAAAGAGAACCATAATAAAAACTCTTCCAGCGGCTGAGTCCCTGGCGGCGCATTGGCATGGATACGGCAAAGCCTTCAGGAAAATCTTGTATGCCAATGCCAATGGTTAATGCAATGGCGGATGCAAGTGTTGTAGCTGAACCATCTTGCAGGGCAGAACCAATGACTACACCTACTGCTAAACCTTCAGGTATATTGTGTAAGGTAATGGCCATTACCAGCAGGGTGGTGCGGTGCCAGGATGATTTGAAACCTTCCACTTCGTTTGCCTGAAAATTGATATGAACGTGTGGCAATATTTTATCTAAGCCAAAAACAAATAAAGCGCCTAATGCAAAACCCACTACCGCCGGCATCCATGGCATTGAAGGGAAAGAAACAGCACTCATTTCAATACTGGGCTTTAACAAGCTAAAAAAACTGGCGGCAAGCATAATGCCACCAGATAATCCCAGCATGGTATCTAAAACACTTCTTTGCATGCCCCTGAAGAAGAAAACGAGTGAAGCGCCGGCTGTAGTTACCAGCCACGTAAAAACACCCCCAAGCAATGCTCCCCAAACGGGGCCTAAACTGTGAAAAATTATTTCTATTTGCTGCATGTATTATTTTTTTACAAGTATGTTTCTGGCTAACAGTTCACTGATGGTAATTGGCGCCAGGTTATTTACTTTTATTTCCAGCGAATGATCAAACTCAAACCGGTGTTTAATTTCCAGTTTGGTGCCTATGGCAATTTTTTTGTGGTTTAATAGCTCTAATATTTCCGGGCTTTGGTTGCCAATACCTGTAACAATGGTTAACTTATTTACCACAAAATCTGTCAATGGCACCTGCTGCAAGGGTTCTATTTTACCGTTGCTATCAGGTATCGGGTCACCGTGCGGGTCCACTCTGGGGTTTCCCAGAAAATCATCCAGCCGGTCAATTAATTTTTTGCTGCCAATATGTTCCAGTTCCTCGGCAATTTCATGTACTTCTTCCCAGCCAAAAGCTAACTTCTCCACTAAAAAATATTCCCACAGGCGGTGTTTGCGTATTATTTGCAGGGCTACTTTTTTTCCTTCTGCCGTAAGCTTTACGCCATAATATTTCTCGTATAATAATAGCTTTTGTTCTTTCAGCTTTTTAAGCATATCTGTAACAGAAGCCGGCTTGGTTTGCAGGGCCTCTGCCAATGCATTGGTGGTAACATTCTTATTTTCCTGTTGGAGGTGGAAAATTGCTTTCAGATAATTTTCTTTACTGGTGCTGTATTTGATATGCATACTAATAGACCTAAAATAAAATTTAGACAAATCTAAAAAATTAAAATAGAGAGAAAAAATTATTTTCTGTGTACGAATTGATTACTTTAGTTGCCTGCTAACGTTTTTGTATGAAATAATCTTTAAAAATTAACAGCCCAACTTTTCACTAACCGGGATGATAATTTTTAATGATTATACTATGTGGTCCAAAAACAATAAGAATTATCACATGAAACCAATGTTGTTATTAGGAGGGTTGTTTACTCTTTTTTTGCTGGGTGCCTGTAAAAGCAAAAAAAAGACACTTACCGGCGATGAACCTGTGGCAATAGAAGAGTTCATTGATTTTTTTGATGAAGTTAAATTACCCCTTCAACTGGCCGATACCTCTTTGGTAAAACCCATGAACGACTCTCTGCTCATCAGCCAGAAAATTTTTAACCAGTTTGTGGCAGATACGGTGATTACCCGCCAGTTTGGTAAAAATGCAAAGCCCAAAATATACCCTGCAGGCAAAGCAACGGTTAAAAACGCCGAAACCTACCTGTTTATAAAAGCTTTTACCCCCGGCAAAAAAATTGCCTACGTACTGGCATTTGATAAAGAAAAAAAGTTTGTAAGCAGCCTTCCTTTAATGGTAGCTGATAAAGACATTATTACTACTCAACTGGCAGCAATGGACAGCCGCTACACCATTAGCACCAACCTGCAACGTAAAACGCCCGATGCACAGATGTTATACAGAAAAAACGCTTACGTATTTAATAGTGAAGGAGCTTTTACTTTAATTCTTACAGAATCTAATGATGTGGCTGCCATTAAGAATGTACTGATAAATCCACTGGATACCCTGCCGCGTAAAAATAAATGGAGCGGCGATTATATACAGGATAAAAATAATCTGGTAAGCTTCAGAGATGGAAAAACCAGTAACGATTACCTGGTTTTTGTACATTTTGAAAAAGACAAAGGTGCTTGTAAAGGAGAGCTGAAGGGGAAAGCTAAGATGGCGGGTACTGCTAAAGCTGTTTTTGCTGAACAGGGCGACCCCTGCTTGCTGGAGTTTAATTTTAAACCCGTTAGTGTAACATTAAAAGAAGAAGGTGCCTGCGGATCGCACAGAGATATTAAATGTTTTTTTGAAGGCAGTTTTATTAGAAAGAAAGACCCAAAACCGGTAAAGGCTGCAAAACGTAAATAACACCTGCAGGCAGGTACCCGATAAACCCAAAATGTTGCCTTACGTTTTACGGTACAAGTGAGTGACACAACGATGCCGGTTTGAAATACTACTGCTTGCAAATCATAAAATCAACTAACTTCAATTTAAATATTATAACTATGCTAGAGGTCTTAATTAAATATTGGTATGTATTGGTTGCATTACTGATAGTTTTTGCCGGTTTAAAAACCGTTAATCAGGGTACCATTGCAGTAGTAACGGTGTTTGGTAGATACCAGCGGGTGCTGCGCCCGGGGTTGCGCCTATTAATTCCGTTTATTGAGCAAATTCATAAACGCATCAGCATTCAAAACCGCAGTGTTGAAATGGAGTTTCAGGCCGTAACATCTGACCAGGCCAATGTGTATTTTAAAAGTATGCTACTGTACGCCGTGCAAAACGACCATGAAGAAACGATTAAAAAAGTAGCGTTTAAGTTTATTAGTGAAAGAGACTTAATGCAGGCGCTTACACGTACTATTGAAGGTACCATCCGTTCTTTTGTAGCTACCAAACGCCAGGCAGAAATTTTGGGCTTGCGTAAAGAAATTATTGAGTACGTTAAAGAGCAGATAGACCAGTTGCTGGAAGAATGGGGTTATCACCTGATGGATTTACAGATTAACGACATTACGTTTGACCAGGCCATTATGGATTCTATGAGCCGCGTGGTGGCCAGTAATAACTTAAAAGCCGCTGCAGAAAATGAAGGCCAGGCTTTATTAATTACCAAAACAAAATCGGCCGAGGCAGAGGGTAATGCTATAAAAATTGCTGCAGAAGCAGAACGGCAGGCAGCGCAACTGCGTGGCCAGGGTGTGGCATTGTTCAGAGAAGAAGTGGCCCGTGGTATGAGCCAGGCTGCAGAACAAATGAAGCAAGCCAATCTGGATACCAATGTAATTTTGTTTAGCATGTGGACGGAAGCGATTAAAAACTTTGCTGAAGTGGGCAAAGGCAACATCATCTTTTTAGACGGCAGCAGCGAAGGCATGCAAAAAACAATGGGCCAGATAATGGGCATGCTGCAAATGAAAGATAATAACAAGTAATAAAGCTTGTTTTAGTTTATAAATTGTTAATTGCCGCTCTAAGTTCTGCAATACCGGAAATAATAACACTATTTCCACCGTTGCAACTTACAGCGGCATTAATATTGTATATGCCACTACATTTGCTAATAAACTCTAACCATCAATGAAATTTTTTTTCCTGCAAATTGCTACAGACACTGCCAAACAGGTTGCCAATAACCTGGCCAATGCAGCCGCTACAAAAATGAATTTAATAGACATGCTGGTTTCTGGTGGGGTATTAATGATACCGCTGGCATTGCTTTTAACCCTGGCCGTTTTCTTTTTCTTTGAACGGTGGATAGCCATTAACAAAGCCAGTAAGATTGATGAAAATTTTATGAACATCATTCGAGATCATGTGGTGAGTGGCAATGTGGCCGCCGCCCGTTCACTCTCAAAAAATACCAGTAACCCCGTGGCCCGTATGATTGATAAAGGCCTGCAACGCATAGGCAAACCCATTGATGCTATTGAAAAAAGTATGGAAAATGTAGGCAAGCTGGAAGTGTATAAGCTGGAACGGAATTTATCAGTAATGTCGCTGGTATACGGCATTGCCCCCATGCTGGGTTTTTTAGGTACCATCTTTGGTATGCTGCAATTATTTTATCAGATTAACGCCAGCGGAGAGTTTACCCCAGCCGCCATTGCCGGTGGTATTTATACCAAAATGATAACCTCGGCATCAGGACTTATAATTGGTTTGCTGGCATATATCGGGTATAATTTTTTAAATGCACAAATCAATAAAACAGTAAATAAAATGGAAGCAGCCAGCGCAGAGTTTATTGACATACTGCAGGAGCCCACACGCTGATGAGTTTATGTAACCAGCAGCGGCACTCGTGGCAGCATCGTTGCGTCGCACACTTCAGCTGCAACACCCTGTTGAACCTTTTTTTGATCATTTAAAAAACAACAATGAACTTAAATCGCCGATTAAAATCACATCCAGAGCTGCATGCCGGAGCGTTGAATGATATCCTGTTCATTTTGCTGTTCTTTTTCTTAATTGTATCCACGCTGGCCAACCCCAATGTAATTAAACTGGCCACCCCCAAAGCCAAGAGCGATACAAAAGCCAAGCAAACCGTTATTGTAAATATTAAACCTACCGGAGAGTATATTATTAATGGCAAAACCCTCACACCAGACGCTATTAAAGAATTTATTCAACCTTATGTGCTGAAAGATTCAACGCAGGCCACCATTGCCATTAATGCCGATAAAACTGTGCCTATAGACAATGTTGTTGCCATAATGCGTATAGCCCGTGAACTGGGGGCACGCACCACACTGCTGGTAGACAATAAGTAATTGCATATTCAGTTATATACAACAGGCAGGTTTACAGTATTTGTAAATCTGCCTGTTTCAGTTTAATTTTCGCCCACTTTAAAATTGTATATGCAAGCTAAATGGAACCGTAGAAAGTTGTTGAAGAGAGGCCTCTTGCTGGGCACCGGCGGGGCTATTGCTTTTGGCGGCTTTAAATGGTATGATTGGCACAAAACGCCAGACTTTGTTTACCTGGAAAATAATAAAGCCCTGCTGAATGCTTTGGCAGAAACCATCATACCGGCTACCGATACACCCGGTGCCAAGGAAGCTGATATT
>JANRMC010000132.1:0-52670 GCA_033761915.1 Flavihumibacter sp.
TAACAATAATTGCAACATCTATAGTATTGATGTTATTTATTTTACTAGTCCTCATTATAAATATTTTAAGAAAAAAACAGATTTATTATAAAGAACAAGTTGAATTTCTGAAGCTTCAATATGACTCAGAGATTCTAAATAGCGAACTGGAAATACAGGAGCAAACGATGCTGCATATCTCCCGTGAAATACACGACAATATCGGACTATCGCTATCTACCGCTAAACTTCATTTAAATGCAATTAACTGGCAGCAAGAGCTAACCCCACAAAATAAAGTGAGAGAAGCTATAGAATTGATGAGTAAGGCAATGGAGGATATGAGTCTGCTAACAAAAAAAATGAATACAGAATACATCCGTGAAAATGGTTTGCTCCAGGCCATACAATTACTTTGTGCCGACATAAAAAAAATTGACAGCATCCGCTTCAGCTACTTGGTGGAAGGTGAGCCTGTTTTCCTTGATGCTAAAATTGAGCTGCTTATTTTCAGAATTATACAGGAAGCTATCAGCAACAGTATAAAACATGCAGAAGCCGGCAAAATCGACCTTCATCTGAATTATAATCATAAAGCCTTGTCTGCTTCTGTTAAAGATGACGGCGTAGGGTTTGATACTACCTTTCATGTAGCAGGCACAGGGCTCAATAATATTAAACAACGAACCAAACTAATTAATGGCAACTTTTCTATTTCCAGTACACCCTTTCAGGGTACAGTGGTTACAGTTGTCATCCCATATTAACAGGAAATATGAAAAAACAAATTAAAATAGCATTGGCAGATGATCATGTATTACTCAGGGATGCATTAGCCTCACTAATAGACCAATATGAGGATTGTAAAGTAATTTGCAGATCAGTTAATGGAAAAGAACTGATTGAGTTTGTAAAAAAAGGCGGTATACCCGATGTGGCTATTCTGGACTTAAATATGCCCGTAATGGATGGATACGAAACGGCTTCATGGTTAAAAGAAAACTTTCCAGATACCCAGGTACTAATGCTAACCATGTATGATTCTGAAATTGCCATGATCCGTCTACTACAAGCTGGAGTAAAAGGGTTTTTAAAAAAAGATGTACACCCGGATGAACTGAAATATGCCATTCAATCCGTAATACAAAACGGTTTTTATTATTCGCATTTCGCCAGCGGTAAACTGGCTAATCTTTTCAGGAAAGATCGAAACAATAACATGACATTTCAGAAATCTATTTTTAGCGATCAGGAAGTTGATTTCTTAAAACTATCCTGTACCGAACTCACATATAAAGAAATTGCAACAAAAATGAAACTCAATCCAAGAGCTATTGATAACCTCAGGGATAATCTTTTTGAAAAAATTGAGGTAAAAAGCAGGGTAGGCCTTGCAATGTATGCTATTAAAAATGGGTTAATGGGTTTTTGAAATCAAGATAAACTAATTGCCAAAATCTTTCTGCCAAGTTTCTGTAAAGCAAATTTTTTTATATGGATTCCGGAAAAAATAAGCGCTCCGCTATTTTTATTTTTTTAAAGAGAGGAAATATTTTGCCTTCCACTCTACCAGAGAAAATATTATGTGACTTACGCTGAAAAATGTATAATAGTACATGTGTGCGACGCAACCACTGTTTAACCGGAGTTATTATGCAGGGTTCATAATAAATAAATTAATCCAACAACTTATTGCGCATACCATACATAATTAAACCGGCAATGGTTTTTGCACCTACCTTGGTCTTCATATTCTGGCGGATGGTTTCTATGGTACGCGGACTTAAAAAAACTTCTTTTGAAATTTCTTCGGTGGTTTTATCCTCTGCCAGCAATTTTAAAATACGAATTTCTTTTTCGTTAAACTTTACGGGGTTAGGGTAAAACTGGCGTACTTGTCTTTTTGTTTGCAGCTTACTCAAAACTGCCTTGTTCACCATATCGTTAAAATAAAAGTCATCGTTCATGCAGGTAAGAATGGCCTGGTAAATTTCTTCGGGGTCGGTAGTTTTAGTAAGATAGGCGTTGGCCCCCAGCTCCATCATTTTGCTAATCATTTCCTGATCATCGTACATGGTAAGTACAATAATTTTCACATCGCTGTATTCTTTGCGTAAGAGAGGTATCGCATTAATACCATCCACTTCCGGCATGCGTATGTCCATCAAAAGCACATCCGGTTTTTTTAATTGCATTTTATGCATCAGGTCTTTACCATCTTCTGCTTCCCATAAAATTTTCAGGTACTCTTTATTTTTCAGCGCCATCTTAATACCGTCTCTGAAAATTTTGTGATCGTCAGCAATCGAAACTTTAATTTGTAATTCAGCACTCATAAGGATGTAGATATTGGTTACTATAATTTACTAATCAATGCTTTTGTTTCTGGCCGTATAACTTAGTTCAGCTCCGGTTGTGTCACTCACTTGTACCATATCAACCACTTCAACCAGATGTCATTAAAGGCTCAAAGATATTCGTAAACTTACTATAAATTAACAACGTTCTTTTACGTGCTGGTTTGTAAAAACTGAATACACAAAATTCAGCAGTTATGCTCTTGTTAACAGATATATACTCAACTACATTTGTATCAGAAGTTGATTTGATAATGGAATCGCAACCTCAAACCATCCAATGTCCATTACCGTCCAGTAAAAAAATTTCCAATTCCTATAGTAAGAACCAGCGAAAATCCCGTATCAGTCAACTTCTTCTTTTTCTCCAAAGCACCCATTTACCAACAGCAAGGATTCATTAAACGCATCAGGCGCCTAAAAATTTCACTGAAATACGTTTGAACAAGCCCCGTTTTTAAAATCCATTACAACAAGCCTCAATTTACCTGCCCTAAAATCCCGCCACTTATCCACATATGTGAATATCCCTATGTGTTTTATGGGAAGATTACGAACAAAATGACCGTAAAAATACCATTTACATATCGTATTCTTTCGTATTTTCACGCCGCATTATTTCTATCAAAATCGGCGGGAAAGCCCTAGAATCAACAATTTACTGCAATCTAAGCCTTTTTATAACAGCTTTTTACCATTGGCCGCCCTTTTTTTTTGGAGGTAATTCACATCGCAAAGAATCTCTTAAACCGCCCAAAAAAGTACAAAAAATGACCAAGACTGAACTACAAAAAAAGGACCTCCGGTTAGTAGGCGAGGAAATAAGCCATGAGCTGGGGGCGCAAATGGTTAAGGACTATCAGGTAGCTAACCCTACCGATGTTAAGGCCTATTACATTGGCCGTAACATTATTGATCAGGTGCTGGCACAACCCGGTTGTGTAGGTATCCGTTTCTACAATGCTTACAATGAAGCTGGTGAAAAAACACTGGTTTATGTGGGTGTTGATGAATTTGGTAAGGCGCTGGTACAATACACCGTTGTGAATGCTGCCGGAAGCTTTGAAACCAAAAAAGCTATTGTTGCTGACAGATCTAAGAACGATGATGAAGCTGGGGATTCGCTTTTAGATTGGATACGTAGAATATTTTCGTAGATGCATTTAGATAGTTGATTTCCGTTTGCTATATTTGACGGAAATAACTAGGAATTTGCAGAAACCTCTTATAGATATTCTTTATAATTTAAGTAGTTATTCGCCTCTACTACCATTATTGATATTTATTTTTTTTCGAAAAAGAAATAATAAACATCGATATGTGGTAGTTTTTTTTTATACACTCATTTCGTTATTAGTCGATTTTGGCATAAAAATTATTAAGGGCACCTCTTTTCAATCGCTCAATTACACATTTTATTTTGGTTTTACCATTATAGAATATATCCTAGCTACATTTTTTATTTTCCAGCTTTTAAAGAACCCAATTGTAAAAAAAATTATCCAAATTTCAAGTTTCGCTTTTATTATCGCCAGCATATTTTTTTATATGAGTAATAAGAGTGAAGACTTATTAGCTTCAATAGAATGTATATTAATAATTATGTTTTGTTTGGCTTACTTTTTTGATCAAATCTCGGCAATTGATACTGATTTCGTTTATAATAAAGCTGAATTTTGGATTGTAATGGCCTTCATGATTTATCTATCAGGAACTTTATTTTTATTTATATTATCAGCTACATTACCTAAAGGTGGAATGAAGTATTGGTATATTAATAACATATTTAACATCATAAAAAACCTACTTTTCGCTATAGCCTTCTTCATGAAAAAAGAAACAACCAACAACCTTACTATGCAAAACCGTTACAATATCTGAGAAAAACAGCGTTATAATTAACTAAACCCAAACCCTGTAATTACATAAATGCTGTTCCTGCAAATAAATAACTCTGGCGTAAACTACGCCCTGCTCATTACCCTGGGTACTGTTGGCATGCTCATACTGGTTGTGGGTATTGTATTCTTTATTACTTACCACCAGCGTAAAGTGTTTCGCTACCAGCAAACCCTGCAACATATGGAGCAGGAACAACAGCGTATGTTGTTAAACGCCTCTATTAAGCTACAGGAGGAAGAACGCCAGCGGCTGGCGGCTGATTTGCATGATGACGCAGGGCCCCTACTGGCTACGGCAAGACTTTACCTGAACGAAAATCTGGTAAACCTGGATAAAGCCACCCAGCTACAAAGCATATACAACGCCAAACAAATTATAGACGATACCATTCAGCTGATACGCAATATTTCGCACAGCCTGATGCCCCCTACTTTAAAAAACTTTGGTTTAGAAAGTGCGGTTAACGATTTATTTCAAAAAATTAGTGGCAGCGGCAGCGTAAATGCCAGTTGCCGCTTTCATGACTACCGCGAACGGCTTAAGCCAGAACAAGAGCTGATATTATTCAGGGTGTTGCAAGAACTGGTGAACAATGTTTTAAAACATAGCAATGCCAGCTTTATTCATGTAACACAAAATATTAATGGAGAACGTTTCTTTTTACGCCTGCACCACGATGGCAGGGGCCTTACCCAAACCGATTTTGAAAAGCTGAACAAGAGCGCAGTTGGCCTGGGTTTAAAGAATATTCAAAGCCGGTTAAAACTCTTAAATGCTGGTATTTTATTTGAAAAAGATGCCTCACAAACTTATTACAAGGTTACCATCGACCTGAACCGGGAGCCCAATGAAGTACAATAGGCTTTTACACAAGTAATTGTGTGTTTCTACGTTTATAATGCTTATTTTAGCATTTCCAATATCACTTCATACCTATGGGAGTAATAAAAGTAGCTATTGCTGATGATCACAAAATATTCAGGAAAGGAGTAATTCTATCATTACGTCCTTACCCTAATATTGAATTTATTATTGAAGCCGAAAACGGCCAGGAATTAATTGATGCCCTCCAGATTCCGGATGCTACATTACCAGATGTTATACTGATGGATTTAAGAATGCCCCAGAAAGATGGCATTGAAACCACTAAATACGTGGCCAAACAATTTCCCCAAATTCATATTATTTGTCTTACCATGTTTGAAGATGAACGCTACGTAAGCCATATGATGGAAGTGGGCGCCAACGGGTATTTATTAAAAAGTGCCGAACCGCAGGAAATTAAACAGGCTATACTGGAGGTAATGGCCAAGGGTTATTACCTTAACAACTTTGTAAACAGAATTTTGCTAAAAAAATCGCACAATAAACAAAAAGCAGCCCCCAACCTTAACCACGAAATTACTATTAGCGACCGCGAAAGAGATGTAATTAAATACATCTGTATGGAATTTACAGCACAGGAAATTGCCCAAAAACTAGAGGTTAGTGCCCGAACTGTTGAGTCTATTAAAGACCGGCTGATGGAACGCTTTGGTGCAAAAAATACCGCAGGTCTGGTGTTTTTTGCTGTAAAAAATAATTTAATTGACTAATAAAGCTTCATAAATTTTCTGCAGCACAAGTGTGCGACGCAACAGGCGCTGCCCAAAGCAACACTGCTGGTTTCATTATAATTTCATTTCTGGTATAGTACCGTTTATTATTAATTTACCAGCAGTTTTATTTTTTATTTCTTCCACGCTGATGCCAGGCGCCCTTTCTAAAAGTTCAAATCCGTTAGGGGTAACTGCCAGTACGGCAATTTCTGTAACTATCTTTTTAACGCATTTAATACCTGTTAACGGCAAATTACATTGGGGCAATAATTTAGATTCTCCTTTAGGGTTGGTATGCATCATTGCCACAATTATGTTTTTTGCACTGGCCACCAAATCCATGGCACCGCCCATACCCTTAACCATTTTACCCGGAATTTTCCAATTAGCAATATCACCTGTTTCACTAACTTCCATGGCGCCCAACACAGTAAGATCTACTTTTCCGGCACGTATCATTCCAAAACTTTCTGCGCTGTCAAAAAAAACACCGCCCGGCAAAACGGTAACGGTTTCTTTGCCGGCATTAATTAAATCGGCATCAATAGCTGCTTCAACAGGGTATGGCCCCATACCCAACATACCATTTTCACTCTGCATCATTATGCTCATACCAGCAGGTATATAATTTGCCACCAGTGTGGGTATGCCAATGCCCAGGTTTACATACATACCATCCTTTAGTTCTTGTGCAATGCGTTTTGCAATACCGTATTTATCTAATGCCATAAAAATAATTGAATAGTTATTGTGTTACCAGCTGCAAACCCGGCTGCGGCAGTAGTTGCTGGTTGAAAACCCCGACCGTATTTGTACCTTGCATTCGGGGCTCACTTCAACCACAAAGCCATGTGCAGCTTTATTAAAACCCGCTTATAATTAATTTTCTATCGTTTTATTTGTACTGTTCTGCGTTCAATTCTTTTTTCATAATTAGTACCCTTAAATATGCGGTGTACATAAATACCCGCTACATGAATATCGTCCGGGTCTAACATACCCGGTTCAACCAACTCTTCTACTTCTGCAATGGTAATAGTGCCGGCTTTTGCCATAGAGGTGGAAAAATTACGGGTGGTTTTTCTAAAAACAAGGTTACCCATTGTATCGCCCCGCCATGCTTTTACAATGGCAAAATCAGCATGCAATGCATGTTCCATCAAATAATCTTTACCATTAAAATTACGTTGTTCTTTTCCTGCCGCCACTTCGGTGCCCACACCGGCGGGTGTAAAAAAAGCAGGTATGCCCATAGCCGCCATTTGAATACGTGTGGCCAGCGTGCCTTGTGGAATCAGGTCTACTTCCAATTCTCCGCTCAGCAACTGGCGTTCAAATTCTTCGTTTTCGCCCACATAAGAGCTCATCATTTTTTTTATCTGCCTTGTTTTTAAAAGAAGGCCCAGTCCAAAATCATCTACTCCGGCGTTGTTAGAAATACAGGTAAGATTGGTAACTCCTTTTGATACAAGAGCGGCAATACTATTTTCTGGTATGCCACACAAGCCAAAACCACCCAGCATTATGGTGGCCCCATCTTTAATATCTTGTATTGCTGCTGTTGCATTGGCTACAACCTTATTCATATTTGAGGCAATTTTATACTGTAAAAGTAAGAAGCATGGTTTACCAACAATAAATCAATTGGCAATAATGGGTTTGTTTTTGGGTTTAAACCCTTCTGTACGCAATCGGTTTCCTCTAACCCCTAAAGAATCAAACATTACTTTACTTATTGATGGATGTGCCATGTAGTAATCGTAACTTTTTTTAAACTCTTGTTCAGTGGTTTTATTTAACCGCATAATTTCATTGTAACGCTGCATACGTTCCTTATCAGCATTGGTGGTAGAATCTTTCAGTACATAACTGTTTAGAAACTCATCCGTTTGCAACAACTGCCACAATATGGTTTCCATCTTTTGTTTCGGTATAATGTCTGCAGGAATTTTATCAGTATTGCTGCAAGCGGCGGCCAATAATAGTGTTATTAATAATATCAGGTAGCTTTTCATCATTTCAATTCCTGGCTGTATTTGTTTGCGCTGGAAAGGTCTAATTTAATAAGTAATTCCCGCACCCGGCTTTTCTCATCGGGTAAAGATTTCTTAAAAGCACCTATTAATTCTGATGAACGACCCTGGAAAAAAAACTGTAATCCCATGGTGTTGGGTGTTTCGGTATTAATATTATTTAAAAAATTAAGGGTGTTAATTATGGCAGTTCTTCCTTCGGTTTCGTTATCATACATCACATCCAAACCAAGCCTGAAATAGCTGTAAATAGCATCATGTATTAATGCATAGCGGCTATTGGTAAGATTATCTGCCAAAAAATAGCGGTTTCTCAATCCATCACTCATTTTCCAGCCGGAAATTTCACGGCCATCTGGCGAGTTGTTTACAATGTTCAGGGCTTTTTGAAAATAAGGGTCTCCGGCCCGCAATGCAAAAGAGTCGTAATCCATCCCCAAAATTATATACACATAATATGCTAAAACGGCTGTGAGGTTAGATACCAGCGGGTCGTTGCCACTTACCCTGTTCTCATTAAACTCAATGGGTTGATATTCCACATACCTGAAAGAAACAAATTCATCAATAAAATTAACCAATGGGCTTTCGTAGTTAGAATTATAAACCGGTCTTGCAGCTTGTATGGTTAAAGAGGCTTTAAAAATATTATTATCTACAACCTCACTGATGTTTAAAAAAAAGTTACAAACTATTTTTTCATTCGCCTGGTATTTGTCGTTGGTCCACCGGCGGTTTTTTAAAAATGTGTTGAGTGAGTTTTGCAGTGTTTGAAATATTTTACGATCTACCTGCGTACTTACTCTTTGAGCATTTACAGTAATTCTTGCCTCCAGCTCCTGCCCCTGCAAACAGTTTACACTACCGGCAAACAAAGCAATTATAAGAACATATTTACGCATACATCATTTTTACTATTCTATCAACGATATCGCGGGCCACTTGTTGCTTAGGCTTGCGCTCATAGGCAAATTCCTTTCCTCCTTTTTCAAAAATGGTAATTTTATTGGTATCGTGCCCAAACCCGGCCCCTTCGTCGTTTAAAGAATTTAATACAATCATATCGGCATTTTTCCGGTTTAGCTTATCCAGTGCATATTCCTTTTCATTATTGGTTTCAAGGGCAAAACCAACCAATAGTTGTTTGCCATTTTTAACAGCGCCCAGGCTTTTTAAAATATCCTTTGTTTTGGTTAGTTCAATATGCAGGTTGTCGCCTGTTTTTTTAATTTTTTCCGGAGCCTTTGTAGTGGGTGTATAATCTGCTACGGCTGCAGACATTATTGCAAGGTCTGTTGTTTCAAAAGCATTCATAGCAGCATCATACATTTGTTCAGCTGTTTGCACCTTTTGTAAGTTAACACTACCCATCGTTGGCTTTACGGCAGAAGGCCCTAATATCAATGTTACAGCGGCACCACGGCGTGCCAGCTCATCTGCAATGGCAACTCCCATTTTACCAGATGAATGATTACCTATAAACCGCACAGGGTCTAAGGGCTCATAAGTGGGGCCAGCTGTTACAATTGCTTTTTTACCCACCAAGTCTTTTTCTAAAAAAAAATGTTGCCCAATATAATCTATAATATACGCTGGCTCAGCCATTCTTCCATCTCCAAAAAGGCCACTGGCTAACTCTCCCTTCTCTACCGGAATGACAGATACCCCATGCTCCTTCAATCGTTTCAGATTTTCTTTTGTGGTGGCATGGTGCCACATATCTTCATCCATGGCTGGCGCAACAGCAACCGGGCAGGTAGCAGACAAATAAATAGCCATTAATAAATTATCACACTGGCCATAACTCATTTTTGCAAGTGTATTGCAGGTTAAAGGGGCAATCAGCATTACATCGGCCCAACGGCCTAACATTACGTGGTTGGCCCAACTGGCTTCATCAAATAAATCTGCCAGTACCGTGTTTTTTGATAAAGTAGAGAGTGTTAACGGAGTAACAAAATCTTTTGCGGCAGGCGTCATTATCACTTTAACTTCTGCCCCTGCTTTTATCAATTCTCTTACCAATACAATTGCCTTATACGCAGCAATGCTTCCCGTAATTCCTAATAATATTTTCTTTCCCTTTAGCATGTAATAAAATTAACCCTTTTCATTTAATGTGCCATATAGCTGCACTGCCGTTGAACGGAGCGTCGCAAGAATGTTGCCGCTGGTTTTAATGCTGGTAAAATACTGTTACCGGCAAAAGTGCTAAGCCCGGCATTCTTGCGTCGCACACTGGTGCATGGTTGCTTAAAGCAGCAATTTATTAATAAACGAAAATAAAAAAGCGACGGATGAATGTCCGTCGCTTAGCCAACAAATATTGTAATTAACTGAATAAATTATCCTCGTTACGGCGATAATAAACTTTATCATCCATAAACTCAGCGGTAGCTAACAGTGCGGGGTTGGGCATACGCTCATATGCTCTTGATATTTCTATCTGCTCCTTATTCTCATGAATTTCTTCCAGGCTATCAGTATGGCTGGCAAATTCTTCTAATTTATTATGCAGCTCTTCTTTTAAAGTAATATTAATCTGGTTAGATCTTTTTGCTATAATAGCAATAGACTCGTACAGGTTACCTGTTTTAGCCTTTATTTCAGAAAGGTTTTTTGTTTCAACCACGTTGGTGGTACTTGCACTAAGTTGTCTTCTTAACCTGCTCATTTTTCAGCGTTTTAATATTATTAGTCGATAAATTTAAATACTTTTCGGCGTCTTTCAAATACTTACTTTCTGGAAAACGGTCTATAAAATCGTTACATTCAGCCATTACCTTTTCAAAACGTTCTTCTTTTTTGGTATCCACACTCATTTCTGCAAACTGAAAGTAGGATTTAATAACCAGTATCTTATATTGATCACTTTTCTCAGAATCCGGAAACTCGTTCATCAGGTTAGTATAGGCAACGGCCGCTGCCCGGTACTGGCCAACATTATAATATAATGCCGCATTCCGTTCCTCTTTCAACTCCATTTTAGCATGGCACTTATCAATTATTTCTGCAGCTTCCTTATTACGGGCAGAACCCGGATGCGTGTTAATAAAAGTTTGCATAAACCCAATTGCCTTTGCGGTATTGGTTTGATCCAACTCTAACTTGGGCGATTGCTTGTAATAGGTGTAGGCCCGCATATAATCCATTTCTTCAGACTTCTTACTATTCGGAAAAACTTCTACAAAAGATTTAAACAGATTTTCTGCGCTTAAATAATCTTTCAGATTATACGCACAAAATGCATACTTATAGTATAGGTCCTCAAAGCGGTCGGTTCCTCTGAAAACCGGGAAAAGCTCTTCATAAAGCTGTTGTGCGTAATGGTACTTTTTAGCTTCATAATACTGGTCAGCCATTTTAAGCTTGTACTCATAATCTTTACTTTTTTGCACCTTGCTGAACTTTGAGCAGGCACCCAGTGCAAAAAAAGACAACAACAATAAGGCTGCGAATATTCTCATAAAAGTGGGCAAAGTTACTATTTTAAAGCAAATATGGAAGGAAAAAATAAGGAAGCCAAACGGCCCTAGTTAAGGATTACATAAAAAACCCTCCCAAAAAAGGGAGGGTTTCATTATTCATAAGCAAAAAGTAGTTATTTCTTTCTTCTTAAGTTTGGATGCGGTGCAGGAACGGTGCTAGGACCTTCTTCGCCGGTACCATCTCTTAAATCTACAGTATTCGCATCGCCATTAGCCTGGCTGTGCATGAAAACAAAACGATCTGCACTCACACCTTCTTTTTCAACCAGGTAGCTGATAACAGCATTTACTCTATCCCAGCTTAACTGTTGTGCAGATTTGCTGCTTTCGCCATAACCAACTACGGCTACTTTACAATCAGGGTTGTTTCTCATTTTAGCAGCTACAGTGGCTAAAACAGCTTTTGCATCGTTGCTTAATACCACAGAACGGCCGCTGAAAGAAACGCTTGGTAAATCACCAATCTGGCAACCTTTCTTAGTAAAGCTGTTTTCTTCAACCCACTTTTTAATCTCATCGCAGCAAGCAGGAGGAGGACATTTACCAACACCATCAGCATCTACCGGCTGGCATTGCGTTGGAGTGATTAATTCTTTATCTTTTACATCAGGTACACCATCACCATCAGTATCCCGGCTTACACCGTGCGCATCTACAGGAGCACCTTGAGGAGTGTTTGGCTCTAAGTCAAACTGGTCAGTTACACCATCACCATCATTGTCATCCAATACAGGCTTGGGGAACTTCATATGACGAGGCTGGTTCAGCTCGTTGTAAGCATAATCCAATGGGTTTAACCACCATAGAGGTTCTGTAGATTTAGCACCCAGGTTTACATTTAAACCAACTGAGAAATAGTTGTAAGAATCAAAATCACGGGTTAATACAGCATCACCCCAAGCTTGTTCTTGCCAACGCTGACCATCTAATAAATCGTCTTTTACAAAAGTGTGTCTGTCTTCTATAGCCAGATTAATTCTTTTGCTTAAACGGATGGCCACACCAGCACCTACAGTACCAGAAGGTTTTAATGTATTTCCAAACAATTTAGGACGGCGATCTCCCTGATTATCAGCCGGAGTTTCGTAACTATCATCCAGTAAATTGTTCAATTCATTTTTCTTGTCTTTTCTGTCTGCATGGGTACCATTTGCAATACCATTAAAATTATAACGGGCTCCACCATTTAATGCATTAATGTTAGTTTCATAAACAGAAGCACCTACACCAGCAAATCCGTAAAAATTGATACCAGTTTTAGATTTGTGGAAACGCAGGTTATTAAGAGTAACCATACCCTGTAAAGACAGGTCGTTAATAACAGTTTTGTAGTTGTAGAAAACTTTGTCAACTTCTGGTAAACGATCACCAGCTGCAGAAACTCTTCTTGCTACGTAACCATTATTTGTCCATGCAGTGTTCTTGCCGTAGTTGCTGGCACCTAACCAATGCAACCCTTTAGCAGTTCCGTGCATGTATTCTAAACGCATAGAGAATACATAGCCGAAAGCTTTACGAACATGTGCGCCAAAACCAAATGTTGGGAATACAGAAGGAACATCACCACTTACTGTAGGAGTTCCAACTTTAACACCAATTTCCCACTGGTTACGAGGCTTAGCCGGGAAAGGATAAGCGTTCTGTAAAAACTCGTTGTGTTGAGGTTGTCTTTTTGTGGGGATAAGGGATGAATCTTTAATGTCGTAAGCTGAGCCAATCTGGGCATAAGCTCCTGACACTAAAAGACACATCAGACCTAAGAGAAACTTGTACTTTTTGCTTGCCATAACTGTTTTTTATGAGGATTTTAATTCGAATACTAAATGCGGTTATTTGCAAAAATATCAATTAGTTAAAATATACCAAATTTTTTTACCATTAAGCGAAATCTGCATGTTATTGCATTTCACGGCTTTGAGACAATTTTGCCTTTCGGTAAGTTGCACCACTCAGAATAAAAATGTTATCGTAATTTGCCCCCTCTTTACAAATCAATGAAATTACCCCCAGCCATCATCAGCCAGGAGCTGGTTGTTTTTGAAAAAGTCTTCAACGAATCGGCAAAAAGCCATGTTTCGCTGCTGGATACCATTATGCGATACATTGTAAAACGCAAGGGTAAACAGTTGAGGCCCATGTTTGTATTACTTTCAGCCAAGCTTTGTGGCCCTATTACCGATGCCACCTACCGGGCAGCCAGCCTGGTTGAATTATTACATACTGCAACCTTGGTTCATGATGATGTGGTGGATGAATCGTATGAAAGAAGGGGCTTTTTTTCTATTAATGCACTTTGGAAGAATAAGGTGGCAGTGCTGGTGGGAGATTATTTGCTTTCTAAAGGTTTACTTCTATCCCTCAATAACGACGATTTTGAAATTTTGAAGATTTTGTCGGGGGCAGTGAAACAAATGAGTGAAGGAGAGCTGCTTCAAATTGAAAAAGCCCGTAACCTGAACCTGAGCGAAGAAGTGTATTTTGAGATAATACGGAATAAAACAGCTTCTTTATTATCTGCAGGTTGTGCGGCTGGTGCCTGGTCTGCCACCCAAAACCAACTGCAAACTGAGAAAATGCGGCAGTTTGGTGAATGCGTTGGACTTGCTTTTCAAATTAAAGACGATTTATTTGATTACGGCAATGAGGATATTGGTAAACCTACCGGAAACGACATTAAAGAAAAAAAACTAACCCTACCCATTATTTACACCCTTAATACTTGCAGCCGCTCATTAAAAAAAGAGCTTATTTATATTTTAAAAAATGATAACCGCCGGAAAGAAAAGATTGAAGTGGTGATTGCTGCAGTGAAAGAACATGGTGGCATTGCGTATGCACAAAAAGTTATGGAAGAATACCGGGATAAAGCGATGAATCTTTTACATGAATTTCCGGAAAGTGAAACCAGGGCCTCTTTAGAAGAACTGGTGCGCTATACTACCGACCGTAAATACTAAACGGCTGCTACAGATACTGCCGTTGCAGTGTGCGACGCAACGGTGATGCTATGAAATACGCTGGTTGGCAGCACCTCTAAAAAAATTGTATTGGAAAAACGTTGGAATATAGTAACTGCTGATGCAGATAAGGTAACTGCCTTGCAAAAAGAGCTGGGCATAAACCCCGTGCTTTGTAAAATTCTGGTGCAACGCGGTCTTAACAACTTTGATCTTTCTAAAAAATATTTCAGACCCCAATTATCTGACCTGCACAGCCCATGGCTGATGAAGGATATGCAAAAGGCTGTTGATAGAATTGTAAATGCCTTTACCAACCACGAAAAAATACTGGTGTTTGGAGATTATGATGTGGATGGCACCACTTCTGTGGCTTGTATGTATCACTTTTTAACCCGCATTTACGATAGCCAGTATTTAGACTTTTATATTCCCCACCGATACCGGGAAGGGTACGGAGTTTCTAAAGCAGGAATTGATTTTGCAAAAGAACAAGGGTTCACCCTAATTATTTCATTGGACTGTGGCATAAAATCGGCCGACCTGATTGCTTACGCCAAAGAACTGGGTATTGATTTTGTTGTGTGCGACCACCATTTGCCCGATAAAATACTGCCACCCGCTGTGGCAATTTTAAATCCCAAACAAACCGATTGTACATATCCGTATAAAGAACTCTGTGGCTGTGGAGTGGGTTTTAAACTCATTTCGGCTTTATGTGAGTACCTGAATCTGGAGGGGCACCTGGAAAGAGATTATTTTGATTTAATTGCCACCGCTATTGCTGCTGACATTGTACCAATGACCGGCGAAAACAGAATTATTGCTTACTATGGCTTAGAAAAAGCCAACAAAAACCCCAATGCCGGTATAAAAGCGCTTATAAAGCTTAGCGGTCTTACAAAAGAAATACATATTACCAATCTGGTATTTATGATTGCGCCACGGGTAAATGCCGCCGGCCGCATGGATGATGCCCGCAAAGCCGTAGAACTTTTTTTAGCCACCACCGAAGAAAAAGCCACGCAGTTTGCTGAAATGCTGCATAATGATAATACAGACCGCAAAGAAGCCGACAAGCAAATTACTGAAGAAGCCTTAAACCTGATTGACAGTAACAGCAACTGGAAAGAAAGAAAAACCACCGTGGTATACCAACCGCATTGGCATAAGGGGGTGGTGGGTATTGTAGCATCCAGACTGATTGAACACTATTACCGCCCAACTATTGTGCTAACACAATCTGGTGATTATGCAGCCGGCAGCGGCCGTAGTGTACCCGGCTTTAACCTGTATGAAGCCATACATGCCTGCAAAGAACACCTGCTGGGTTATGGCGGCCATTTTGCCGCAGCCGGTATGACGCTTTTACCAGAACAGGTAATTCCCTTTAGCAACCGGTTTGAAGAGGTGGTAAGTGCTACCATAGAACCCCATTTGCTAAGCCCTCAAATAACCATTGATGCAGAAGTAAACTTTACCGATTTACAGCCCACTTTCTATAAAATTCTTTGCCAGATGGAGCCTTTTGGCCCCGAAAATATGCGGCCCGTTTTTTTGGTGCGCAATGTAACTGATAATGGCTGGAGCAAAATTGTAAAAGAAGAACATTTAAAAGTATCGTTGCAGCAAAATGGTGTGGTGTTTAATGGTATTGGCTTTGGCATGGCAAATAAATACAATCTGCTGAAAGATAAAAAACCCGTAGATGTGGTTTTTACATTAGACCTGAATGAGTGGAACGGCAACACCTCTCTGCAATTAAAATTAATTGACCTGAAGCCCAGCCCCGCACAATAATTGTTTTTGCCGCCGCCTCTCAATACTTTTATTGTTTTAACGTTACTATACAACCCTAAATATTTCTTTTGTTATGCGACCCATTGGTATACCAGATAATATTAAACAAAACGACCTGAGCCGCCAGGAGTTGGAACAACGCTTGTCTCAAATGCAACAAGGCTTTCAACGCCTGCTGCACGGGCAGCCCGAAGTATCTGTGGTAATACCCGCATACAACGAAGAAGACTCTATTCTTAAAACACTCAGCTGTCTCAGCCAACAGCAAACCAACCGCTCGGTAGAAGTAATAATTGTAAACAATAATTCTAAAGACGCCACCGAAGCCCTGGCCAAAGCAGCCGGTGCTGTTTGTATTACAGAAACCACACAGGGCATTACACCCGCAAGAAACGCCGGCCTTAAAGTGGCCCGCGGAAAATATATTTTAAATGCAGATGCAGATACCTTGTATCCGCCCCATTGGGTGGAACTGATGGTTAGCCCGTTAGATAACGATAAAATAACCTCTGTATACGGCCGCTTTTCTTTTATACCCACAGCAGGCACATCTCGCATGGTGTATTTTTTTTACGAGTACAGCGCCGACTTTATGCGTTGGCTTAATAAAACCTTCAGAGAAGAAGCAGTAAACGTATACGGCTTTAACTCTGGTTTTAAAAAAGAACAGGGCATACAGGTAGATGGCTTTAACCACCCGCCCGGCTCTAACGAAGATGGCTGGCTGGCATTAAAGCTGCGCAACAATGGCTTTGGCAAACTGCATTATGTAACTAAAACAAAAGCGCTGGTATGGACCACAGACAGACGCATTCAGATTGATGGCGGGTTGTGGAAAGGATTTGTAAAGCGCATTAAAAGAATGGTAACGCACAAACATACTTACCGGTAAAAAAATAGTGGTGCCGGCAGTAATGCCAATGGCAGCAGCCGTTGCGTCGCACACTTTTACCGCATAACAATATTCTGCAATACCTATACAATTACCTATGTTATTAAAACCAATTATTGCCATACTATGCTTTATTACAGGCATTACCGCACAAGCACAAACCGTGCTAGCCACACAATGGACGAATAAAGCAAATATTGCAACAGAAGAAAGAAAAGCCACGCACCTGCAGGTATATTATAAGCACAACGATACTGCCTTTATACATTATACTTACCAGAAAAAAGATTACTGTACAAACTTTACCACCTATTCAGACAGCAGCTTTAAAAACAAACATGGCTGGGCTGCCACCTATACCAACCCCGGTTGGGTAGAAGAATGCGGGCAATACATACAAAACAAAAAACACGGGTTATGGCTGCGCCGCATTGGACCGTTTAATTACATAAAAGAAACCTACCAAAACGGTTTACTGTTAACTGGTACAGAAAAAATATATATTATGGCATCTGTTGATGCCACACGTATTAACGGCATTAAAGAAGAACCCGGTTTTCCCGGAGGAGCTACGGCTTTAAAAAATTATATAAAAGAGCGTGTTGCAGAACTGGTAGCGGCCAAAAAAATTAACGATACAGATGCTGTAATAGCTTATACCATTAATGAGCGTGGTTATGTAGCATTGGCCTTTCCTTGGCGCAGCCAGGATTACGCCACAGATTTTGCTTTAAAGAAAATGATTGAGCAGCAACCGGTATGGCAAACCCATAAAAAAAGTTTTACAACAATAACAGATTATTACCTGCAACCCGTAAAAGTATTTACAGATAAATAAAAATAAGGGCGCCAGTTGGCGCCCTTATTTTTTTGCAGGCTATTGGATTTTGTTTTAAGCCATTATGCCGGCTCTGATTTTACCAATGTGCCATCTGCTTTAAAAGTAGCCTCCCAGGCAATACCATTACGGGTAAAATGTGCCCGCCAGGTACCATCATTGCGCAGCTTCCATTGCTGTACCGGAGTGGTCCCAAAGTTGGCAGCAAATGCATTTAACACAGCTGCAGGCACAGCCGGGTTATTGTCTTCTACGCCGGTGCCTCCGCCCCTGCGGTTTAAAGCAGTTGCATCGTCTGTAATGGTTTGTTTGGTGCAAGATGCCAGCGCCAGTACCAGGCAGGCAATTAATAGCTTTTTCATAATTGGTGTTTTAAATGGTTAGAAAATAATGATACACCAAATTAGCAGCAATTAAACTCCGTTACAACTGAAGCTAGCTGAACTTGCATTTTGGATAGCTGAATATGAAATGATACAGGAGTGCTGCAAAAAAGCACTCCTGTATATATTAATGTTGCTTATTGCGCTATTGCTGAAGAGTGCGACGCAACGATGCTGAGCCAATTGCTACTGCCGGCTACCCACTGGTTTTTTCTTAACATACACTTCTACCCAAGCCTGCATAGATGGTTTGCGAGGTGCCGTAAATACATCTACCTTATCATATTGTTGCAACAAGGCATCTCTTACCTGAAAGGGATAGAAATTATTAAGATAGGGGATGTATTCAAACAGTACGATATCGTAATAATTATTTTTAATACGGTTTACAAACATGTCGGTTTCTTTTTGAAACATACCCACGCCTTTATGATACCATAATGGATAATCGGGACTTTGCTCCAGCTTGTATTGCATTTCGTGTACCAACGGTGTTAACTCTGTCATGTTTAACACCTGCAGGTTTTTATTATTTTTCACCAATGGCATATTCAGCAGCCTGTCTATGCCATCTGCCGTGGGGCCAGGCAATAACATATTACCAAATGCTTTGTAAGGCACTTTGCGCCAAAGGTGTGCCGGCACATCAGTAGTATCTGGCGTGGTTATCAGGTATGTTTTTTTATTTACCAATCCATCTGTATGGGTAATAGCAGGTGCGGGTTTTACCACATACTTTTCTATATACTTCCAGTATGCACTGCTCCACCACAACATAATGCCCACCACACCAATAAACACTGTTTTAAACTGAGTAAAATCTACCGGCAAAAAAGGAGCACTCATAGCCAGTATAAAAGCTATGGCAAAGCTGTGAAAGAAAATATTGTTATCGGGGGGAATATAGCTGGTGGTTTGAAAGATGGCTGCTTCTACCAGCATGCCCAGTGTTAAAAGTGTAAATACCATTTTGTGCTGATCTTTCAAAAATACTTTAAAAGATTTGATGTAAGCCAGTAACAACAAAAGAATAATAAAGACATAGAATTTTATCCATTGACTGCTGTTAAAAAAATCTTCCGCAATATCTCTGAACGAAAATCTTGAAGTATGAGGTGGTTGTCCGTAATTAAACCAGTATCCAAAATTATGAGAGAGTAAAGGCAATATCATTATCAGCCCGGTGATGGACAGTGCTGCTAAAAACACCAGTGGTTGCTTCCAGTCTCTTTGCTGCCAGGCATTGTACGACAAAACAAAAAAGCATACTAAAAAAGCCATGCCGCCACCATCTTGCTTGGTAAAGAAAGAAAAGAAAACAAATACAGCACTTAAACAAAGCCATACCCATTTCCATTTTGCCTGCGGGTTGAAAATAAATTTCAGCAGCATTGCAATGGCTACCAACTCATAAATAATAACGGTATTGTTATACCAGGGCCAGTAATTTAAAAATGAATAGGAAATAATAAACAACAGTATGGACATGAAACGGATACCTTCATTTACCTTAAGCGACTTTAAAACAGATCTGAAAGAAAGACCGCCTACAATATTTAAAAAAACCTGTGCTTTCACCAGGCTCATCATATAAGGCCCAAAAATTTTAAAGAATACAGCCGGCACCACCCAATACATATAGCCCAGGGGCATACCAAAATCTTTATAAGGCACCTGTCCATCGTACAAGCGGTAAGCACCTTCATAGCTTAAAAATATATTGAAGCGATACGGGAAAGAGCCCATTAAAGGCACAAAAGCCAGTGCTACAATCATCAATATCTCGGCAAGGCTTAACAGTTTCTTCATATCTGGGGGTTATTTGGCCGCTAAAATAATACACTATGCTTAATGACGTGCATGAACGGTTTGTTTTGTTAGGCTTCTTAATTAATTATACCGGTTGTGGGTATTGCACGCAAGCACATTATGAAGTATCTTGTGCCGCAACTTAAAAAGCATGCCCCCTATCATTAAACTGGTACGTCCAAAGGATTGGGCAAAAAACCTCTTCCTTTTTATTCCTGTATTTTTTGCAGGTAAAGTATTTGAGCTTTCCCGGCTGGAGCATTTAGTGGCTGGCTTTTTTGCTTTTTCTTTTGTAGCCAGTACTGTTTATATTATTAACGATTACCGGGATATTGAAGACGACAAAAAGCACCCCAAGAAAAAATTCAGACCGCTGCCCTCTGGCGATATTAAACCGGCAACCGCTATTGTAACAGCAATTATTTTATTTATAACAGGTATAACGCTGGCCTGGTATGCAGATGCTAATTACCGTTTCATTTTTTTACTAAGCACTTATTTTGCCCTGAATGTGGCATACTCTTTTGGTTTAAAAAACATTCCTATACTGGATATTTTAATTGTGGCCTCCGGCTTTTCTTTCCGGGTAAAATCGGGCGGCTATATTGCACAGGTTGATGTATCTGTATGGCTGAACCTGATGGTATTTTTATTAGCATTGTTTATGGCCATTGGCAAAAGAAGAGATGATATACTGTTGAAAATGGAAACCGGCATTGACATGCGCAAAGCCATCAAGGGTTATAATGTAGATTTTTTAAACAGTATGCTGGCCATGTTTAGTGCCATTATTATAATGACTTATATCATGTACTGTGTATCGCCGGTTACTTATGCCCGCCTGGGCAACCACCACCTTTATTATACCTGTATCTTTGTAATTGCCGGTTTAATGCGTTACCTGCAGATAACGCTGGTAAAAAACGAAGCCGGTTCGCCCACTGAAGTTTTGTATAAAGACCGCTTTATACAAATTTCAATCATCGGATGGATTGCTGCCTTTTATGCGATTTTATACCTGAAGGATCAATCAATTTTTTCATGATGCGTAAAGAAATAGCTAATTGGGGAAACTATCCTGTTATGGAGTCTGATGAACGCAGCTTTCAGTTTATTGAAGAGTTGCAACAGGTAGTAGCACAAAAAAAAGAAATGGTGGCCCGCGGCAACGGCCGCTGCTATGGCGATGCTTCTTTAGCCGATACCACACTTTCTACTTTAAAGTTTGATAAAGTACTTTCTTTTGATACCAGCACCGGTGTTTTTGAATGCCAGGGAGGCATATTATTATCAGACATACTGGATATTATTGTACCTAAAGGATGGTTTCTACCAGTAACCCCCGGCACCAAATACATTACCATTGGCGGTGGCATTGCCAGCGATGTGCATGGAAAAAATCATCATGTGGATGGCAGTATTTCTAACCACATTGTAGAAATGGATGTATTGCTGGCAGATGGCAGCATTGCCACCTGCACCCCCACTCTTTTACCCGATTTGTTTGAAGCTACCTGCGGCGGCATGGGTTTAACCGGTGTAATAACCCGTGTAAAATTCAGGCTTAAAAAAGTGGAGACGGCTTACATTAAACAAAAGCAAATTAAAGCCCGCAACCTGGATCATATATTAGAGTTGTTTGAAGAACATAAACACGCCACCTATTCTGTAGCATGGATTGATTGCCTGAAAAAAGGAAAACAGTTTGGGCGCAGTATTTTAATTTTAGGCGAGCATGCTACAATCAACGATTTAAGTGATGCACAGAAAAAAGCACCATTGCAATTACCTAAAAAAAAGCAAATCACTTTTCCGTTTAATCTGCCATCCTGGGTGTTGAACCAGTTTACTGTAAAAGCTTTTAATTTTTTATACTACGGTAAAAATTTCAAGAAAGAAATTAACAACGTGGTTTCTTACGAGCCATTCTTTTATCCGCTGGATGCCATTTTACATTGGAACCGCGGTTATGGCAAAAAAGGATTTATACAATACCAGTTTGTATTACCCCTGCATGCTAAAGACGGTTTAATTGAAATTTTACACCGCATCAGCAACGAAGGGCTGGGCTCTTTTTTAGCCGTATTAAAAGTTTTTGGTAAACAGGAAAGCATGATTTCTTTTCCTACTGAAGGCTATACACTGGCGTTGGATTTTCCGGTTCGTAAAGGCTTATTTGAGTTTTGCGATGAACTGGATCAATTGGTTTTAAAACACGGCGGCCGCTTATACATGAGTAAAGATGCACGTATGCAGCCCTCGGTTTTACAGGCAGGCTACCCGCAGCTATCAAAATTTATCAGCATCATAAATAAATACAACCCCAAACATAAATTTGCCTCTGTGCAATCTAAAAGGTTGTTATTAACTGAAACACCCCGCTAAACATGCCAACCGTTTTAATACTTGGTGCCAGTTCAGATATAGCACTGGCTATTGCCAAAGAATTTGCAGCCAACCAGTACCATGTGCAGTTAGCTGCCCGCAATGTGCAGCGGCTGGCACCGGCACAATCAGATATTGCCATACGTTCTGGCAACAGTTGTAGCCTGCACGAATTTGATGCAGTGAATTATGATACGCACCAGACCTTCTTTCAATCGTTGCCCGTAAAGCCAGATGTTACGGTTTCTGTATTTGGCGTAATGCACGATGAAGACAAAGCATTTACCAATTGGCAGCTGGCAGAGCAAATGATAGCAACTAATTACACCGGCGCTGTCTCCATCCTCAATATTATAGCAGCCTATTACCAGCAGCAACAAAAAGGCTGCATTGCCGGCATCAGCTCGGTAGCTGGAGAAAGAGGCCGTGCTTCTAAATTAATTTATGGCAGCAGCAAAGCTGGCTTTACCGCTTATTTAGATGGCTTGCGTAATTATCTTTTTAAAAGCGGCGTGCATGTGGTAACCGTTAAGCCCGGTTTTGTTTATACTAAAATGACCGAAGATTTAAAACTGCCCGGCTTATTAACAGCCACACCCGCACTGGTGGCCAAAACAGTTTTTACAGCCGTACAAAAAAAGAAGAACACGGTATATGTAAAATGGATGTGGCGCTGGATTATGCTGATAATAAAAAATATTCCGGAGTTTCAGTTTAAGAAAATGAAATTATAGTTACAAGCAGTGGTACTTGATGCAGCATTCTTGCGTCGCACACTTGTACTGCAGTACAAGTGTGCGACGCAAGTAAAGCTCAATAGCCCCACCACTGCCGGCTACCTAATAAAACACAAATGAATACTATTGCCTTTTTTGATTTTGATGGCACCATTACCACCAAAGACACTTTATTGGAAATTTTAAAATTTCGTAAAGGGCGTTGGGGTTTTTATATTGGGTTTGCCCTGCAGGCGCCCTGGCTGGTAGCTTATAAACTGGGCCTCATCAGCAACCAGACTGCTAAAGAAAAAGTGCTGGCATATTTTTTTAAAAACATGCCGGTGCAGGCGTTTCAAACCCTGTGCGACGATTTTGCTGCACAGCAATTACCCCAACTGATACGCCCCAAAGCATTGGCAGAAATAGAAAAATTAAAAGCACTGAACGCTACTATTGTAATTGTATCTGCCTCTGCAGAAAACTGGATTGCCTATTGGTGCCGGCAACATCAATTAGAATTAATGGGTACCCGTTTACAAGTACACAACAATTGTATTACCGGCAACATTGAAGGAGCTAATTGCTACGGCGAAGAAAAAGTAAGAAGAATTAAAGAACGTTATAACCTGCAACACTATCAACATATCTATTGTTATGGAGATACAAAAGGTGACAAGCCCATGTTAGCGCTTGCCACCTTATCGTATTATACTCCGTTCCGGTAAAATTAATTCTTAACAATACGCTGCATCACTCTGTACGTATCGCCAATTTTAACTTCTACCAGGTACAGGCCCGGAGAGAGGGTTTTCATATTTACTATTGAATTGTAATTTTCAAAAGTTTTAATAACAGCCTGCTGTAATAATAACCTTCCGTTCATATCATACACGGCCAGGCGGCCATTGCCTTTTACGTCATTATTTAGTTGCACTATCAATAAATCTTTAGTGGGGTTGGGGTACATTTTTTCTATAACAAACCCACGGCTATTAGTGTTAGTTGCTGCCATACCCTGCTCATAGGCAGTATTGGTGTTGTTGGTATTGCCGCCACCGTTTACGTTTACATATACATTAGTGGTGGCAGTGGCTGATGCCCCGCTTACATCTGTAATAGTTAATTTAAATGTATAAGTACCCTGCACCAGATTATTCACTATTGCCACAGCATAGTTACCGTAACTGATTACCGCACCTGCAGGGCCGCTAATGAGTTGCCAGTTGTAGCTGGCTATTGGACCATTAGGAGATGTGGAACCCCATGAGTTTAATATAGCCGAGGTGCCTGAAATATATTGAGAAGGGCCTGCTTGCGCCACCGGTGGCAGCGCCACAGCAGTGGTGTTTACAGTAACCATCATAGTATCGCTTCCGCTGGCACCGGTAGCGTCTTTAACCGTTAACCTGAATTTGTAAACCCCTGCAATCATATTACTTACCGAGGCAGTGGCATAGGTACCATAATTAAGTGTTGCCGTATTGGGGCCGCTTACCTGTTGCCACAAATAAGAGGTAATAACTCCGTTGGGCGATGAACTGCCCCACGAATTTAAAACGGTATTGCTGGTGGTAATGGTCTGATCGGGGCCGGCTGCCGCAACAGGGTTTTGGCCAGCACCACTATTTAATGTTACCACCACTTTTACAGAATCTGAAGCGCTCATACCAGCAACATCTGTAACGGTTAAGCGGAACCAGTAAGTACCTTCTGTAAGGCTGCTCACTCTTGCAGTTGAGTAAACCGTATAATCAAATGCCGCATTATTGGGGCCACTTATTTGTTGCCATAAATAAGAACTGATGGCGCCGTTGGGCGATGAACTACCCCAAGAGTTGAGAACAGTGTTGTTGGCAGCTATAGACTGGTTACCGCCAGCTTCAGCAACGGGTGGTTGCAAACCAGTAACCGTATTTACTGTAATAGAAACAGTATCGGCAGCTACAGCCCCGTAGTTATCTGTTACCTGTAAACGGAAGCTGTACACACCAGAAGCCAAACTGTTTACGCCGGTATAAGAACTGGCTGTATTGCCAATAGTATATGTTGAAGGGCCGGATATTTTTGACCAGCTATAGCTGGCAATATTACCATCTGTATCGTAAGAACCAGAACCATCTAAATTAACCGAGGTAGTAGGTAAACTAATTACCTGATCGTTACCGGCTTTAGCAACGGGTGCCACATTGGTGGGTGGTGGTGCAGGGGCTGGTGTTGCGCTTTTTGAATTACTCAAAAGCCATTGGTACATGTTAGGGGTGTGGCGGTTATTGGTGGTATCAAAAGCCATATCCCAAATCCAGTGGCCACCACTGCTGTAAATTGTTTTAATAGCAGGTATTTGCGGGTTGCAATAGTTAATAGCATCTACCGCACCATTGGTACAGCCCACGCCAACCACACCATCATCCTGCGCATGAAAAGCCCATACCGCTACTTTGTTTTGAGCAATATTGCAAACGGTAGTCCATTCACAGGTACCACATACGGGTGCAATGGCTGCAATTTGTTTGGCATTAGCAGCAGAATAAGTTGGGTAGCGCCAGGTGCCGCCACCGCCCAGACTTAAACCGGCAATATAAATGCGGTTCGTATCTACCTGTAAATTTTGCCTGGCATGTTTAATCATTTCTTCCACATAAAACGGCTCCCAGCTTCCGTAATAAGAGCTTAGCTGCGGAGACAGTACTAAGAAAGAATGTTGCTGTCCCTGGTAAGTAAAGGTCATGGTAGCACCGGCTGCGCAATACTTGGGTATGGCATGTGCTGTTACCCTATTCAGTTCTGTGGTACCGTTACCACGTTCTCCCACACCATGTAAAAAAATAATTAATGGATATTTTTTGCCGGGATTGGCACTGTAATCATATGGCTTAAATTCATAAAAGCCAATAAAGTTTCCGTTAGCGGCGGTAAGTGATTTTGCCACCTGCTGGGAAAGAGCGTTGAAGCCAAGGCATAGCATTGCCATAGCCAGTAAAAACGTCCTCATAGTTTGTGATGCAGTTTTTAAAGTGATACAAAAAAGGTTTTTACCGGCTGTAAAGAGTTTTCATTGAAACCGGCAGTTGTATTACTATTCAACATCGTTGCGTCGCACACTGCATCGCTATACTACTAATCAGCGTTTAACATGTTGCGCCAACCGTTGCAGTAAAACAAAACCGCTTTACTCACCAGCAATTAAAAGAATATTGAATTTTATTTTTGCCGTAACAACAACCCTCCCATTCGAAAAAAACCTGTATTTTTTTTCGTTACATCACAATGGTTAAAAGCCTGCAGTGCGTCCACCGCATACTAATAACTATTGCCTGATGATTGATGGCAAGAGTAGCGTCAACAACAAACTTTTGAATAAGGAATAACAGCCTTACTAAGTGGGTTAATAGTAGCTTTCAAAGGGAGTTAAGAAGATGCAGATATTTTTCAATAATTATACCAAAAACAAAATGAAGATTTGAACTCACATGATATGCATCAATATGTGGAAAAAAACAAAGCGATGACAATGTCATCGCTTTTAAAAATCGTAAATCTACGATTGAGTATTGTTCTTATTATTATTTTTTCATTGGTGCTTTTTATTCTTCAGTTGAAGTGTGCCCCGAAGGCATTGCGCAAACCTAATCGGGGTTTGCAACGAGCAACAACTGCACCGCAAAGCGTTGCGGCTGGCTACCACATCTTCTTAAATTTTTGTAAAGTTTATGGTTTGTTTTTGTCCGTTTGCAAACTGCACCGTTAACTGATAGTTACCGGCTTTTAATGCAGCTACATTTATTTCTTTACGCACTTGTATTTGTTGTTTATTCCATTGTTCTTGTTTTACAACACGCCCCTGCACATCAGTAATTAAAACCTGTACAGTGCCATTATTTGCAGCGGCTATTAAAACGCTGAGGTTACTGGTTACCGGGTTAGGAAAATACTCAAGCGCCAATTTATTATTGGTGTTTTTTACCACCACTGTTTTTGAGTAGGTAAATGCGCCATCTTTATCTACCTGTTTTAAACGGTAGTAGCTGTTGCCCTGCAATGCTGCGGCATCTGTAAAGCTGTAGCTGTTTTTATGGCCATTGAATGCTGTTACCACACCAATAGTTGTAAAATTATTTCCGTTGGCAGCACGTTGCACTTCAAAATAGCTATTGTTTACTTCCTGGCTGGTGGTCCAGTTAATTAAATTACTGTTACCCAGATTTTGGGCTTTTATAAATTCAAAACTAAGCGGCAAAGCAAAACTGAGTTTGGTAATGGAAACCGTGTCTTTTCCCTGGCCGCCGCTATTATCTGTTACGGTGTATTCATATACATAAACACCAGGCAGGGTTAACCCGCTAATGCTTGGGCTGTTGGTATTGCCATTGCTGATGGTACCGGCATTGGGGCCAGATAGTTTTGTCCAGCTGTTACCACTAATCCATCCATCCCAATCTCTGGCATTGCCAAATATGGTGGTGGAGCTGGTGGATGGGTTTAATGTTAGATCATTGCCTGCATCTGCTGCAGGCAATGCATTACCCGATGGAGGCAGTGCCACCGTGATATAAACTTCCTCCGCTATCTCCGCCCGCTTGGTAGTTAAATAATCCTGCACTTTTAGTTTAATACGGTAAGTGCCCAGGTCAAAACCAACACCAAAGTCGGTACGGCGCAGGTAAGTAGTAGGCCTTGTACTGGTAGAAAAATTAGTATTAAAGCCAGCAGGGCCAGATACTTTTTCCCATTCATAATTTACAATTATATCATCAGGGTCGTAAGAAGCGCTTCCATCCAGGTAAATTTCTTTTACCGGCACAGTAAGTGTGTAATTGGGTGGCGCCCCAACAATATCTGCAACAGGTGGCAGATTGGTGGCGGGGTTTAGAGAGCGGCTTACTTTTAACATCCATTGATAAATATTGGGGTAGTGCCAAAAATTTGAGGTATCGTACACGCGGCTATTCCATATAGCATGGCTGCCATCAGTATAATAGGTTGCCCTGGCCGGCACCTGCGGCGTGCATGCATTAATACTATTAACAGCAGTTTGTGTTAGTGAAACAGGAATAGTGGGGTCATCCATACTATGAAATGCCCATGTAGCAACTTTATTAGCTGCAATTACACAAAAGTCTGTGCCATCACCAGATGGGGCAGCAGGAACAATACCAGCAATTTTTTGTGCTGCAATGGCAGATGAAGTGGCATATTTCCAGCATCCGCCCCCACCTAAACTGAAACCGGTAAGAAATATGCGGTTCATATCTGCTTTAAGGTTGCCGCTATTATTAATGGTGGCTGCATAAGCAATCATAGCATCTACATAAAACTCCTGCCAGATACTGTACGTGGTTGACATTTGCGGAGCCAATACTATAAAGCTTTCCTGGTTTCCCTCCCATGTAAATTGCATAGTAGCACCCTGGTTAAGCTTTAGCGGAATACCTGCATCCAAGACTCTTATTAACTGGCCACCCGGCCCCGTAGTACCATCTCCTCTTTCGGCCACACCATGTAATGATATAATTACAGGATGCTTGTAAGACGCCGGCTTGGTACCAAAGTCTGCAGGTTTAAACTCGTAAAAGCCAATAGTGTTTCCGCTGTAAGTGGTGGTTTGTTGTGTTAGCTGCGCCGACACATAAAGACATGCAAATAATAACGATAGAAGGAGTAGTGGTTTCCTTATCATAGCAGATAGTTTAATGATTGGTAAATAAGCACAGAAAATACCGGGCGGGACTAAAATAAGCTTAGCAAAGCATTGGTTTAAAACAGGAATGGAACATTGAAATTAAAAAAAAATATCAAATAAAAAAAGGCGGTTTTGCAACCGCCTTCTATAATTCAATAATATATTGTTTAATGTTTTACAAACTGACGCATAATCCTGCTGCCATCAGATTCTAACACCTGTAAATAATACATACCAGGTTTAAGTTTAGATACATCAATTGCCTTTGTAAGCATTGACTGATCTTTTGAAAATTCTGTTTCTAACACGCTTCTGCCTCTTACATCATAAATAAATACTCTGCAACGGCCTTTTGCATCGTCTATAAGTTGCAATTGTATAGCTTCCTTAGCCGGGTTAGGGTAAATTTTGAAGAGCTTACTATATCTGAAAGCGTTGATAACAGATACTTTTACAGTTGTGGTAGCAATATCTCCTTCATCATCTGTAACTGCCAGTTCAAATTCATACACCCCTTCCTGTAAGTTTAATACTTCTGTTTCTACAGCCGTTGGTGTAACCACTGCAGCAATAGCGGGGCCAGAAACCTGTGTCCATTTGTAGGCTACAATAGTTCCATCGGTATCAACAGACTCTGCGCCACTGAGAGTTGCTTTTGCTGAAGTAAGTGCTACGCTGGTATCTTTATTTGCTTTTGCTAAAGGCTTGGCATTGGGCTTTCTATTTACCTTAACCAACACACGGTCTTTTGCAATTGCACCTTTGTTGTCTGTTACCGTCAGTTCAAATTCATATAATCCCTGGCTTAAGCCATCAACAGATGGGCGAGCTGTATTTGAATTAACTATTGTTACAGCACCAGGACCACTTACTCTTACCCAGGTAAATGACGTGATTGAGCCATCAGGATCTGAAGATGCACTGCCATCCAGATTTGCTTTGTTAATGGGTAAGGTTATTTCAATATCATTTCCAGCATTAGCTACAGGACCTGTATTAGGTTGTGCCAATACAGTTACTGTAACATCATCAGTAGCCGTTGCACCTGCATTATCTGTTACTGTTAACCGTAAAGTATAAACCCCTTCCACCAAATTACTTAATCCAGTTGTTGAAGCAGAAGCATTAGCAATGGTATAGCTTGCAGGGCCTGCAATCTTTGTCCATGCATAATTATTAATAGTGCCATCTGCATCCGTTGAACCGCTTCCATTTAATGTGGTACTGCTGGTAGGCAGTGTAATGGTTATATCTGCTCCTGCATTCGCAACTGGTGGTTGGTTAGCGGGAGGAGGAGGTGGTGGTGGTGGTGGCGCAGCATTTACTATTACATTTACCGTATCATCATCTGTAGCACCATTATTATCTGTTACCACCAAGCGGAACGAATAAGTGCCTTGGGCCAGATTGCTTAATCCCGTGCTTGCTGTTGCTGCGTTGGTAATAGTATACGTAGCAGGACCACTAATCTTTGTCCATGCATAATTATTAATAGTGCCATCGGCATCCGTTGAACCGGTACCATTTAATGTGGTACTGCTGGTAGGCAGTGTAATGGTTATATCTGCTCCTGCATTCGCTACTGGTGGTTGGTTAGCAGGTGGTGGTGGCGGTGGCGCTGCATTCACAATTACATTTACTGTATCATCATCTGTAGCACCATTATTATCTGTTACCACCAAGCGGAACGAATAAGTGCCTTGGGCCAGACTTCCTATAGCTGTTGAAGCAGCAAATGTATTTGATATGGTATAAGATGAAGGACCGGCAATTTTGGTCCATGTATAATTATTGATGGTGCCATCGGCATCGGTTGAACCGCTTCCATTTAATGTTGTACTGCTGGTAGGCAGTGTAATGGTTATATCTGATCCTGCATTCGCAACTGGTGGTTGATTAGCAGGCCCGGGAAGGTTTACAGTAATTTGTACGGTGTCATCATCCACTCCACCCAGGTTATCTGTTACAAAAAGTCTGAATTTATATACACCACTTACCATTGAGCCAGCATTTGCCACCGCATAGTTCTGGTTGGTAACGCTACCTTGAGCAGGTCCGCTTACTTTAGACCAGGTATAACTTGTAATGGTGCCATCAGTATCGTAAGTGCCATATGAATTTAATACTGCACTATTAGTTGTAATTGTTTGATCTGGTCCTGCGTTGGCAATAGGAGGTGCATTGTAACCACCAGGAGGAAATACATTAATACTTACCGTATCAATATCAGTTGCTCCTGCAATATCGGTTACCGTCATTTTGTATGTATACACCCCTTGCTGGTTCAGGCTGTTTACTGTAATAGTAGCTGCCTGGTTGCTTGACAAAGGCGTCCAATTCGGTCCTGCAATCTGCTCCCAATAATAAGATGCAATAGCACCATCCGGGTCTGAAGATGCAAGTCCGGTTAAAGTTGTTGATGAAATGGGTAATCCAATAGACTTATCTGGTCCCGCATCTGCTATAGGTAAAGCATTGGGTGGAGGCGGTAAACTTCTGTTGTGCGACAATAACCACTCATACATATTAGGTGTATGAATGTTGTGAGTAGTATCAAATGAACGGTTCCATATAAAGTGGCCGCCGTCTGGATAAATAGACTGACGGGGTTTTACAATGGGACTACATGCATTAATCTGATTAATAGCATTAAATGTACATCCAACTCCTACTGTTCCATCATCCTGTGCATGAAAAGCCCAAACACCTACCCGGTTTTGTGCAATATTGCAAAAATTGGTGTAATCGCAGGTGCCACATACAGGTGCTATAGCTGCTAAAGATTTTGCAGCTGCTGCAGATGATGTTGCATATTTCCAAACACCTCCGCCACCAAGACTTAAACCGGTTAAGTAAATACGGTTAGTATCTACCCGCAAAGTTTGCTTGGCCCATTTAATCATTTCTTCTACATAAAAGGGCTGCCAGTTACCCCATGATAAACTTAACTGCGGAGACAGGGTTAAAAAAGATTCTTCCTGCCCATTCACGTTAAACGTCATGGTTGCACCATTGGCACAGTAATTAGGTATAGCCCAAGTAAGCACCCGTGGCAATTCTGTAGTACCATTACCACGTTCACCAATACCATGCAGAAAAATAATCAGTGGATATTTTCGCGTTGGATTCGCATTATAGTTGTAAGGTCTGAACTCGTAGAAACCAATATAGGTACCATTTGAAGCGGTAACATTTCTGGTAACTTGTTGTGAATTGGAATGAAAGGCGAATGCGAGGAATAAGAGCATTAATACAATGCCCCTGGGTTTAGTGTACAGGTTTGCTTTCATAGATTCTGGATTTGGATTTATTGGATTCATTAGCTTTTCAGACAAGGATTTAGAATTGATCTTAAGCAAAATCCTTACCAAAAAGTGAATCAGGGTCATCAACTAAAGGTTTAAACGGTTCTAGAAGGGAAAAATTTTGTGTGGCAGGCAGAAAAATACGTCTTACTAGGGTATTCAATTATAAAAATGAAGACGCAAAATAGAGACCAAAACACATTCAGTAAGATTTACTGAATAAGTTGTGGAAAAAATACGAGCTAATCGAGTACAATCACTCGTTAGTGAAAGTTTTGGGAGTATGCAAAAATTCCTTTCGCCCCTTCTTAATACGCAGCAATGCCTTCACCATACTTAGCATCAGTACGGGTACTTGTGCAATTGCCTTTACTGTAGCCATTGTATAAAAACGTGCTGGTATTGAAATAAAAAGAGTGAGTATATAAATACCTATTATGAATAACCAGGTTGTTGAAGATGGACGTAAAAAATGCCAGCCAAACAATAAAGAGGCTATAGCCAGCATACCAAAAATGCCAAATACCATTATATATAAAAGACGTGGCAATAAAAGATTCTGATAAAACTTGTTATAATATACCGTCGTTCGGGGGGTGTCTTTCAAGTCAGTATCAAAAAAGCGGCGTACATGGTTTACCTGTGCCTCCAGCCACCTAACCCGTTGTTTTTCAAAAACAGCAGAACTGGATACTTTTTCATCGTACACATAAGCCCCATCTATAAATTGCATGGCTATGCCTTTTTTCATCAGATGCAAATCAATCTCGCGGTCTTCACCCGGATTGTTCAAAATATGTGTTGTGCTGAAAATTTCTTTTAACAAACCAAACTCAAACGCCATTCCAGAACCAATAGGTGCAGCTGAAATACCCAATACGGCAGGCCCTCTTCTAAACAGGTTAATATTTATTTCTTCACTCATCCCATCCAGCAAAGCAACGGGTGTTTGCTGGTTTTTGGCAGTACGGTGGCATTGCAATGCCTTGTAGCCTTTATTATAAGCGTCGTTAATTTTTTCCAAACAGCCTTCGCCCATAACATTATCCGCATCCAATATCACTGCTATATCAAATCCATGTCCTTCCAGGTATTGCATGGCAGCGTTTACCGATCTTGATTTCATGTTCACATCCAGCTCCAGCACCTGTACCGGTATTGCCCTTAATGCAGCCACGGTTTCTGGTTGCAGCTTATCTGCTGCAATTAATACCTCAAAATATTGCCGGGGATAGTTGTGCATTCTGGCTTTAGTGGCGGTATCTATTATAATAGCATCTTCTTTATAAGAAGGAATGATTACAGCAATCTTATTTTTCTGTGTAGCTGTTGTAAAGGCTGGTAACCGGCCAAAACGGCCCGCAATGGCTATTATAAAAAGATAAATAGTGCCTGATGCCAGGTAAATAAAAAGCAGCCAAAAAATAAGGTATACAATCAGCATGATGCAAAAACGCTGTACGTGGCAGAATATTACAAATACAATGTATGCAAAGTAAGAAAAGTTTGTTTACCAGCTTCAGTACATCAATGGGCCTTTGTTGCGTCGCACTCTTGTACAATGGTGCGTTAATGAGCCATGGCTTATGGTCAATTGCCATAGTGTAAAACCACTGCAAAAGCGGGGTGCCACAAAAATGTTTATTGGTATTATGTGGCACAAGTGTGCGACGCAACGATGCTGATTAAAGCGCCGCTGCTGGCCACCTGCTAAAAATAAACTTTGGCAAACAACCAGTGTGGAAAAATACCCAGCAACACCAGTACCGCGGCCAATAGTACCAAGATAACTTTAAAGTTTGCAGTAACGGGTAATGATGCCGGCTCATCGGCAGCTGCTGTTTTAAAATACATGGCCTGTATAACGCGGAAATAATAATACACACTAATAGCAGCACATAGCACGGCAAAAATTACCAGCCACAAAGAGGCGCCGCTTTTTACCGCTGCCACCAGCATATAGTACTTGGCAAAAAAGCCGGCAGTTAATGGTATGCCCGCTAACGATAATAAGAATATTGTATTTACAAAAGCCAGCAAAGGTTCTTTTTTGGCCAGCCCATTATAACCATCAAATGTGTAGTCTTTCATTTTTAACAGAACAGCAAAGATGCCAATGGTAGCTGCACTGTAAGCAGCCGCATATAGTAAAATACCTTCCTTGCCAAAATCGCTGTAGCCAAAAAGAGCAAACAGCATAAAGCCCGCCTGCGCAATACTTGAGTAAGCCAGCATGCGCTTAACACTTTGCTGAAACACCGCTGTGATATTGCCAATAAATAAAGTAGCCGCTATAATAAATGTAAGCGACCATTTCCAGTTGGCGGCACCGGGCAGATAAGCGGCTTCAAACAGTTTGATGAATGCAGCAAAGATGGCGGCTTTAACAATGGTGGCCATAAAAGAAGTAAATACGGTGGGGGCTCCGTCGTACACGTCGGGTGTCCAAAAATGAAAAGGAGCGGCGGATACTTTGAATGACATGGCAATTAACAACAATAATAAACCGCCGGTTAATATGGCCTCAAACCCTTTAGAAGCAACGGCTATGTTTTGCAGGCCAAAAGACCCCGTGGCTCCATATATTAATGCAATACCCATTAACATAATACCGGTAGAAAATGCGCCCATTAAAAGATATTTCAATGATGCTTCATTACTCTTCAGGTTACGTTTATCGCTGCCGGTTAAAATATACAGAGGTATAGAAATAATTTCTATAGCCAGAAAAAGCAAAAGCAAACTGTTGAAAGAAGTGGCAATAGCAATGCCGCATAAAATAAAAAAGATAAGTGCAAAATACTCGGCCAGATTTACACCTACCTGCTCAATATCGCGGGCACTTAACAGCAGATAAATAAAAGTAGCAGCAAAGGCAATGCAATTAAATACCAGTCCAAAACTGGTAAAACGCAGCATATTGTTCAGGTTAATATCAAACAAACCATAGCCAGTGAGTTCTGCTGCATTTACAAGTAACAGTACTGCCATTAAACCAATAGCCAGATTACGTATAATTTGCTTAGACGAAATAAAAACTCCGCTAAACATCATTACCACGCCAAAGATGGCCGAAAAAATTATTGCATTCATAATTAACTCTAATCTGCTTTACTTTTCAGTAATCATTCTGTTTAACACGGCATCTACCGCTTCATTAGTTATATCTAAAAATGGTTTGGGGTATACGCCCATTACCAGTATCAATACTATAATTACCACAAGCGCCAGTTTTACCGGTGTGGTAAATGTGTTGGCTACAGCCGCTCGTTTTTCCGCACCATAAAACACCTGCTTAATCATATTTAAAGTATACACTGCTGCCAGTATAATACACAAACCAGCCATGGCGGTATCTAAAACATTGTACCGGGTAATTTTAGAACTAAACATACCGTTAAACATCATAAACTCTCCTACAAATGCATTGGTTAACGGCAGTGCAATGTTGGCCAATGCAATAATCACCAGCATTATGGTTAACACCGGTGCTTGATGCGCCAGGCCGCCCAGTTCAGAAATTTTACGGGTGCCATAATTATTTTCTATGGTATTGGCCACTATCCACAAACCAATAATATTAATACCGTGTACAAACATTTGCAGCACGGCACCCTGCATACCACTTTTATTACTGGCAAATATAGCCAGGCACATCAAGCCAATATGCGCAATAGAAGAATAGGCAATCAGGCGTTTTAAATCGTCTTGCTTAATGGCTACCACAGAAGCATACAACATACCAATAATGCAGAGTAAAGAAACCGTATCGCCCCACTGGTAAACAGCCCCCGGAAAAACAGGTGCCACCCAACGTATTAAAGCAAACACACCCATCTTTACCATTATACCACTCAGCACCATCGTAACCGGTGTGGGAGATTGTTCATACGCATCGGGCTGCCAGGTATGAAAAGGCCATACAGGCATCTTTATAGCAAAAGCCACAAAAAACAACCAGAACATCCAGTTTTGAACTATTGGATCTACCTTCTGCATTAATATTACTGCCAGATCAAATGTTTGGTTGCATTGAAAATACAGCATAATAATACCTACCAGCATAATTAATGAACCAACAAAAGTGTAAATGAAGAATTTAAATGTAACAGCAATGCGCCGCTCTCCACCCCAGCCCGAGCACAAAAAGTAAACAGGTATCAATGCCAGCTCCCAGAAAAAGTAGAACAATAATAAGTCTACCGATAAAAACACCCCCATTAAACCTGCCTGGCTTAATAATAATAAACCATAAAAGTTATGCGGTTTGCTGTATTCATTGTTCCAGGCTGATAAGATAATTAATGGAAAAGAGATGGCTGTAAGTAAGCAAACCAATTGACCAATGCCATCCAGCTTTAAATGAAAACGGCTGTTAATGCCGGTTAGCCAGGCCGCATCAAATTCAAGATAAGCTGGCTGCTTTAATGCAGTAAGGCCTAACAAAGAAACCACCAGCGTGGCAATAGCCGCCAACAACGCCAGCGTTTTTGCCTGCTGCGCATTTTTAGTTGCAAACAACAGTACACCGCTTATTAATGGAACCAGAAATAATAAAACTGCAATCATATTTATTTACAGCTACAATTGTGTAGCTCATTTTTTTGTAACCAGCTTTTGTATGCGCTTCAACATGGTTGCGTCGCACACTTCAGCCGAAGGTTATTTATTGTACCACCGCCGGGGCGGCATGCCACATCATGCTGAATTATTTTGTGTGGCACAAGTGTCCGCTTTTTCAGGCGGAACCGCTGCTGATATTACTACAGCTGCCGGCCACCCACTTATTTTATTTTTTTAAAAAGAACTGCAATACAAACAACAGCACCATACCGGCAATCATTAACAATACATAACTGCCCACCTGGCCACTTTGCAAAAGCCGCAATTGGCGGCTTCCATATTGCACCGCTTTACCCACACCGTTTACAATAGCATCAATGCCCGAACGCTCTAATACAGTATCTGTGAAGCCGGCCAGCCAGTTAATGGGTTTTACAATAATGGTGTTATACAATTCATCTACATACCATTTATTCTCCAGCAAATTGCCCAATGCACCATTGGTTTCTTCTTTATAGGTTTTGTATTTAGACCATGCAAATACAATCACAATAGCCACCAGTAAAGTAGTGCCCCCCATTAACGCATATTCTTCTGCATGCGTAATAGCGTGTGTGTGCAACGGAATAATAGGGGCCAGAAATTCGCCTAATTGATCCCCCCCTGCTATAAATACTTCCGGCACTGAAATGTAGCCGCCAATAATTGATAGTATGGCCAATACAATTAATGGCAATGTCATAGCACGTGGGCTTTCATGCAAATGATGATGCTGTTCTTCTGTGCCGCGGAAACTACCTTTAAAAGTTAAGAACAGTAAACGGAACATATAGAAGGTAGTTAATGCCGCTACTAATAAAGCAATGCCCCAAATAATTTTATTGTGTTCATACGCACTTAATAAGATGGCATCTTTAGAAAAGAAACCGCTGAATAATGGCACCCCTGCAATGGCTAAACAACCTATTAAAAAAGTAAAATAGGTAATCTTCATATGCTTGCCCAATCCACCCATTTTACGAATGTCCTGTTCTCCGCCCATGGCATGTATTACACTACCGCTGCCCAGAAATAATAATGCTTTAAAAAAAGCATGCGTCATTACATGAAACACGGCTGCAGTATAAGCACCCATGCCCAATGCTAAAAACATATAGCCTAACTGGCTAACGGTAGAATATGCCAGTACTTTTTTAATATCGTTTTGCTTAACCGCAATGGTGGCTGCCAGTAATGCGGTGGCCACACCCACCCATGCAATTATATGCTGCGTGGTTTCGGCCATAGAGAATAATATATTGGTTCTGGCCACTAAGTAAATACCTGCGGTAACCATGGTGGCCGCATGTATTAATGCAGATACCGGTGTGGGACCCGCCATAGCATCGGGCAACCAGGTATATAAAGGTATTTGTGCACTTTTACCGGTAGCTGCCACAAAAAACAATAACGTAATAATGGTGATATCTGTTTTTGATAATGCCTTTACAGATTCTGCGCTAAATACTTCTCCGTAAGTTACTGTGCTAAGTTTTGCCAGTAACCAAAACACCGCCAGTAAAAAACCTAAATCTCCGATACGGTTCATTACAAAAGCTTTCTTAGCGGCATTATTGTATTGCGGGTTTTTAAACCAGTAGCCTATTAATAAATAAGAGCAAAGCCCCACCCCTTCCCAGCCAATAAACATTATAACATAATTGGCCCCCAGCACCAGCAACAGCATCGAAAACACAAACAGGTTAAGGTAGGCAAAGTAGCGGGCAAAATGCGGTGCTTCTTCATCGTGCATATACGCGGTGGAATACACATGTATTAAAAAACCAACACCGGTAATAATTAATAAATAAATGGCGGTTAACTGGTCTACCAAGAAGGCAAACGGAATTTTTACTGTATCAAAGCTGATGAAAGGAAACAGTTCCACCACGCCGGTTTTACCATTGCGCACATCTATAAACAACAATAAACTTATAATAAAGGCCCCCAGTACCGTACCTGAGCCAATAATACCGGCAGCAGTTTTTGAAAGCTGTTTACGCAATAACCCGTTAATGAGAAAACCCAGTAACGGCAGTAATGGAACTAAAGCAACAATTTTACTCATAATCGCCAATCGCTTTCGCTAAGTTTGATTGTTTTATTATTCAGTTACCGGCAGGCCGGTCTGTTTATTAATGTTTCAGGCGGTTTAAGAAATTAATATCCACCGAATGAATATTACGATACATCATTACAATAATGGCAAGACCCACACTTACCTCAGCCGCCGCTACCACCATTATAAAAAATACAAAAAGCTGTCCGTCTATACCCGTGCCGCTTACAGTGCCTGGTGCCGCTGCTGCATACGCCGCTGCATGCATTTTTGAAAATGCCACCAACAGCAGGTTTACTGCATTCAGCATAATTTCTATACACATAAAAACAATAATGGCATTGCGGCGGGTTAATACCCCCACCACCCCAATACTGAACAGGGCCAATGCAACAAATATGTAATAATTAACAGGCATATTAAATTTTTCTTATTACTCTTTCTTACCAATTACCACAGCACCCACCATGGCACTTAAAAACAACACACTGCTTATTTCAAATGGCACCACATAGTCTTTAAACAATGCCATGCCAAGGTTTTGTATAAGGCCTATCTCTCCATCTTTTGTTTGTACCATGGTTTGCTTTAAGGTATTATCGGCATCTTTAAAAGCTGCTACCAATACCAATAATAAGCACCCGCCGGCAATAGCACCCGCTAACTTCAGCCATTTATTTTTTTGTGGCTCTACGCTGGCGTTTAAATTCATCAGCATTATTACAAACAGAAAAAGCACCATAATGGCACCGGCGTAAACAATTACGTTTACCACGGCCAAAAACTGTGCATTCATTAAAATATAATGACCGGAAATAGCAAAGAAGCAAATAATCAGATACAGTACGCTATATACAGGATTGCGGCTGGTAACCACCATTAAAGCACTGCCTAAAGCCAGCACTGTTAAAACCCAGAATAAAATTTGTGTTACACCCATGATTGTTGTAAGCAGTTAAATTTAAAAACTACCAGTTTGCTACACCGGCAGCTATATTTTGGTTACCTGTTTTTTACCACTACTCTTCCACCGGCAGCCTTTGCATATAACTCTGGCTCTTCTTTTGGATGCGGTATCAGTAAATCGGGTTTACCATATATAAATGTCTGGCGCTGGTAATTAGCCGGCGCAAATGTTTCACTTAAATAAATGGCGTCTTTCGGACAAGCCTCTTCGCACAAACCACAGAAAATACAGCGCAACATGTTTATTTCATATTTAGCCGCATATTTTTCTTCACGGTACAGGTTCTCTTCTCCGGGCAGGCGTTCTGCAGCTTCCATGGTAATGGCTTCTGCGGGGCAGGCTACGGCACATAAACCACAAGCCGTACAATTCTCTCTTCCCTCCTCATCGCGGTTAAGCACATGCAGGCCTCTGAACACCGGGCTGAAAGGTCTTGTTTGTTCAGGGTAGCTGATGGTGGCTTTCTTTTTAAAAAAGTGTTTCAGCGTAATGCCCATTCCCTTCAGGATATTCCATAAGTACAGACTTTCCACAAAAGTCATGGGCTTACGTTCTACCGCCTTTGCTCTGTTCGTTAATCGCTCCATATTTTTTTCTTTATCGTTGTTACAGCTACCGCTGCTTCAAAGATTGCGCAAATATATTTTATCAAAAATTGTTTTAACCAGTTATTTCTTTAACCACAATACCAGTGCGCCGGTTAATAACATATTTAGCAGTGCCAGTGGTATCAGCTTTTTCCAGCCCAGGTTCATCAACTGGTCGTAGCGGAAACGCGGTATCGTCCACCGCACCCACATAAACAAGAAAATAAAGAACCCAACTTTAGCAATTAATACCAGCGGGCCTATCCACTGTATCCAGTTATTACCCTTTGCTATTAATGCCGCTTCATTTACAAACGGTATATCATAGCCACCAAAATACAGGGTTGCCATAATTACACTGCTGATGAACATGTTGATGTATTCTGCAAACAGGTAAAAACCCAGCTTCATGGATGAGTATTCCTGGTGGTAACCAAAGTTCAGTTCATTTTCTGCTTCTGGCAGGTCAAACGGGGTGCGGTTACATTCTGCAAAAGCACATACCAAAAAAATTAAAAAGCCCAATGGCTGGTACACCACATTCCAGATGCCGCTGGTCATTTGCTGGTCTACAATCACACTCAGGCGCAGGCTTCCCGTCATCATTAACAAAGCAATAAGCGATAAACCCATGGCCAGTTCATACGATATCATTTGCGAGGCACCCCGCAATGCAGCCAGTAACGAAAATTTGTTGTTAGATGCCCAACCGCCAATCATAATACCATACACACCCATACTAACCACACCAAACACAAATAAAATTCCAATATTAATATCTGCTATCTGCAGGCTTACGCTGCGGCCAAACACTTCCACCGTGCCGCCCCAGGGTATTACCGCACTGGTCATCATGGCCGTCATCATGGCCAAACTGGGGCCTAGTATAAATAAAAACTTATTAGAGGTATTAGGTATAATTTCTTCTTTAAAAAATAATTTACCGCCATCGGCCAGTGGTTGTAATAAACCAAACGGACCGGCACGGTTAGGCCCGCGGCGGTCTTGCATAAATGCGGCAATTTTGCGCTCTGCATAGGTTTCATACATAGCAATTACCAGCGATACTGAAACAATAATTACAATCAGTACCAACTTCTCTAATAACAACAACCAGTCAATAGCTAATAACATTTTTTTATTTTTATTATACCAGCATTTGTTCTTTGTTCCCCATCGTTGCGTCGCACCCTTCAGCATGCTATCTGCATTCAACGGGCTCCGGCTTATTTAAAAACCAACAGTACCAGTGTGCCCCGATAGCCAAACAAAAACCCATTCGTGGTTTACAACGAGCAACTACTGTTGCACAATGGTTCTTTGCCCGGCTCCTATTTCTTTTCAAAATCGGTACTGTGCGCCGGACGGTTTAAAGCACTCAGTTCTATATTTTGTTTATTCACTTCACTCACATCGTGTATATCCATCAGCAATTTGGGGCTGCGGCCATTATGCACGGCAGTGAATGTTTCATTGGGTTTGGTTACACCCGCATAATGCCCCTGCGAAATAACTGAATGACGGTCTATTTTAGTAGGTCCTTCAATTACCCAATCGCTGGTTTCTTTTTTATCAAAGCGGCATTCATTGCAAATCCAACCGGGCTTGCCCTGTGTGCTGTCTTTTATTTCGCCCCACTCATCTTTGCGGGCCGTTACCCGAAACACTTCTTCGCCACGCATCCACAACTGCACTTCGCCACAGCATTTATCGCAGTTACGGTGGGCATCTACCGGCTTGGTAAACCACACCCGGTTTTTAAAGCGAAATGTTTTATCGGTTAATGCACCCACAGGGCATACATCAATTACGTTTCCTATAAAATCGTTCTGTAAATTCTTTTGTATCATGGTGGCTATCTGTGCATGATCGCCACGGTCTAACACACCATGTTCTCTTTTAGCGGTTAACTGATCGGCCGTAAACACACAACGGTAGCAAAGAATGCAACGCGTCATATGCAGTTGTATTTTATCACCCAGGTCTACCTTATCAAATGTGCGGCGCTTAAATTCGTAGCGGGTGCCTTCTTTGCCGTGCTCATAACTGAGGTCTTGCAGGTGGCACTCGCCGGCCTGGTCGCAAATGGGGCAATCCAACGGATGGTTAATTAATAAAAACTCCACCACCCCATTGCGGGCATCAATTACTTTTTCGCTGGTAATATTTTTTACCACCATGCCATCCATTACATTGGTGCGGCAACTGGCCACCAGTTTGGGCATGGGGCGTGGGTCTGCGGTTGAACCGGCAGCCACTTCTACCAAACAGGTGCGGCACTTGCCACCACTACCCTGCAGTTTGCTGTAATAGCACATAGCAGGTGGGGTAACATCGCCTCCAATTTTACGGGCTGCATTTAAAATAGATGTGCCCGGCTCCACCTCGATGGTGATGTTATCAATGGTTACTTTAAATAGTTTTTTTTCTTCAGCCATTTTATCATTTTTTCACGCAAAGCTGCCAAGAAGCTAAGCCGCAAAGTTTATAAGTTATTTACTATTCGGTGTATCCCATCTTTTATAAGTGGTACATTGAAATTGATTAACAACCCCAACTTACATCCAGATAGTTTTAAATAAGTAAGCACTTGTTTATAGTGAACATCGGCAAGTGCCTCTACTGATTTTAATTCTATTATTACCTTTTCTTCTACAATTACATCCGCTCTAAAACCAACTTCCATTTTTATTTCTTCATGAATCAACGGAACGGGATGTTGTCTGTAGAAATTTAAACTCGCTTTGCCAAGTTTATAACAAAATATCTCTTCATAAACACTTTCAAATAATCCCGGGCCATACTGCTTATGTATTCTGAAACACAAATCGACAACTACTTTTGAAATTTCATTTTCGTTCATCTTTTTTGCGTCTTTTTTTCTTTGCGCCTTTGCGAGAATACTACACAGCCTGAATTTCCAATGGATCTGCATAATGCGCTAATCCAAAATTGCGGAGCTGGCATTCTTCCGGATTTTGCACATGCCACTCAAATTCATCTCTGAAATGTCGGATGGCTGCGGCCACCGGCCATGCGGCAGCATCTCCTAACGGACAAATCGTATTCCCTTCAATTTTTCTTTGTATGTCCCACAACAAATCAATATCACTCATCTTGCCTTTTCCGTATTCAATATTCTTTAAAATCTTTTCCATCCAGCCCGTTCCTTCACGGCAGGGAGAACACTGTCCGCAACTTTCATGACGGTAAAACCGGGCCAGCGTTAAGGTATGGCGTACCACGCACTGGTCTTCATCTAATACTATAAACCCGCCGCTACCCATCATACTGCCGGTGGCAAAACCTCCGTCTGATAAACTTTCATACGTCATCATGCGGGTTTCTCCTTTGGCTGTTTTTAATAAAAGGTTAGCCGGTAAGATAGGTACAGAAGAGCCCCCCGGTATACAGGCTTTTAATTTTTTTCCATTGGCTATGCCACCACAATATTCTTCACTGTATAAAAACTCTTCTACACTGATGGTCATGTCTATTTCATAAACACCGGGTTTATTAATATTGCCGCAAGCAGATATTAACTTGGTGCCCGTGCTTCTGCCAATACCAATTTTTGCATACTCCTCGCCACCCATATTTAAAATGGGTACTACGGCTGCTAAGGTTTCTACATTATTTACCACGGTAGGGCAATCCCACAAACCTTTCACCGCCGGAAACGGCGGTTTAATACGCGGGTTACCACGTTTACCTTCTAAAGATTCTATTAATGCGGTTTCTTCACCGCAGATATACGCACCGGCACCGCGTTGCACATAAATCTGGCAATCGAACCCGCTGCCTAAAATGTTTTTACCCAACCAGCCTTTGGCATTGGCTTCATCAATGGCCTGTTCTAAAATATCTACAATCCATGCATACTCTCCGCGTATATAAATATAGGTGCGGTTGCTGCCCAATGCATAAGAGGCCACAATCAACCCTTCTATTAACAGGTGCGGAATAAACTCCATTAAATACCGGTCTTTAAAAGTGCCGGGTTCGCTTTCATCTGCATTGCATACCAGATAGCGGGGCACCCCTTCTGGCTTGGCCAAAAAACTCCACTTCATGCCGGTAGGAAAACCAGCACCACCCCGGCCGCGTAAACCGCTTTTCTTTACTTCTTCCACAATATCATTAGGGGCCATTTTAAAAGCTTTTTCCACAGCGGTATAGCCACCGTGCTTGCGGTAAGTATCGTAGTAACGGATACCTTCAATCTTTGCATGCTCTAATAAAACTTTTCTTCCCATATGCTTGCTCCGTTTAGCGGAGTGAATTTTTTATTTTACTGCCTGGCGGGCAAATAACAACCAGCGTTTGCCTTTACGTATCCAAACTTCCATTACTTTTAAATGAAAGGCGCCTTCTTTACCATTGAGCGTTGCTGCTATATCTGCCACAAAACGCACGTGTGCCGTATTGCCGCTGATGACCACCTGCACACTATCTTCTTTATAACCGTTATAAACCATATAACCGGTTTCCAGATTTTTTATCAATGCCGGTTTGTTTTCAATCCAGCCATTGCTATGGCCATAGGTTAAGTGCTTATCGGTTTGCTGGTTAATGCTTACCGTATTTTTTTTAACCAATGCCTGGTGAAATTCTTTTACGGTTTGTACCAGTTTTTCTTCCTCTGTCTGGGCCCTGGTAAAAACCCAAAGCAGCAAGCAACATATAGTAATAGCTATTTTCATAACTAATTGTTAGCTGCTGCATTTTTACGGCACTCTTCTATAATAGCATCTACTTTTTCTTTGGTTAAATGCTCGCGGTAATGTTTGCCCAATTGCATCATGGGGGCATATCCACAAGCACCCAAACACTCTACGGTTTTTAAAGTAAACAATCCGTCTGCACTGGTTTCGCCGGGTTTAATATTCAGCTTCTCGCCTATGTATTCAATAATATTATCACTACCGTTTAACATGCAAGGGCCAGTCTGGCATACTTCAAACAAATATTTGCCTACGGGTTTTAAATTATACATGCTGTAAAAAGTAGCCACTTCATATACTTCAATGGGATCTAGCTGCAGTAACGATGCTACATAGTCCATGGTTTCTGCACTCAGCCAGCCACCAAACTCCTGCTGGGCTACGTGCAGTATAGGTATGAGAGCACTCTTCTGCTTTCCTTCCGGATAGCGGGCTATCATCTTTTGCACTTCTTGCAGCTTGGTATCTGAAAACTGTACACTCATTGCTCTTATTGTTTTTTACATTGCGCTTTACCTAAGTACCATTTACTGATCAGTTAAAATATGCCGTACAAGGGTGCGACGCAACGATGCTTATTTTTATTCTGCCGCTGGTAACATAAAAATTATGCATCCAGCTCTCCGGCTATCAGGTTTAAACTACTCATGGTTATTACCGCATCGGCCAGCATTGCTCCTTTTGTTAGCTCACTATAGGCCTGGTAATAAATAAAGCAGGGACGGCGAAAATGCAAGCGATAGGGGGTGCGGCCACCATCGCTGATGAAATAAAAACCCAGTTCTCCATTGGCGCCTTCCACACTGTGATACACTTCTCCTTTTGGCATTTCTATTTCGCCCATAATAATTTTAAAATGCCAGATGAGTGCTTCCATTTTGGTATACACATCTTTTTTCTCGGGTAAATAATACTCCGGCACATCGGCATGATACACTTCTGCATCGGCCCCTTTAAACTCCTGCACCTTTTGGTAGGCTTGTTTTATTATAGAAATGCTCTGCCACATTTCTTGGTTGCGTACCAAAAAGCGATCGTAATTATCTCCGGTAGAACCTACGGGTATTTCAAAATTAAAATCCTGATAGCTGCTGTATGGATTGTGTACCCGCACATCATAATCAACCCCTGCGGCACGCAGGTTAGGCCCCGTGAAGCCATAACTTAAAGCACGTTCTGCACTGATAGCACCGGTGCCTTGCGTACGCTCCATAAAAATGCGGTTGCGCTGAAACAGGTTTTCAAATTCTTTCAGCACTTTGGGATATTCATTTAAAAAGCGTTCCAGCTTTTCATACACCACACCATTAAAATTTCTTTCAAAACCACCAATGCGGCCAATATTAGTAGTTAAACGGCTGCCGCATATTTCTTCATAAATCTCATAAATCAACTCGCGGTATTGCATTACATATAAAAACCCGGTGTATGCACCTGTATCTACACCCACAATAGAATTACAAATTAAATGATCTGCAATACGTGCCAGCTCCATAATAATAACCCGCATATAATCTACCCGCTTGGGTGTTTGCACGCCCAGCAGTTTTTCGCAGGTCATATGCCAGCCCATATTGTTTATAGGAGAAGAGCAATAGTTTAACCGGTCTGTAATAGGTGTAATTTGGTACAGCGGCCGGCGCTCAGCCAGTTTTTCAAAAGCACGATGTATATAACCCACCGTTTGATCGGCACTTACAATACGTTCACCATCCAGCTCTAATATGTTTTGAAACACGCCATGCGTAGCCGGGTGCGTAGGCCCCAGGTTAAGTGTGGTGGTTTGCTTTTCTATGGAGCCTTCCGGCAGTTTTATATTTTGATGTATCAGTTCAGACATTTACTGTCTTTTTATTTTTTATTTTATTGAAACCAGCTTCAGTAATTCTTATCAGCAGCCGTTGCGTCGCACACTTCAGCATATGCCTTTTAAAATCTGCTAACCTCTATCCATTTTTTTTCCAATTTTTTTTACTTTTAAAAATTGAATTATGCCAATGATATAAGATGTACACAAAACAATACAAATAACAATCATTAGAACATTTTTCCAATCCGACAAAGAAGTAAAAAATACTCTGTTTATCATAATTACAAAGAACACAATAAGCGCAATCACTCTAAAAACAAATCCGCTATTTGAGTTCATAAGATTTATTTTTTGGAATATTTAAAAAGCACCTTACATAATATTATAAAATCAATTTATTTCTTCCTCCGTTACTACCTCTAAACTGTTAATATTTTTGTATTCATTAAAAATATCAATCAAATTTCTAATTATAAGATAGGCCCAAAGAAAAATTAATAGCAGCCTTGGCATAAACATATCTTCCTTTATTTCAAAAAAATTATTTATAAAAAGTATTAAGTAACAAATAAGCGTTATTAATAACCTTTTAAATTTTATAGACAATTGGAATCTTTTCATTTTGTTTATATTAAATCTTCAGCTACTAAAGTCAATGTTTTTATACCTATAAATAATTAACACCATCATCTTCCAAACATAGCATCGTCTTTATCAATACGGGTCTGGTCTTCCAGCGGGTATTCTTTGCGCAACGGAAAATAATCCATTTCATCCACGTTCAAAATGCGCTTTAAGTTAGGATGCCCCACAAAGTTTACCCCAAAAAAATCATAGGTTTCGCGTTCCATCCAGTTAGCACCGGCATGTATGGCTGTGGCACTAAACACATCGGGTGTTTCTACCGGCGTAAACACTTTAAAACGCAGGCGTACATTATTTACCAGATTGTGTAAATGATAAACCACTGCCAGTTCACGGCCCTTATCATCGGGGTAGTTAACCGCACACAGGTCTGTTAAAAAACGAAACTGCAGCACTTCATCGTCAAACAAAAACTGCAGCACTTTTAAATTCAGTTCTTTGGGGGCTTCAAAGCTTAGCATACCATAGGTTTCTTCAAAACGGCTAACCTGGTCGCCAAACTTTTCGGCTAAACGTTGTTTAATAATATCGTTGGTCAGTTCCATGTGTATATTAAAAAAAGCAAGGCCCGTGAGGGTATTGCTTTTATTTTATAAAATTATTGTATGCCGTAGCTTTCCATTAGCTGTTTATATTGCTCGCCATTTCTTCTTCTGATGCTTTCTTTACCTACCAGTTCCTGAATTTTCATAAACCCATCAATAATGGCTTCTGGCCGGGGCGGACAACCCGGCACATACACATCTACCGGTATAATCTGATCAATACCCTGCAACACGCTGTAAGTATCAAAAATACCCCCCGACGAGGCGCAGGCACCCACACTTAATACCCAACGGGGCTCGGCCATTTGCAAATATACCTGGCGCACCACCGGACCCATCTTCTTTGCAATCGTTCCCATTACCATTAGTAAATCGCACTGGCGGGGAGAGAAACCAACCCTTTCTGCGCCAAAACGGCTCAGGTCGTAATGAGAGGCCATAGTGGCCATAAACTCAATACCGCAGCAAGAAGTGGCAAAGGGTAAAGGCCAGATAGAGTTTTTTCGGGCAAGGCCCACCACATCACTCAGTTTGGCTGTAAAAAAACCTTCGCCACTAAAGCCTTCCGGCGCACCCACCACCTGTATGGGTTTACCACCTTCGTTTTTTACATTGTATTGAACAGGACGTGCCATAGTTTAGTTTGAAATTTTGAAAATCGGGCAATTTAGAAACGCCATTTAGTAACAATAGTATCATACTAAAAGTTGTGTACCGGCCTTTTTAAAAGATACCCTGCCAGTTTTAATCCTCCCAGTTTAATGCCCCTTTTTTTATAATGTAAAAGAAGCCTGCCAGAAAGAATCCAACAAACATTAAAACGGCAAAAAAACCATCCCAACCTAACTGCCTGAAATTAATAGCGTAGGGATAAAAGAATATTACTTCCACATCAAACAACACAAAAAGAATGGCCACTAAAAAATACTTAATAGCCATAGGTTGGCGGGCATCACCATGGCTTTCAATACCACTGGCAAAGTTTTCTAACTTATCAGCAGTATTTCTTTTGGGGCCCAGCCAATGGGTTAAAGCCATCATGGCGCCCACAAATAAAATGGCAAAAATTAATTGAATAGCAATAGGTAGGTAACTGCCGGCAGAAGTAACATCTGTTATGGGGTTTTTCACCTGTAAAAAAATCCAATTCATTGGTGCTACCATATTTGTTGTGCCGCAAAAATAAGGCAGCCCTATCAAAAAACAACTGTTCACCATCAAAATCAAAAAATAAACCCCGGAGGTAAATCCGGGGTTTAAAACATTATACTAGTATTTCTCTATCCTTTTTTTTTACAGGTGCCTTGCCTGTAGATTTTGTGCCCCCTGTTGTTTTGGGTTTGGCAGCAGGTGCGGCAGGTTTTGCAGCAGGCTTATTAAGCGAGTTTCTGATTATTTCAATATTCTTTTGTGCATCTGCATTTGTAGGATCAACATAAAGAATCTGCTGTAAATAATCTATTGCGGCTTGCTTATCTTTCTTTATATTATTTGAATAACCAGCTAAATAACCAGCGCTTTCAATTATTTGAGATTTATATTTTGAAGAGTCTAATCGTTTCGCAACATCAATTAGCTTGATATACTTAGGTACTGCTATCCCCATTTCCATACTGGTATCAACTCTACTTAAAGATCTTGCGGCCCATAAGTAACCAAAAATTTCATCCGGATATTTAGTGCTGTAAACAGTAAATAAACTGTCCGATGTCACAAAACTACTTCCCTGATAATGAGCCAGGGCCCAGTTGTATAAATCGGTTTTAGAAGCATTCTTCTTAAAATTATAAATTCGTCCTAACCAATTAGCCTGTTCAATTTTAACACCAATTTTTTTTGCAAAATCTGCAGCCTTGGTCATCAGTTCCATTTTACCATCATAAGATGTATCTGCATTTACAGCCAGATCGTAATGGCGCAATGCTTCTGCTTCATTACCCGGAAACTTACTTAATACCTGCGCCCTGAACTCATAGTCGTTCGGGCTGAAGGCATCGGGCTTTTGTTTGGCAAAATACTGATCCAGCCAGTTTTTGGCATTTACAGAATCCTGCTGGTCAAAATAGCTATACGCTATCAGTTTGTAATAACGTTTATCTGCATTATCGCCTTCTGCATTTACTTTTTGGGTAGAAGCAGCAATACAATCAGCATACTTCTTACGGGCATACAAAATACTAATGCGGTCGTATTCCGATGTTGGACCCGGGTCTGTATTAGCTAAGTATTTATCAAAATAGCCGGCCGCTTTATCAATATCGCGGAAATAATAATAGTAAAACAACTCGTAGTAAGCAGGCGCATAAGCCGCATCTAACTGTGTAGCCTCTTCAAAAGCCGGCAATGCATATTCATAGTTTTTCTGCGTAAGGTATATTTTACCAATTTTATATTTGGCAGCAGCCAGCTTAGGGTCTGCTGTTAATGCTTTCTGGTAAGATTGAACGGCGCCCCCTCCATCAATCAGTTTACGATAGGCATCACCCATCAGCATCCAGGTTTCTGCATTATTAAAATTTTTCACCTGGGTAGCCAGGTTTAATTTTTCAATGGCATAGGTAGCATCTCCATCTTTAGCATCAATATTCGCCTGGGCTACGGCATTAAATACATTAATGTCTTTGCTTTTAGTTAAACTGATGGCTGTTTCAAAACGCTGGCGGGCATCATCTTTTTTACCATCAATTAATTCAACATGGCCCATTCCAATTAAAGCCAACGGTGCGCTTCCATTAGTGGCTAATGTTTTTTGATAAAGTGCTTTAGCCCCTGCCGGGTTTTTTAATTCTATTTCTGTTTGACCCAACCAATACACAGCGTCAATGTTATTAGGGTTGGCAGCAATTAATTTTTCAAACTGATCTTTAGCACTTTTTAAACGTTGTGCATAAAAAAAACGTTTCCCCTGGTCTACACTTTGGGCAAGCAAGTTAACAGCACCTAAAATAGCTGTTGCAACCAGTAAACACATTTTGCTTTTGTTCATTGTCGGCTTCTTTTTAAGTAGTGTGTAAATTTATAGAAATTGAGTCATTCAAAAGGGTTGTATCTGTTTCAATTTTTCATTTATTAATATACCAACCTTTGTTTTTCATAGCATCATCCTTGCGTCGCAATCACTTCAACAGTTGTTAGTATAGCAGCCTCATTTCTTTTTCTATACACGCTTGCTTTTCTAAACGGCTATAGCACAAACTGTTTTATTCAATTATATCTGCTTTTCTGCGGTCAAAATTCATACTGCCGGGCCACAAATAAGCTCTTCTAAAAATCAATTGTCCTTTCTCGTAGATGAGGAAGTTGGCAAATCCGCTGCCAAGCCCGTCATAATTTTCCTTTAAAATATAATGCAGGGCCCGTATCATTGGGTAGCGGGCACGGGCAATATTTGCCTGGTAAGGGCCGGTGTATACCACGGGGTCACACAAAGGGCACTCCAGCTGCACCAGTTTTACCTTTTTTAAAAAACTGCTTTGCATGGTGTCTTCCGGGTTACCAATCCAGCTTACCCCAATTAAACCAATGGCATCTTCATTATTACTTACATAATCTATTACGCCTAAACTATTGGGTGCGGCCACTACATTTTTACCAAAAGGGGCGCCACGGGTTAAACTATCCACCGCATAGCGTACGGTGCTGGTGGCTGTCAATCCATCCAGCACCAGTTTATATTTATAACCGCTGGTACCTTTTGCCAGTGAGCGTATATCCGTCATGTCCATTAAACTGTCTTTGCATTTTTTATTGGCAATAACCGCTATGGCATCATATGCAATTCTGTCCTGATGGGGATAAAACTCCAGCGTGTCTTTCATAATCTCCATTTCATCATCGGTTAACCGGTGCGTGGTTATAACCATGCGTATACTGTCGTTCATTAAATCTTTCAGGCATTCTGCCTGTGGCTTATAATGGGCTATAATTTTTGCTTCGGGGTTCAGCGCTTCAAATACTTTTATATGAGAGTCAATAACGGGTTTAAAAGACTCGTCTACGCTTATATGTATCGTGCCACTGGTGCGGCTGTCTAAATCAGTACGGGCACCGGGATTATTACATGCAGCCAAAACTGCAAGTATAATACTTAACCCCAACCATCTTATTGCTGTTATTTTAAATACCCTGGCCATCATTCTGAATAATAATTTTTTTTATATCCGCGATAGATGCGGAACAAGCCATATACCACACACATACCTCCAAATAAATTTTTAAAGATGGCATCTAAATCAATAGTTACCCCAAACTTTTCTGAGAAGAGAAAAAAGATACCGCAGCCGGCTATTAATATGCCCATGCCATAGTCTTTTACAGACCGCATGGTTACATAATTTTTTCGTCTTTTTTCCTGCTGATCAAAGCTCATAAATGGCCGATTTGGGTTTGGGCAAGATACTGAAATTTGATTGTTCATTTCTACAAAATTTATAACTGGCAACTGTTATCGTTTGCAGTTTTGTTGTAGTTATTAGATTCTGTTTGAAATGTTTTTCCATAACCGATGCGCTTAAATTATTATTAAAAAATATTGCTGCCGTATGCACTGCCGCTGAAGGGTGCGACGCAAGGATGCCGATAAGGGAACTGCCGCTGACTACCAAAA
>JANRMC010000133.1:0-52993 GCA_033761915.1 Flavihumibacter sp.
GTTTGGGTTGTAAAACAATTATTACAGAACCTACCACTATGCTGGGTGGCATGCTTACCGCGGCAGGGGTTAGTTGTACAGATGGTAACGACGCTTAACCAAGCGGAATGTGGCAGCAGTTACGGCAGGCCTTGTATCAACATTACGCAACCCGCAAACTAAATACAGGTTGGGTTAGCAATACCAACTTTGAGCCCAGCGTGGCAGATAGCATTTTTAAAGCATGGGCGGCAGCCATACCCAACCTCACTGTAAAATACCAATGGCAGTTTATAAGAGTTATAAAAAAAGACAATCGTGTTATAGGGGCCGTGTTTGAAGCTGCCAATAAAAAACAATATGCCATTCTTTCAAAAATTGTAATTGATGCAACAGAACTGGGCGATGTGTTAAAAGCATCCGGGGCCGCCTATAACCTGGGTATGGATGACCCATTAAAAACCGGTGAAGCCGAGGCCCGGCAACAAAATAATATTATACAAGACCTTACCTGGGCAGCCATTTTAAAAGACTATGGGCCAGGGGCAGATAAAACAATAGAGAAACCGGCTGGTTATAATGAAACATTGTATTACTGCTGTTGTACAGATGCACCCTGTAGTGAAACATCCTGGAATGGAGATAAACAAAAAATGCTCAACTACGGAAAATTGCCCCGCAGTAAAGGGGCTACTCAAGACAAATACATGCTTAACTGGCCACCACATGGCAACGATATTTATTTAAATGTGGTAGAGGCAAGTACTGAAGAAAGAAATATAGCTTATGAAAAAGCAAAACAGCACACTCTGGGTTTTATTTATTTTATACAAACAAGGTTAGGGATGAAGCATATTGGTCTTGCCGATGATGAATTAAATAATGGAATGGCTTTAATACCTTATAACCGCGAAGGCAGACGAGTAAAGGGGCTGGTGCAATTAACCACCAATCATTTAAAAAATCTATACAATTATAACTTGTATAAAACTGGCATTGCGGTAGGCGATTATCCAATAGATCATCATCATGCCCGCTATCCCGGTAAAGTACCAGAAATTGAATTTCCTGCGGTACCTGCTTTTAATATACCCATGGGCTGCGTTATACCAGCGCAAATACAAGGCTTGCTGGTATGCGATAAAAATATTTCTGTAACCAATATTGTAAATGGCAGTACCCGCTTACAGCCCGTTGTATTATTAACCGGCCAGGCTGTTGGCGTACTGGCCGCTTTATGTGTACAGCAAAATATACCTCCCGCAAAACTACCCATAAGAAAACTGCAGCAAGCTTTATTAAATGAGCAGGTTTTTATTTTGCCCTTCTCAGATGTAAGCCCTCATGAAACGCATTGGCAGGCCGTACAAAAAATGGCAGCCACGGGCATTTTGCAAGGCCATGGCAAGGCGCAGGGCTGGGCCAATAAAATGTACTTTTATCCCGATAGCTTAATTAACATGCAAACACTGGCAAAAGGCCTTCACCAGTTTGAGAAACGCTTTCCGCTTTCAAAATACAATAGCATCAACTGGCTTACAGCAGCGCAGGCATGGCAAATGATAGAAGAAATGCATCATTTATACCGGCAGCGCCTGCAAATACCCCATAAGTATCCTTCTGTTGTTCATGATGAATACAAAAAAATACTTGGCAATGCAGGCTTTTCATTCAATAGTAACAGCCGTTTCATTACACGTAAAGAAGTAGCGGTGTTGTTAAACAGTTTGGCCGCAAACCCATTCAATAAACCTGTTTCAATCAATGGCGATTTTTAAATAAACCCTTTGCAGTTTTTAGCACCGCAGCCGCAGGGTAGTTTTCCATCGTGGTGGGTTTCTCCGTAATTGGTACTTAGCTCTTCTCCTTTTTTAATAGCACGCAGGGTGTAAAATTCCACACGGTTATGCGTAACACGCATGTATGTATTGGGGGCGCAACTATGGTTTATAAAACGAAGATCGTTGGCATTAACACCGGCATTTAATGCATAGCCATTGCCAAACTCTACCATGTTTACCACACCTTTACTTTGCTTAACAATTTGCATGGCTTCTTTCATGGTAATAATTATGCCGCCCAAATCTCCAATCTTACGCCGGGCCGGCATATTGGTTACGGCATAAGCGCCTTTGCCCGCAATGCGGCTTTTTGCTACCCTTACCGGAAAATTTATTTTGTATTGTGGCGTAACCGGTTTTTTTACAGAAGCCATGTATTATGCGTTGTTTTCTTTTTTTAATTGCGCATCAAAAATCCAAGTGCCAAAAGGTAAGAAGGCAGCGGCAATGCCGTAAAACCATTTCTTTAATGGCCAGTGCTTTTCAATTTTTACTAGTAGTAGTAGCAATAAGTAAAGCATAAATAAAAGCCCGTGTGCCCAGCCTACCATTTTAACCGCAGCAGGTTGGTGCCATATATATTTTAAAGGCATTGCAATGCCCAACAGTAATAACCACGATAAACCTTCTGCAAAACCCACCAGCCGCAAACGGCTGAGATTATCTTCTAACCAATACATTAATTAAAAATTTGTGCGAAGGTAGTGTTTGCATTTATTGAGTGAGCAAACCGTTTATTATTGTTGCGGCAGGTATTGTTTGGGCAGTGGCAGGTCTGCATTTTCTGCCTGCCAGAAAATAGAAAGTATCCACCAGCGCTTACCATCGTTATACAGTTGAATGCTGTTAATGCCCCTCATAAAAGGGGTGGCATCGGTGGCTGTTTTTTTAGCGGCATAAGTGCTGAAGCAATGCGCAATACGCCCAAATACTTCCTGCCGTCTGTAAATTTCAGTTTCAAAAAAACCATTCTTTTCTAATACCGGCCCGTTGGTGCTTATATAATCTTCTACTGTCATTACTCGTTTTATAATTTCTCCGTTAGGCCGGTTACCGGTTGCCACCATTTTAGCTTCCGGTAAAAACAAACTGCGCATCCGGTTCCAATCCCGCTTTTCACCGGCAGCACCAGAAATAACTGCATACAAACTGGCAATAATGGCATCTACACTATTTACATCAGCAGCATTGGCAATTACAGAATCTGGTTTATTTACAGGGTTGTTTTGTGCATTCAGGCTGGCCGTTGCAAAAGCCAGCAGTAAAAAAAATAGAATTTGTTTCATACAAGCAGAGGTGTTACAATTAAACTTAAATATAAATCAAAATTGGCTCAATACTGCGTTGCGGCTGAACGGAGCGCCGCAACTATGTTTAATAGCAGTACTATTGCCGGCTACCAATAAAAAACCCCGCTATAAAGCGGGGTGTAAAAAAATGTACTTACTTATTTGCCCGATTTCCTGGCATTTTCTTTTTCAAATTTTGCATAGTCATCTGCACTCAGCACTTCTCCTTTTATAATTAAAGCCACCGGTTGATCGACACCACTGATTTTTACAAAAATGGTTTTTTCAAACGGGCCTGCAGCAGCAGCATTAAAGCCAGCAGTTATTTTATCTTTCTTGTTTTTGGCAACGGGTTTTTGCGGCCAAACCGGTGTGGTGCAACCGCAAGAGGCCGTAGCACTTTCAATAACCACGGGCTTACCGCTGATGTTGTTAAAAGCAAAATCGTGTGTTACGGGTTGATTCTGTTTTATTTTACCAAAATTGTATTGCTGCTCTGTAAACTTTACCACTTGTGCAGGCAATTTTTTTACTTGTGCAAAAGATAGTACGCTAATAAAAAGTACGGGAAGTAAAAACAATAGTTTCTTCATGGTATATTTTTTAAAAATTATTATTGGCCATTTTTAATAAGGGCAATGCTTTTGTTTTCTGGTGCAGAAGCGGCAGGTGCTTTGTAAACAGAACCTTTAATGGTAAGCATTTTGGTTTGTCCGCCATTGTAAATAATGGTAACTGTTTTTTCAAAAGGCCCTTCGCTGTAAGCATTATAACCTACGGTAATTTTTGAGTTGCCGTTGGGGCTCAGGGGCTCGCGGGTCCAAACCGGTGTGGTGCAACCACAGCTGGCTCTTACATCTTCAATCTTTAGTGTATCGGCGCTGTTGTTGGCTATTAAAAAATCGTGTGTAACGGGGCGCCCTTGTTGTATGCTGCCCAAGTCAAAAGAGGTTTCTTTTAAAACCAGCAAAGCGGCATTGGGGGTAGCGGGTGCAGTTTGTGCCCAGGCGGCGCTGCCAGCTACTAATAAAACCAAAAGGGTTACGATTTTTTTCATTTTTCTATGTATTACATTTTTAAAACGATGTTCAAATTTACATATTGTAATTTAAACGGCACAACCCAAAAATCAGTTCTTGTAAATCATTAACAGCTTCTAAGTAAAATTAAGTAGGGGGCCGGCAGGGGTAGTTTAGTTGGACTCCGGTTGCGTCGCACCCTGCAGCGGCAGTACAGGGCCGGGCCATTTGCAGGCGGCTGACTAACAGGCTTATCAACAACCCCACAGTTGTTAGTTTTTTTGTGAATTTTCAATATAAATTAAACTTAGATTTGCCCCATGGAAAGTACCAATACCAACGAGTTGCTACTGGATGAAAAATTGTCGTTCGACCATTTTCGCCAGGAAGTATTAAAAGATTTCCGTCTTGCCTGCGAAAGCAGGGAAGCCAGCCTATTGGGGCGCAAAGAAGTATTAACCGGCAAAGCCAAATTTGGCATTTTTGGCGATGGTAAAGAAGTGCCCCAGGTAGCCATGGCCAAGTTTTTTAAGAAGGGAGATTTTTATAGTGGCTACTACCGCGATCAGACCTTTGCTTTTGCAACAGGTGCCGCAACCGTTACAGAATTTTTTGCACAGCTATACAGCAATCCAGATACAGCATACGACCCTCACAGCGGTGGCCGCCAGATGAACTCTCATTTTGCCACCCGATTTGTAGATGCACAGGGCGAGTTCTTAGACCTTGCCAACCGAAAAAACCTGGCAGCAGGCATGGCCCCAACAGCCGCGCAAATGCCCAAGGCATTGGGTTTTGCCATGGCATCAAAATCGTATCGCAATATTCCTTTATTAAAACAGTTTACCCAGTTTTCTAATAACGGTAATGAAGTTTGCTTTTGCACCATTGGCGATGCCTCTACCAGCGAAGGGCATTTTTGGGAAACCGTAAATGCCGCCGGGGTTATGCAGGTGCCACTGGCTATTTTTATTTGGGATGATGGCTATGGTATTTCTGTGCCCAAAAAATACCAAACCACCAAAGGTTCTATTTCGGAAGCTTTAAAAGGTTTTCAAAAGAAAGAAGGCACCAATGGGTTGGATATTTATAAAGTTAAAGCATGGGATTATGCCGGCATGTGCGAAGTATTTGAAGCCGGCATCCGAAAAATAAGGGAAACACATACCCCGGCTATTTTTCATGTGGAAGAAGTAACACAACCGCAGGGGCATTCCACATCGGGCAGCCACGAGCGGTATAAAACACCCGAGCGTTTAGAGTGGGAACGGGAATGGGATTGTATTAAAAAAATGAAAGACTGGATTGTAGATAATACCCTTGCTACAGAAGAAGAGTTAAGTGATATAGAAAATAAAACCAAAGAAAACGTACGGGAGTATAAAAACACAGCATGGCAGCAATACCAGCAGCCCATTAAAGAACAGGTAAACCTTACAGCAAATAAAATAAGTACCGCTAAAGAACTGGCACCAGATTATGCAGAAAAGCTGGAACAACTGGCCGCCTCATTACTAAGCAACCGCGAGCCCAACCGGAGAGACATTATGCGGGCCCTGCACCAGGCCATTACCTTCAGCCAAAAAGCCGGAAGTGCTGTCGTGGCTGAACTAAAAGCGTACTACCAGCAATTAAAACAACAAAACAAAAATTTATACAATACCTGTTTGTACAACGAAGGGCCACGCAGTGCTTTAAAAGTGCCAGCAGAGCCAGCCATTTTTGATGTGGATGCACCCACCATTAATGGCTATGAAGTGCTGAACAGATACTTTGATCAACTGTTTGCCAGCAACCCTAAAGTTGTGGCCTTTGGTGAAGACCTGGGTTTTATAGGAGACGTAAACCAGGGCTTTGCCGGCTTACAGGCCAAGCATGGAGATCAGCGCATTTTTGATACCGGCATACGGGAACTTTCCATAATGGGGCAGGGCATTGGTATGTCAATGCGTGGTCTGCGGCCTATTGCAGAAATACAATATTTAGATTACCTGGTGTATGGCTTGCAACCGCTTACAGATGATGTGGCCACCATGCATTTCAGAACAGTAGGTGCACAAAGCGCTCCTTTAATTGTAAGAACCCGTGGCCATCGTTTAGAAGGTATCTGGCACAGTGGTTCGCCCATGGGCATGATCATAAATTCTTTACGGGGCATGCACGTTTGTGTGCCGCGCAATATGGTGCAGGCAGCGGGTATGTACAATACCATTTTAGAAAGTCATGACCCCGCATTGGTAATAGAATGTTTAAACGGGTATCGCTTAAAAGAAAAATTACCCAGCAACCTGGCCAGTTTTAAAGTGCCATTGGGTATGCCTGAAATCATACACGAAGGAACCGATATCACCATCGTTTCTTATGGTTCCACCTTGCGTGTAATAATGGATGCCGTACAAACATTGGAGCAACTGGGCATCAGTTGCGAGGTGATAGATGTGCAAACACTGCTGCCGTTTGATTTGCAACACCAGATAATTGAGTCATTAAAAAAGACCAACCGCATTGTTTTTGTAGATGAAGATGTACCCGGTGGCGCAGCAGCCTATATGTTTAACCATGTAATGGAGCAGCAGGGCGGGTATAAGTGGTTAGATGTTTCACCCCGCACCATTACAGCGCAGGCCCACCGCCCGGCTTATGCCAGCGATGGTGATTATTTTGGCAAGCCCAATGCAGAAGATATCATAACCGTAATACAAGAAATGATGAGTGAATAAAGAAAGGGGCTTGCAAAAGCCCTTTTTTTATACCAGCATTTGTTTTTCATAGCATCATTCTTGCGTCGCAATCACTTCATCGGTGGTGCAGGGGGCAGCATAAAAAACACCCCGGGTTTAAATGAACTAAAGCACTAATCTTTTAATTTTATACGGTATTCAAACATCATGCAGTTTAACTTTCTTACTATTATAGATGTATTGGGCACTTTTGCTTTTGCCGTGTCGGGTGCCTTTGCTGCTATGGATAAAAAACTGGATCCGCTGGGTGTAATCATACTTTCTTTTGTTACTGCTATTGGCGGCGGCACCGTAAGAGATCTGCTATTAGGCAATACCCCGGTAACCTGGTTAACCAATGCCACCACCATTACCGTTATATTAACCGGCGCAGCAGCGGCTTTATTTTTTGGCAGCATTTTAAAAAAACTTCCTACCACCTTATTTATTTTTGATGCAGTGGGCCTTGGGTTGTTTACATTAATTGGTATAGAAAAAGGACAACTGCACCAGCTAAGTGCCGGCGTTTGTATTGCGGTTGGCACCATTACAGCCTGCTTTGGCGGAGTAATAAGAGATGTGTTGCTAAACAATGTGCCGCTTATTTTCAGAAAAGAAATTTATGCCACCGCCTGCATTACCGGCGGCCTTGTGTATTATTTATTATTACAATGGCAGGCAGATGAAATACTGGCAAAAGCACTTGCTATCATTTTAATAGTAGCCATACGGGTGGTGGCCATGAAAAATAAATTGAGTTTGCCCAAATTTTATAAATAAAAAAATTATGGAGTTAGAAATATACCAGGTAGATGCCTTTGCCAATAAATTATTTAGTGGTAACCCCGCGGCAGTAGTGCCATTAGAAACCTGGCTGCCCGATGAGTTGATGCAAAAAATAGCGTTGGAAAACAACCTGAGTGAAACTGTTTTTTTTGTGCCTGCTGCTAACAGCGAGGCTGATTATGATATCCGCTGGTTTACCCCGGCTTTAGAAATTAATCTTTGTGGCCACGCCACACTGGCGGCTGCCTATATTATTTTTAATTACCTGTTTTTTAAAAAGCCGGTTCTCACCTTTCAATCAAAAAGTGGCAAGCTAACGGTAGAGCGCCGGGCCGAGTTACTGGTATTGGATTTTCCGGCATGGAAACCTGAACAGTACACTGATTACCCTGAAGAGCTGCAAACAGCTTTGGGCAATGTAGAAATGATTGGCGTTTACCAGCACCGCGATGTGCTGGTGGAACTGAACGATGCAACAGCAGTTAAAAACTGCCAGCCCGATTTTACTTTGCTTAAAAAAATGGGCATTAAACTAATTATCACAGCACCCGGTCAGCACCCGGTAGATTTTGTATCCCGGTTTTTTGCACCCATTGCCGGGGTGGATGAAGACCCGGTTACGGGTTCGGCTCATTCTCAGTTAATTCCTTTTTGGGCAGAAAAATTAAATAAAACAAAACTGCATGCTCTTCAACTTTCTGCCCGCGGCGGAGAACTTTGGTGTGGCCATTGGGGCGACCGTGTAAGTATTGGCGGGCAATGCGTGTTTTACATGAAGGGCACTATTTACATTTAACAGCGGCTGACTTAAACACGTTGTTTACGACCTATGATGAGGTATAAAACACTGCCCATAAATGGCACAAAAAGTATTACCAATACCCAAATTAGTTTAGAGGTACTGTCTTTAAAGTTGTTTTTTAATACGCTGATCAGGCAAAGCAGGGGAAACAACAGAAAGAGTAAACAAATAATTGAAGTGGCTAATAAAAGGCCCCATTCGGGTAATAAAATATCCATGGTTTAATGAGTGGCAGGTAGTTTTTGCAATACCCACCATGCTAAGATAATTAATAGCAATACCAGTATAACAGCTATATACACTACCGGGTATTCTTTCAACCGGCGTTTTTCTTTGCGTTGTTTTTTCTGATCTAACTTTTTGCGCAGGTCAGCATTCAGTTGCTCTACCAGGCTGTTGAGTTGGGGTTTGTTTTTTACAGCGGCTAAACCTTCGGCGGCATCGTTCATAAATTCATTTTCTGCCAGCAGTTGTTCAATTTCATTATTCTCCTGCTCGGTTAGCTTACCGGCAAGGTAATCCATCAGCCGCTGGTTGTCTATGTCTTTATTGCTATTGGTTAATATGTTCAGTAAATCTTTGTTCATTGCTACCACCCGGTTATTTCATTTTCTTTTCTATTAACAGTTTAAGGTTGCGTTTGCCATTTTGTATATAACTTTTTACCTGCATCATACTAAAGCCGGTGCTGCCGGCAATTTCGTTGTACGATCTTTTTTCAAGATAAAACAAAGTTATACATTGTTGCTGCTCTATATTCAGTTCTGTAAGTGAATGGGCCATCAGTTCTAACAATTGGTCTTTTTGCAGGTGCTGCTGCAGTTGATCGGTTTCCTCATCTCCGGCCACATCCTGATTGGTTAAAGAAATGGCTGTTTTGACGGGTTTATTGCGCAACTGCATGAGGCAATAATTTTTGGCCACCATATACACCCAGCTTTTAAAATAATCTACTTTATACTTGTGCAGTTCTGCTATGGCTTTTAAAAATATTTGCTGCACGCCGTCTTTAGCTTCATCTTCATTTTTAAGATATTTCATACAAACACCATACAGCAGCAGGGTATAACGCTCCAGTAATATACCCAGCCACTGGTTATCGCGGCTGGTGTAAAAATGTTCCAGCAGCTCGGCATCGGTTATATGTTGGTGGCGGTTATGGTTCACCTGTAAAAGTTACTTGTTTTCTCAGTACTAAGATGCGGCAAGTTCTTTATTTCACAAATAATAAAGACTTTGTTTTAAAATTTGTTTACCACTGCGTTGCCGTTGAAGGGAGTGACACAACGATGCTGCATAGCGGTGTACAGCTGGTAAACAAATACATTTATCTTTATTGCTAAAATAGTTATATGCAGAATGGTTTTTGCAATGTACCGCTTGCCGTAGTATATGCTTTGCCGCATTATGGCAGCGAATTGGTAAACCAATTATTGTATGGAGAAGAAGTGACTGTTACTGATACGCCGCAGGGTTTGTTTTGTAAAGTGCGGGGCCATTACGATGGTTATGAAGGCTGGGTGCAAAAAACACAAGTGGAGCTGGCCAATAAAAAAGCCGGTGCTGCACTGGTACAAACTGCTATTGCATGGGATGCAGCATTAAAAATGTGGTTACCCATGGGAAGCGAACTGCAGGGAGCTGCTAATGATGCTACAGCGTTGCCGGCAAATGAAAGCTTGCTGCGTGGCATAGTTATGCAATGGTTGAATGCGCCTTATTTGTGGGGTGGCCGCAGTGTGCTGGGGGTGGATTGCAGTGGGTTTGCACAGGTGGTTTTTAAAATGATGGGTATTGCATTGCCCAGAGATGCAAGGCAACAGGTGCAATTGGGCACGGCCCTTAATTTTTTACAGGAGGCAAAATGCGGCGACCTTGCTTTTTTTGATAATGAACAGGGCGATATTATACACGTGGGTATTTTATTGAATGATGCTGAAATTATACACGCTGCCGGAAAAGTAAGAATTGATAAAATTGATAATGCTGGTATTGTTAACAGCAGCACCGGTTTGCGTACGCACCGGTTAAGAATTGTTAAAAGATATTTTTAACCCATTTCAGCAGCCATGCATCCCAGCCCAGCATTTTAAAACCGGTATAGAATAAAATAATGGCAAATATTTTTTTGAGGGTTTCATTATCTATTTTTAATGCCAGTTTGCTGCCAAAGTAACCCCCAATTAAAAAACCCGCCGCCAGCAAACCAATTATTTTAAAGTCTATGGGCACGCCCATTTTTTTACAATCGCTGTAATAAGTAATAAAAGCAATGATTACTACCGGAAAACTAAGTACCCCCAAGGAAGTGCCTTGCGCCTGGTGTTGTGTATAGCTTAAGAAATATACTAATGCCGGCACCAGTATGATGCCGCCACCCACACCCACTAACCCGCTTAATATGCCGGCAAATAAACCAATAATTAAAATCAGTATAATATCGTGGGTGCTCATGGTTATTTAGAGAAATTGTCTTTGTAAGACTTAATAGCGTCCTGTATTACATTAAGGGCTGTGGCCTTGTCCTGAAATTCTTCTACCACCACTGTTTTATTTTCCAGTTTTTTGTATTCTTCAAAAAAGTGGCGCAGCTCGTCAAAAAAATGTTTAGGCAGTTCTTCAATATTATTATAGTGGTTAACACTGGGGTCATTAGCGGCTACGGCAATTATTTTATCATCGCTATCGCCATTGTCTATCATTTGCATTACACCCATTACTTTGGCTTCCATCAGGCACATGGCCTGCACGGGCTGAGACGTGATTACTAAAATATCCAGCGGATCTTTATCGTCTCCGTAGGTGCGGGGTATAAAACCGTAATTGCAGGGATAGTAGAACGATGAATAAATAATACGGTCCAGTTTTAATAAGCCACTGGCTTTATCAATTTCGTATTTGGCGCGGCTGCCTTGTGGTATTTCAATAACAGCATTTACAATGCGTGGTGCATTTTCTCCTACAGGTATACCATGCCAGGGGTGAGAAACTGTGAGCATAAAGGGTAGTTATATAACAAATATAGTTTGAAAGCACTAAAACGAACTTATTAGCTATAAAGTATATAAAAGCCTGACTTATGGGGTAAGTAAAAACTTTAAAACTCATTGTCGTTTTTAACGCCAAACAGTTTGCCTTTTTTATAGAGTTTTAAATCGGCTTTATAGTTTTTGCTGTTGCGTTTGGTTAGTGCTGCGGCATCCAGACCGGTAATATCGGGGCTGCCCGCATTTACCCATGCCGTGTACCAAAAATTAGCGGTGGCGCTAATAGACAAACGCAGCTGCTGTTCTACCATGCCGTTTAAAGCTTCGTGGTAAGCTTTTGCGTATTCTTTACTGCGTATCCATTGACCAAATTTATTTTTAACCACTTTGCCGGCACTGTCTTTTACATACATTTTATCGGTACCAAAGCTGGTGGCTACTCTTTTTTCAGCCGCCAGCAGACTGTCAATAAGGCCATGGCTATTATTAATAATATTCCAGATTTCTTTTCTGATATCTTTAATATAAACAGCATCTGCAACATTAAAATTGTAGTTGCTGCCCAGCAGTTCAGGTAACTGGCTTTCCCAAAAAGAATGAATGCCGCGTTGGTTGGTAGCCTGGCCATCATAATTAACGGTGGTGTGTAAAGGCATATGTGCATCGGCAATATAATGCCCCAAATCGCCGCTCAGTAATAAAATCTCTGCTTTGCGGCGCTCTTTAAATGCATTGGTAAGTTTGTTCATCATATCTTCCAAATGCCAGGGTAAAATACCATTCTTGGTTAAAAAATCATTGTTGTATTTGGCGGTTAAAGACTGCATGGTTTGCGGCAGGGTATCGCCGGGGTTAGGTATAAAATTTTCCAGATCAATAAAATGCCGTTGTGCTTCTACTTTATCATTATTGGTAAACCTGCGGGTATCGGGTATTACCGATTCTTCTGTAATAAAATCAATATGGTTATAATAAAACACCCGCATGGCTTCTGGCAACGCAAACACGGCCGACCTGTTAATATGCTGGTGGCCCCATGTGCCCCATGAAATAAAAGCAATACTTACTACAACAAAACCTGTTAAGGCAAATAATTTCTTACGCATGTATCATCTCAGTTAAAACAATAAAAAAAATTAAGCATTGGCCCATTTGGTGCCCAGCAAAGCACCCAGCCAAACCAGCAGCAAACTTAAAAGAATACTGCCAATAATATTAAGTATAAGATAGCTGTAATGGCCATTGCGCATCAAGGTTAAGTTTTCATACGCAAAGGCAGAAAAGGTGGTAAAGCCACCACAAATGCCCGTGGCTAAAAATAAACGCCAGTTGTCTGATGGGGTAGTGGTTTTAAGCCAATAACCCAGCACCACACCAATAATAAAACTACCCAGCCCGTTTACTAAAAAAGTAGCCAGCGGAAAAGCGCTACCCTTTAACCAGGTATTAAAAAGATGGCGGGCGGCACTGCCCAAAAAACCACCCAGGCCTACTATCAGCAGTTGTTTTATCATTAATTAATGCAGGTGTTCCAGGTCAACCAGCCACTCTTTGTTCAGACGCAAAATTCTAATGGTGGTGGTATCGGTATTTTTAAAACTATTAGAAAACGTAAAATCAACGGTAGAGTCGTTTACGTTGGCACTGTTTATAACAATAATATTAGCGTTTTTTAATGCCACTTTTTCTTCGTTGGGGCGTTTGTCATAATCGGTCTTCCATTTATTCAGCAGCATTGTATTGGCATCAGCACTGTCTTTAAACATATAAAAATTGGCCTTTTCTGTATTGCCATCCAGGCAGGCCCTTATAAATTCACGGGCTGCTTCCTGTGCATCTTCTGCTTTTTTATAACCGGCTTCGCTGTTACAGGCAATGGCCGCAGCAATTAACAAATACACCCATCCTTTTTTCATAAACTAAAATTATAAAGCAAATGTAAGAAACTGCAGTTAGTAAATGCAAGAGAAAAGAAGGGGGGGAGCCGGCCTTTGGTTTTCATAGCGTCATCGTTGCGTCGCACACTTCAGCAAATGAAAAGGGGTAAGCAAAAAGGGAAAGGGTGTATGGCCTTAAACCTTACGCCCAATGCCTTTTACCGTAGTTGAAGTGTGCGACGCAACGGCTGCCCCATAGCGTACCGCTGTTGGCTACCCAAAAATAAAAACCTACATTTGCGCCGATACAGAAATTTTGTTCACCAGGCAAGTGTCCTTAAAATTTCAACACTTATGGCAGTTTTACACAACCGCGTCTCCAATAAGGAGCTGAAAGAACGTTTATATCAGGAAGATTTTCACCGCACCACCATTTCTTTTTACCAGTATTTTTTTATTGAAGATGTAACCGCATTCAGAGATGCATTATACAAAGCATTGTATGAGTTGCAGGTGTTTGGCCGCATTTATGTAGCCACTGAGGGTATTAATGCACAAATTAGTGTGCCCACGCACAATTTGGAAGCGTTTAAGAATTACCTCTACGGTATAGAAGGCCTCAATGGTTTGCGGCTGAATATTGCGGTGGATGATGATGGCAAATCTTTTTGGGTGCTTAAAATAAAAGTACGCGATAAAATTGTGGCCGATGGTATTGAAGACCCCAGCTTTAACATGCAAAACAAAGGGCGTTATGTAAATGCCAACGAAATGAATGCACTGCTGCAAAACCCCGATACGGTTGTGATTGATATGCGCAACCATTACGAGTTTGAAGTGGGCCATTTTAAAAATGCTATTGAAATACCTTCAGATACGTTTAGAGAGCAATTGCCCATGGCAGCTGCTATGATGCAACCGCATAAAGACAAAAACATTATTATGTATTGCACCGGCGGCATCCGCTGCGAGAAGGCAAGTGCTTATATGCTGCACCAGGGGTTTAAAAATGTGTTTCATTTAGAAGGCGGTGTTATTAATTATGCAAAGCAGGTAAAAGAAACCGGCATCGACTCAAAGTTTATTGGTAAAAATTTTGTGTTTGACGATCGGTTGGGTGAGCGTATTACCGATGATATTATTGCCCGCTGCCACCAATGTGGCCAGCCTGCCGATACACATACCAATTGTAAAAATGATGGTTGCCACTTATTGTTTATACAATGCGATGCCTGCGCCACCAAATACAATGGCTGCTGCAGCCAGCAGTGTACGGATGTGTATGCGTTACCGCTGGAAGAACAAAAGAAACTGCGTGCCGGTATTGATAAAGGCCCAATGATTTTTAATAAAGCCAAAGCAAGATTGCGTCCGCGGCTGGATGAATTGAATGGCTTGAAGGACGGTGCTGCTTAAAGCACTATTCTTTAAAACCATTGGGGGTTAAAAATTTTTCGCATTTTTTCCAATAAGAAAAAAATGAGTTGTAGTAACCGGTTACTGCCGGAAAAAGATGTGTGGGCACATCTTTACTGCCGGGGTAATGTACAAATGCCGGGTGCCGGCGACTTATAAATTGCAAGGGCCCCATGCTTGCCAAGTCTTCCACTTCGCCACAGTACAATTGCAAACCGGGAATATTTTTGCTGAGTGCCAATAAAAATTCTATTACCGTATTGCTTACAGGATATTTTTTAAAGTGTGATGGCTCCAATAAAAGTATGCGGTTATAGGGCCCTTCTGTCCGCCAGTTGGGATCAAGGTTATAACTGTTGTACAATAATACCGGTAATTGATAATTGATGGCGGGCAGGGGCGTATGGGGTAAATTGGTAACCACATCAAAAGTGTTTTGTACTGCTAAAACTGGGGGTGTGTCATTTAGAGCCAATTGATCGTAACTGTAATCTAAAAAGGTATTGGTTTGGTTGGTGTGGCAATATTTATTTACGTTTTCCTGGTTGCAATAATATTGCTTAGATGCAAAAGTACCTGCCACCCATTGCCAGCTAAGGCTATTGCTGGCAAGGTCTCCATCTAAGAGATAATAATACATCCAGCGGCTGGGGCTAAGCCAATGCGCTTTACCCATATTGCAGGCAATGCTGGCAATATACATGCGCACATGGTTGTGCAGGTATCCTGTTTTATAAAATGTGATAATGGCATCATCCACAGCTTCTATACCAGTGCTGGCATTCAGCAGGGCTGCAGGCATTTGATAATGATTGCAATTTTGTTGTGGTTGTTTAACATCTTCAAAAATGCGGTCACCAATAGCCAGCCATACCTGTTGGTAATAATCACGCCAGGCCAGTTCCTGTAAAAATTTTTCAATCTGGTAGGTTTTATAACCTTTATCAAAAAGGCTTTGTGCAACCATACGGGTATTGATAACCCCACGTGACAGGTATGGGGATAAGCAGGATACCGCACCATTGATATAATTGCGTGTTTTGGCATAGGCAATAGGGTCTATTGCATCAATAGCATTTACTATAGCTGCGTAATTGGTGGTAAAACTCATCGCTTGCTTATTTTATTGAGACTGATACTGCGCTGGCGGCTGCATTTAAAACGATTGACTGCATTACTGCGCAAGCTGCTATGTTTGGTGGTGCGTCCCTTCATCCGTTTACGCCACATTTTAAAGCTGGAGTGTTTACTGTTGCTGCGCATAAAGGCAATCACTTCTTTTTCGCTCAGGCCAAATTGCAGGGCAATGGCTTCAAACGGGGTGCGGTCCTCCCATGCCATTTCAATAATGCGGTCGGTATCTGTGGGGCTAAAACGGTTCATGCATCCAGGCTGTTTAAAAAATTTTCTGCAATGGTTAAATGTTGTTGTTTTTTTTCTGCGCTCATTTTATCAAATGTTTTTACCAGCATACCCAGGCGTGGGTTGGTTAAAAAGAAGTTGCGGTGTTTGTGCATAAATCGCCAGAACAAGCCATCCCATATCTGTTGCCAATCTCCTTTGGGCCAGGGACCCATCTTCATTAAATAATTGCTGCCGCTGATATAGGGTTTGGTGGTCATAAGTCCGCCATCTGCAAATTGCGTCATACCATATACATTGGGTACCATCACCCAATCGTAGCTGTCAATATACATTTCCATAAACCATAAATAAACTTCGTTGGGGTCAAACTCACACAGCAAAAAGAAATTGCCCAATATCATCAACCGTTCTATATGGTGGTTATAACCGGTATGCAATAATTTTTTTATCGTACTGTCTACCGGCACAATGCCAGTGTTGCCCTGCCAGAAACTGGCTGGTATCTTCCTTGTAAATTGCCAGTAGTTGGTGGTACGCTGGCGGCTGCCTTCCAAAGCGTACACAATACGTATAAATTCCCGCCAACCCATTATCTGCCTTATAAAACCTTCTAAAGAATTTAATGGCACATCATGCTTGCTGGCATATTCTAAAGCAGCATCTATTACCTGTTGTGGTTGTAACAATCCAATATTCAACAGGGGTGTTAAAACGGAGTGGTACAAAAAGTGTTCGTTGGGCTGCATGGCATCTTCATAATTGCCAAATAAAGCAAAGCGGGTTTTTAAAAATGCCTGCAGCCATTGCTCGGCTTCTGTATGGGTGGTAGGGTAAAAACAGGCCGCTTCCTGCTGGTTTATTTTAAGCTGCAAAGAGCCATAGTTGCCGCCATAATTATTAGCCACATACTGTTGTGCTTCTTTTACAAAAGCATTCAGTGGCGGAAACGATATGGCCGGGGTAATATGTTTGGCGGGTAGCTTTTCCCTGTTCTCTGCATCAAAACTCCATTTACCACCCAACGGTTTGTCAGCTTTGTCTAAAAGAATTTTACGCTGCCGGCGTTGCCAGGTATAAAAATCTGTTTGAAAATAGGTACGTTTGTTTTTAAAAAAATCTGTTACAGCGGGCAGGGTGTTTAAAAAATTAGGGTTAGGTAATACTTCTGTTGAAATGTTATGTTCTGCGCAGGTGGCGGCAATATGTTTTTGCAGCCAGTCATCATCGGGGTTAGTATAAGTAATATGGGTAATATTCTTTTTGGCCAAAGCGGTAAGTAAAACACGTACATCGCTTTCTGTAGCGGTGGCAGACACATAAAAAACACTAAACCCATCTTCCTGCAGCATTTGCTGGTAAGCTTTCATAGATGCCCGGTGCAGCACCAGCTTTTGTTTATGAAAGAGGTATTGGTTAAAAAATAAATGTTCCTCTACCAGGTATACCGGTGTGTTTTTTTTTAATGCAGAATTTGAACGGTATAACTGGTGCGGAAAAATAAGTGTGGCAGCTTTCATAAGTCTGCATGAACAAAGCAGCAGTATTATTGTTTTTAAAAACAAATAAATTAATAATGGAGTCTGTTAAAGGGAAATATATTTTAATTACCGGTGCCACTGGAGGCATTGGCAGTGCTGTGGCAAAAATGTTGCACAACAGCGGTGCTGTTGTCTTTTTAAGCGGAAGAAATGAAGAAAAGTTAAACAACCTGGCTGCTTCCTTGCAAGTGCCACAAACGCAATACGCCCCGGCAGATCTAAGCATTCCGCAAGAGGTGCAGCAATTGAAAGAAAAATATTTTGCGGCGCTGCCGCAAATTGATGTGCTGATTAATGCATCGGGCATTGGCATTATAAAAAATATGGACACGCTTACAGAAACAGACTTTTTAAATACCCTGCACTACAACCTGTACGCCCCTTTTTTATTGCTGAAGCAATTTTTGCCCGCAATGAAAGAAACCAAACGTGGATTGATAATAAACATACCCGGGGTGCTGGGTAAAGTGCCCATGGCCGGTGCTGCGGCATACAGTGCTAGTAAGTATGGTTTGGTGGGCATGCTACAAAGTGTGCGGGAAGAACTGAAGCGAACCGATATACGCATTACCAACTTATTTTTAGGCGGTGTAGATTCTCCGTTTTGGGATACTATTGATTTAAGAGTGCAGCGAGATAAGATGATTGTGGCCGAAGAAGCCGCTAAAGCCATTTGGTTTTTATGCCAGCAGCCCGCCAGTGGTGTGGTTAGCGAAATGGTATTGCAGCCCTTTAATCATCAGGCCATTTAATTTTTTGTAGCCAGCAGCAGCCTTTCATGGCGTCATTGTTGCGTCGCACACTTGTACGGAAGTATGTCCATGGTCAATAGTTAATAGTCCATAGTAATACCATTGACTATATACCATGGACCATTAACCCGCTACAGCACAAGTGTGCGACGCAACGATGCTGAGTTTTTTACTGCCGCTGGTACCATAAAAATAGCTTCCGTGTAAAAATTACACAGCCACTTTGCTAAAAACTAACTTTTGTTACATTTGCCGCATATTATTACCACGCAACATGAATACTGACCCGGCACCAATTTCATTTGATAATACGGCGAATGCCTTTGAATATAAAAGCGATAAAGATTTAAAGAAGGCACATTTCTTATTTTCATCTATGGGCATAGATTGGCTGGTGCGTATGGGCACGGCGGTAACGCCCTGGGCTATTAAGGTGGGCCTGCCTATTAAAGGCATTATACGCAATACCATTTTTAAACAATTTGTAGGGGGCGAAAGCTTAGAAGCTACTGCTACTGTTGCTAAAAATTTGGCTGCCTACCATGTGCAGGTGATATTAGATTACGGGGTGGAAGGAAGCGATTACGGCGAAGCAGAGTTAGACCACGCCTGCGATGAGTTTATTAATGTTATCAACTATGCGGCCACCCAGCCCAATATTCCGTTTATGAGTATTAAGGTTACCGGTATAGCCCGCTATGCTTTACTGGAGAAACTGGATAAAAGTGTGGAAGCCAATGCCGGCTCTTTAATGAAGCGGTTTGTAAAAGCTACTGAAACCTTAACGGAAGAAGAAAAAGCAGAGTGGCAGCGGGTGCAGGAGCGGATGCAGCGCATTTGCCGTGCCGCGGCTGATAAAAATATTGGCGTTTTGGTGGATGCTGAAGAAACATGGATACAAGACCCCGTGGATGTACTTACCATTTTAATGATGGAGCAGTACAACAAAACAAAAGCGGTGGTGTATAATACCATACAGTTATACCGGCACGACCGCTTACAGTTTTTAAAAGACTCTTTTGAAGCGGCTGAACAACGCGGGTTTATTTTAGGTGCTAAACTGGTACGCGGCGCCTATATGGAAAAAGAACGCAAACGTGCCGCAGAAATGAATTATCCCTCACCCATACAACCCGATAAAGAAAGCAGCGATAAAGATTATAATGATGCAGTGGCTTTTTGTATAGCGCATATAGAACGGGTGGCTACCATTGTGGCTTCTCATAACGAGTACAGCAATTTATACGCTACGCAATTGCTGCAGCAAAAAGGGTTGCCATTAAATCATGCACATATTCATTTTTCTCAATTATACGGCATGAGCGATAATATTACATTTAACCTTGCCAAAGCGGGTTGTCCGGTTAGTAAATATTTACCGTTTGGTCCTATTAAAGATGTGGTGCCTTATTTAATGCGCCGTGCGCAGGAAAACAGTTCTGTAGCAGGGCAAACCGGCAGAGAACTGGGGTTGATTAAAAAAGAAATGGCCCGCAGAAAATTATAACAGAAAGGGGTACCGGATGCGGTACCCCTTTTTTATGAACAGGTGGTTTAAGTGCATATGCAATACTTTATTAAACTGCATCCATAAAATAAAAATATGAAACCAACCTTTTTCCTGCTTTTTATTTGCTGCTGTCTGCAGCTAAAAAGTCAAACGGCCAACGAGCAATTAATAAATGAAGGGGTACAACTGCACGACAGGGGCGAGTTTGAGGCGGCTATTGAAAAATACAATGCGGTATTAAAAGCAGAACCCTCCAATGAGGCGGCACGATATGAAAAATCGTACAGCCTGATGGAGCTAAAAAAATACGATGAAGCAGCAGCCTTATTGCAGGACTTGCTGAAGAATTCTAAAAACCCGCAATACCGCAAACAAGCCTATGTTAATTACGGTACCATTTTAGATTTTCAGCAGCAAGGCAAACAATCTCTGGAAGTTTACAATAAGGGCATTAAAGAGTTTCCTGATTTTTACCTGTTACATTTTAATAAAGGCATTACCCAAATAAGCCTTACAGAAACAGACGGCGCTGTTAAAAGTTTTCAGCAGGCATTACTATGCAACCCGCTGCATCCTTCATCGCACAACGCACTGGCACGTATTAAAGCAAATACAGAGCGCATACCAGCGGTATTGTCTTTGCTTACTTTTCTGTTAATTGAAACCAAGGGGGCAAGAACTGAGCAGAACGCCGCATTGCTGGATCAGTTGTTCTTAAAAGGCATTACAAAATCAGAAAACGGCAATACCAATATTACCATAGATGCCAGCCTGCTGGATAAAAAGAATAAACAGAAAGAAGATGATTTCAGCATGGCAGAAATGATGTTGTCTCTAATGGGTGCCACCGATAAAGTGGCTGATACACTGGGTGCAAAAACAGACGCTGACCGCTTAGATTATAAACTGCAATTGCTGATAGGTATGATGGAGGAAGCCGGCAAAAAAGAAAAAGGGTTTTATAAAGCCTTTTATGTGCCCCTGTTTATAGAAATGAAGAAAAAAGGGTATACCCGTACCGCCAGCTATATTGTATATGCGGCTTCGGGTAAACCCGGCGTAAATGAATGGCTGGATAATAATAAAACCGCCATCGATGATTTCTATGGCTGGTTCAAATCTTACCAATGGAATAAAGGAAAATAAATCAATCCACATCTTGCCCACAACAAGGCCGCCCCGCCAACAGGGCGGCCTTGTTTTTAGTTATCTTGCAGCCATGCAACAATACCTACAATTACTACAGCATATTTTAGATAACGGTACGCAAAAGCATGATAGAACCGGTACCGGCACCATCAGTTGTTTTGGCTATCAGATGCGCTTTAACCTGCAGGAAGGTTTTCCGATGGTAACCACCAAAAAAGTGCATTTAAAAAGTATTATACACGAACTGCTTTGGTTTTTAAAAGGCCATACCAATATTCAATACCTTAAAGAAAACGGGGTATCTATCTGGGATGAATGGGCCGATGCAAACGGAGAGCTGGGCCCCGTTTACGGAAAGCAATGGCGGAGCTGGGCCGGTGCAGATGGTAAGGTAACAGACCAGGTGGCCGATTTAATTGAACAGATAAAAAAAAATCCGGATAGCCGCCGCCTCATCATCAGCGCATGGAACGTGGCCGATTTACCACAAATGGCATTAATGCCCTGCCACACCCTTTTTCAGTTTTATGTGGCCGATGGTAAGTTAAGCTGTCAGTTGTATCAGCGCAGTGCCGATGTGTTTTTGGGCGTGCCTTTCAATATTGCTTCTTATGCATTGCTAACATTAATGGTGGCGCAGGTATGCAACTTACAACCCGGCGATTTTGTACACAGCTTTGGCGATGTGCATATTTACAACAACCATATGGAGCAGGTAAAACTGCAATTAAGCCGCACACCCTATGCACTGCCGCAAATGAAACTAAACCCATTGGTAAAAAATATTTTTGATTTTAAGTTTGAAGATTTTAAGTTAGAAAACTACCAATGCCATCCGGCTATAAAAGCGCCGGTAGCGGTATAATAAAACAAAATACCAGCAGTGGTAATACAATCAACATCGGGCGCCTGCCCCGATTTGCTGTCGGGGTCGAACCATCCGTTCACCGGCAGTGCAAATGGCAGCGGGGCTTAAAAAATAAATACCAGCGCATGAAAATTTCTCTTATAGCAGCCGTTTCAGAAAATAATGCTATTGGTAAAAACAACCAGTTGCTATGGCACCTGCCCAACGATTTAAAATTTTTTAAAAATACCACCTGGGCCATGCCGGTAATAATGGGGCGTAAAACTTTTGAGTCGGTAAACAATCAGCCCCTCAATGGCAGAACCAATATTGTAATAACCCGCCAACCTCAACAAATACATGCACCAGAAGGTGTTTTTGTAGTGCCAGATTTAAAAACAGCTATTGAAACCGCTGCAGCCACAGATGCAAAAGAAGTTTTTATTGCAGGTGGCGGACAAATTTATGAAGCCGCATTACCCATTGCCGATAAACTGATTTTAACAAGAGTGCATACCACCATAGATGGCGATGTTTTTTTTCCGGCATTTGAAACAGCACAATGGCAACAAACCTATCATCTGAGCTTTGCTGCGGATGAAAAGCATGCTTTTGCTTACAGCTTCCAGGTATGGCAGCGTAAATAACCACGGCTATGCAATCATTCACTTTTAATTCTTTCATCACTGTATTCAAAATTTAAAATAGCAGCCCGGTATCTGCGGTATTATCTTACCGCCAGCAATGGCAAAGGGCATGGCATCCATTCTCCGTTTGTATTTGATTTTATTAAACAGGTACTAAACGATAACCGTCATTTTTATGCCTATGAAGCCATAGAAGCCTTGCGCATAAAACTGCTGCATAATAAAACAGTGTTGCAGGTAGAAGATATGGGGGCTGGTTCTGTAACGGGCGCCACCAAAGAAAGAACCGTGCAGCAAATAGCACAATGGGCCGCTAAACCACCTAAACTGGCGCAACTGCTTTTCAGGCTGGTTAATTATTACCAGCACCAGCATATTGTTGAGCTGGGCACTTCACTGGGTATTTCTGCAGCTTATATGGCGGCAGCCAATAAAAATGCAAGGGTTGTTACTATTGAAGGGGCCGCATCTATTGCAGCCATCGCCGCAGCAAATTTTGAGAAACTGGGCCTGCCACACATTCAACTGTTGCAGGGCAATTTTGATATTGTATTGCCCCGTTATTTAAACACGGTACAGCAGCCCATTGACCTGGCTTTTATTGATGGCAATCACCGGGCTGTACCCACACTTAATTATTTTGAACAAATACTGCCGCACCTGCAAGAGCATAGTGTGCTGGTGTTTGATGATATACACTGGAGTGCCGAAATGGAGCAGGCCTGGCATACCATTCAAAAACACCCGGCCGTTACATTGAGCATTGATTTGTTTTTTTTAGGATTGGTATTCTTTAAAAAAGATTTTAAAGTGAAACAGCATTTTACCATCCGCTTTTAAAATTGCTGCATCAATAACCTGCGGTTGAAGTGTGCCCCGATATCATTGCACAAACCTAATCGGGGTTTACAACGAGCAACGATGTTGCCTGAAGAAATACTGCTGGCTGAATAAAAAAATATAACTACCTTAACCGCAGAATCATCTACTATGATAATAGGCGTATTGCAAGAACCTTCATTTGAAACACGGGTATCTCTGCTGCCCGAAGCCGTTCCGGCACTTATAAAAAAAGGACATACCGTTTTAGTTGCAAAAGGCGCTGGCGAAAAAGCTGCTGCCAGCGATGATGATTATATAAAAGCAGGTGCGCAGGTGCAGGACGCTGCTGCTATAGCTGCTGCTGCAAATGTTTTATTAAGCATACATCAGCCGGCCGATGCTTTATTGCAAAGAAATAACCTGGTATTAATTGGTGTGTACCAGCCTTTGTTTAATGTGGCACAAATGCAATTGTGGGCTGCTAAAAATATCACTTGCTTTAGTTTAGATATGTTGCCCCGCACCACCCGTGCACAAAGTATGGATGTGTTAAGTTCTCAGGCAAATATTGCCGGTTACAAAGCGGTGCTGCATGCCGCTAATATATCGCCCCGTTATTTTCCGATGTTTATGACAGCAGCAGGTAGCATTGCTCCTGCAAAAATGCTGATACTGGGTGCAGGTGTTGCCGGCTTACAGGCCGTGGCTACTGCACGCAGGTTAGGAGCCGTGGTGGAAGTGTTTGATACCCGGCCTGCCGTAAAAGAAGAGGTAATGAGTTTGGGGGCCAAATTTGTAGAAGTGGAAGGCGCTGCTGATGCCAGCAAGGCCGGTGGTTATGCAGTAGAACAAAGCGAAGATTTTATGCAACGGCAAAAAGCAAAAATTGCCGAAAGTTGTGCCAAGGCAGATATTATTATTACCACCGCACAGATACCCGGTAAAAAAGCACCGGTGCTTATTACCAATGAAATGATAGCGGCCATGCGCAAGGGTTCTGTAATTATAGATCTGGCAGCGGCCACGGGTGGCAACACAGAATCTACTGTAGATAATGAAAGGGTTGTTTATAATGGTGTAAGCATTGTAGGCAACTCTGCATTGGCAGCAACCATGCCTTACGATGCCAGCAAAATGTATGGTAAAAACGTGGCTAACTTTTTAGCATTAATAACAGACAAAGAAGCAAAGTTGCACCTGAATTTTGAAGACGACCTGGTAAAGGGTTGTTGTATTACAAACGGCGGTGCCGTGGTGCATGAGCGGGTGAAGTAATTTTTATGTAACCAGCGCTGGTTCTTTTATCAGCATCCTTGCGTCGCACTCTTCAACGGCAACGCATTACTAAACAAAAAAAAGTATTGTATGGAAAATATATTAAACTGGATAGCGGCACATCAGCAAATGATTTATATAGTGGTGCTGATGATTTTTGTCGGTATAGAAATAATTGGACGGGTACCCAGTGTATTACACACTCCCTTAATGAGTGGTGCCAATGCCATACATGGGGTGGTTATTATTGGAGCAATCATCGTAATGGGCAAGGCAGAAGCTGATAATTATCTGGCACTGGCATTGGGTTTTTTAGCCGTGGTGCTGGGCACATTAAACGTGGTGGGTGGCTTTGTGGTTACCGACAGAATGCTGGAAATGTTTAAAGGAAAGAAGAAATAAGAGGAAGAAACTTTTAAGCACTAAATTCTAATAGTGGCTGCTGAAAAAAAATACGATTTAGAAGCAAGAACGCTTAAGTTTTCATTAGGAGTTAGAGATTTTTGCCGGCAATTAAAGAAAGATGTAATTAATGTGGAATACATTAAACAGCTAATTCGTTCTGCAGGTTCAATTGGAGCTAATTATATAGAGGCTAATGATAACTTAGGTAGTAAAGATCTTATCATGCGAATTAAAATTTGCAGAAAGGAAAGAATCTGCTTATTGGTTAAAGCATGTAATTATTGAGTTGAAAGAATCAGAAGCAATAAAGGATGACCTTATAAAAGAAGCAGAAGAATTAATGTTGATTTTTGCAGCCATTTTAAGAAAGTTAAACGCTGCAGCTATTTAGAATTTAGATTTTATTATTTAGAATTTAATACAACCATGGAATTAAACATACTAACACTTTGCTATCTCATCGGCTCTGTAACATTTATTATAGGGTTAAAAATGTTGTCGCACCCGGCTACTGCACGTAAAGGTAACCTGGTGGCAGCAGCGGGTATGGCCATTGCTATTTTAGGTACTATCTTTTTGTATAAAGATGAAGCCGGCAACGGGCTGCATAATTACGGATGGATATTTGGCGGCATAGCCATTGGCACTCTTGTTGGCTGGATGGCGGCTAAAAAAGTAAAGATGACCGCCATGCCCGAAATGGTGAGTTTGTTTAATGGTATGGGTGGCGCTTGTGCGGCGTTAATAAGTATTGTAGAGTTTAATCATTTAGTGCATGGCTTTAATGCGGATACATACGCAGCAAGTGGCAGTAATTTCTTTTCATCCCTGGATGGTACCACACTTTTAATAATTATGTTGGGGCTGATTATTGGTTCTGTTTCTTTTGCAGGAAGTATTATTGCATGGGGTAAACTAAATGGAAAGATTAAAGATTTTTCTTTTAACGGGCAGCATATATTTAATATCGTTCTTTTATTACTGATTGTTTTACTGGCTGCATATATTGTATTTTTTTCACCGGAAGAAACTATCCTATTCTTTTACATTGTATTTGTTCTTTCACTGGTATACGGTGTGCTTTTTGTTTTTCCCATTGGTGGGGCAGATATGCCGGTGGTCATTTCTTTGCTTAACTCATTTACCGGTGTTGCCGCAGCCTGCGGTGGCTTTTTATACGATAATAAAGTAATGCTCACCGGTGGTATACTGGTAGGTGCTGCAGGTACCTTGCTTACTATTTTAATGTGCAAGGCCATGAACCGCTCTTTAAAAAATGTATTGATTGGTTCTTTTGGTGGCAACAAAGTTGTTGCCGGTGGTGCCGCTAAAGAGCAGGGACAATACAAAGAAATTACATTGAGCGATACCGCTGTGCTGATGGCGTATGCTAATAAAATAATGATTGTGCCCGGTTATGGTTTGGCAGTGGCGCAGGCGCAGCATATCTGTCATGAACTGGAAAAAATATTAACTGAAAAAGGGGTGGAGGTGAAATATGCCATCCACCCGGTGGCAGGCCGCATGCCTGGCCACATGAATGTATTGCTGGCCGAAGCGGATGTGAGTTATGATAAGTTGCTGGAAATGGAACAGGCCAATGATGAGTTCAGTACCACCGATGTGGTATTGGTATTGGGCGCTAATGACGTGGTAAACCCTGCTGCAAAAAAAGATCCTGCTTCCCCCATATACGGCATGCCCATTTTAGATGTGGAGCTGGCTAAAACCTGCGTGGTTAACAAACGCAGTATGAAACCCGGTTATGCCGGTATTGAAAACGATCTGTTCTTTCAACCCAAAACCTCAATGCTTTTTGGCGATGCCAAAAAAGTATTGCAGGATTTAGTGGCAGAGATTAAGAGTTTATAAGCTTCTGTAGCTGAACAATTATCTTTACAGCAAAAAAATTGGCGCTGCAATTACCCGCATTACTTACTAAAAGTCTGCAAGCTGTTACTAGCTTTGATGCTACTGCTTTTGAGCAGGTACATCAATCGGGTGAGCAAATAGTTTCGGTACGCAGTAACCCTGCTAAATGTATTGATACAGCCACCCGGCTTCAGCATTTTACAGAACTGATGCCAACAGACATTGCCACCATTGCTATAACACCCGTGCCATGGTCATCGCATGGTTATTATTTACCACATCGTCCTTTTTTTACATTCGATCCTTTATTACATGCCGGCGCATATTATGTGCAGGAAGCCAGCAGCATGTTTTTAGAACAGGCCTTAGGCCAAACCACCAATCTGAACCAGCCCTTAAAAGTAGTAGACCTTTGTGCCGCACCGGGTGGTAAATCAACTTTGTTACAATCTTTGTTAAGTAGTGAAAGCGTTTTGGTAAGCAATGAAGTAATCAAACAAAGAGCCGCAATACTGGAAGAAAACATCAGCAAATGGGGGGCGGCAAATGTGGTGGTTACCAATAACGACCCGGCACATTTTGCACGACTGGAAAATTATTTTGATGTGCTGGTGGTGGATGCCCCCTGCAGCGGCAGTGGTCTTTTTAGAAAAGACCCTACAGCCATTGAAGAATGGAGTCAAAATAATGTGGCGCTTTGCAGCCAGCGGCAGCAACGTATTTTAATAGATGCATGGCCGGCATTAAAAGAAGGCGGGCTGCTGATATATTCCACCTGTTCTTATTCTGCTGAAGAGAATGAAGAAATATCAGATTGGCTGATGCAGCAATTGCAGGTAAGCACCTGCCGCTTACAACTGCAGCCGGCATGGGGCATAGAAGAAGTGCAATCTGCTTCCGGCGCATACGGTTACCGCTTCTGGCCATACAAAGTAAAAGGAGAAGGATTTTTTTTAGCAGCTTTCAGAAAACAAAGTGGTGGCGATTATTATGCAACCACCAATGGCAAAAATGCAGAACGGTTAACCAAAGCACAGGAGCAAATGGTGTCTGCCTGGTTGCAACCGGCAGCCGGTGTTCAATTGCTGAAACAAAAAGAAGCAATATTGTTACTGCCCGATAATTTAGCAGATGCATTACCTACCCTGCAACAAGCTTTGTATATAAAAAAGGCAGGCATAACCATGGGCAAGCTGGTACATAATGAACTGGTGCCGCATCACGATTTTGCAATGAGCCGCTATGTAAACGATGCAATTGTTAGAGTGGCGTTAAACAAAGAAGAGGCCTTGCAATATTTACGCCGCAACGATGTTGTTAATACATACCATTATAAAGGCTGGGCCCTGGTGGAGTATGCACAGCAATCGCTGGGTTGGGTAAAACTGCTGCAAAACAGGGTGAACAATTATTACCCTAAAGAGTGGCGTATTTTAAAGCAATAATTTTTTGTTACCGGCAGGTGTACTGCTATTAAGCTGTTGTTGCTCGTTGCAAACCCCGATCTGGTTTTAGTGCAATGCTAACGGGGCACCCTTCAGCTGAAGAGTGCGACGCAACGGCTGTTGCCCTTTGCACCACTGCTGGTAACCACACATTTTAGCACTGTTTTAGCGGTCATTTAAAAAAAACAAAGCATATTTGTAGCCACAAAAAATCCACTATGAAGTGTAAACTGCTGATTGTACTCTTACTGAATACGCTGGTGCTGGAGGCACAAAAAGTTCCGTTACTGGTTAATGGCACCAACAATACCATGCACCTGTTACATACGGTGCAAGCCAAAGAAAACTGGTACAGTGTGGGGCGTTTGTATAATATTGGCCCTAAAGATATGGCTGCGTTTAACAACACTTCAATTGATAAAGCATTGGCTATTGGCCAGCAATTAAAAGTGCCTTTAACTTCGGTAAATTTCAGTCAGACCAACAGCAAAGAAGCCGATGAGGTATTTGTGCCCGTGTATCATGTGGTGCAGGAAAAAGAATGGATGTACCGCATCAGCACCAATTATAATAAAGTGCCTGTAGAAACAATTGAAAAGTGGAACAACATCAGCAAAGACAATGCAAAGGCCGGTACCCGTTTAATAATTGGTTATTTAAAAGTAAAAAGTGGCCAGAGCGATTTAGCTAAATACAGTAAAACAGTTGCAGCCGATGCTGTGGTTAAAGAAGAGAAGAAAGAAACAGCGCCACCACCTGTGGTAAAAGAAGAAAAGAAAGTGGTGCCACCGCCGGTGGTGGAAGAGAAAAAACCGGAACCAGTTAAAACAGAAGAACCCCGCATTGTACCCAAGCCGGCCGATAAAAACCCCGTGAGTGATAAGAACGGTGGTTTCTTTAGTAAAGAATATGCAGAGGTTGGCAAAGCTATTAACGGCACCGCCGGTATTTTTAAAAGCAATAGTGGCTGGAGCGATGCCAAGTATTATGCATTGATGAATAATGTGCCCACCGGAACCATCATTAAAGTTAGCAGCGAAGCATCTGGCAAAGCCGTGTATGCAAAAGTATTGGGTGGCTTGCCCGATATGAAAGAAAGCGCCGGACTTACCATAAGATTGAGTGATGCTGCAGCCAGTATACTGGGCGCAGCCACCGGTAAGTTTTTTGTGGAAGTAAAATACTAAGCAATTAATAATTAATAAAGGATAATTGATAATGCGCATTATCAATTATCCTTTATTTCATTTTGCATTCATTAATATTCTGCTACAATGCCGGTGTAATTATGCGGCGTAATTTTTTTCAATTCTTTTTTTACGGAGGCGGCAATTTTTAACCCATCAATAAACTGGTGCATGGTTTGTTTATTAATGGTGGCGTTGCCACGGGTTAAATCTTTCAGCGCTTCGTAAGGCTTGGGGTAATTTTCTCTTCTTAAAATGGTTTGTATGGCTTCTGCCACCACGGCCCAGTTATTATCCAGGTCTTCACTTATCTTAGCTTCGTTCAGTACCAGTTTGCCCAACCCTTTTTCAATAGATTTTAAGGCCAGTATAATATGTGCAAAAGGCACGCCTATATTTCTTAATACGGTTGAGTCTGTTAAATCTCTTTGCAGGCGAGAGACTGGAAGTTTTGCTGAAAGATGCTCCAGCAAGGCATTGGCAATACCTAAATTGCCTTCTGCATTTTCAAAGTCTATCGGGTTTACCTTATGCGGCATGGCACTGCTGCCCACTTCGCCTTTCTTTACTTTTTGTTTAAAGTAATCCATCGATACATAAGTCCACACATCACGGCAAAAATCAAGCAGTATAGTATTGATGCGTTTCATGGCATCAAAATGTGCCGCCAGGTTATCGTAATGTTCTATCTGTGTGGTAAACTGCTGGCGTTCTAAACCCAGCACACCATTTACAAACTGGTCTGCTAAAAGCGTCCAGTTTTTTGCGGGGAAGGCCACACAGTGTGCATTAAAGTTACCGGTGGCGCCGCCAAACTTTGCTGTAAACGGAACATTAATTAATTGTTCGGCCTGGTTTTGTAAACGCTCAACAAACACCATTACTTCTTTGCCCAAACGGGTGGGGCTTGCAGCTTGCCCGTGGGTGCGGGCCAGCATCGGAATATCTCTCCACTGGTTGGCCAGTATTTTTAATTCTTTATTCAGGTTTAAAATAGCAGGCAGGTATTCAAACTCCATAGCATGTTTCCACAACAACGGAATAGAAGTGTTATTTACATCCTGACTGGTTAAACCAAAATGCACCCATTCTTTTTCATTATCCAGTCCCAGCCTATCTAATTTACTTTTTACAAAATACTCCACGGCTTTCACATCGTGGTTGGTAATACGCTCCGTATCTTTAATGGTTTGTGCATCTTCCAAACTAAAATTTTCAGCTGCTTCTTTCAATGCCTTGCGGGCTTTGGCAGATACACTGAAGAATTTTTTATCGGCTAAAAAAAGATAGTATTCAATTTCAACCAACACGCGGTATTTAATTAAGGCATACTCAGAAAAATAATCGCCCAGTTGTTTTAACTGGTTTCGGTAACGTCCATCCACCGGAGAAATAGCAGTAAGTGTATTCAGTTCCATTATTGTAGCTTAAGAATGTAATACAACATAGGTTGTATATTTGCGCAAAATTAAACTAAAATGGCAAACCATTTTAGTTATTTAGTAATCTGGGGCCATACAGTGGTTCATATAGCAGCATCCTTGCGTCGCACACTTGTGCCGCATACTATAACTGAGCACTGCAGGGCATCCCGCACCCGATAATATGAGTGTATATAAAGCCGCTGCCGTTAGCTATTTAAATACCAAGCCATTAATTTATGGTTTTCAGCAAGGGGTTCTGCAAGATCAGGTAGCATTGTCGTTTGAGTATCCTTCATTGGTGGCCCGCCAGTTAATAAACAATCAGGTAGATATAGGGCTGGTACCCATTGCAGCCGTGCCGCGTTTAAAAGAATGGTACATCATCAGTAATTATTGTATTGGCTGTACCGGGCCGGTAGCCTCTGTATGTTTGTTCAGCGATGTGCCGATAGAGGAAGTAAAAGAAGTGTTGCTGGATTATCAAAGCCGCACATCAGTACAACTGGCAAAAATATTATTAAAAGAATACTGGAACTGTAACCCCGTTTTAACCGATGCCAAAGAAGATTTCAGAGATCATATAAATGGTACTACTGCCGGGTTGGTAATTGGCGACCGTGCTTTTCAGCAACGCAAGGTTTCTGCTTACAGTTACGATTTAGGCGCAGCCTGGTTGCAACACACCGGCCTGCCTTTTGTGTTTGCCACCTGGGTAAGTAATAAGCCGTTACCCACCTCTTTTACAGATGCTTTTAATGCTACCACGGCTATGGGTTTGCAACACCTTCCGGCAATAGCAGCAGAACAACACTATCCTTTATACGATTTATACCAGTACTACACTCAAAACATCAGCTACCAGTTAGATGATGCTAAAAGAAAGGGAATGGATTTGTTTTTAAAAAAGATTGAGGAGTATGGGTGGTAATATATGTTATAGAAAAAGCCCCGCTAAACGGGGCTTTTTTTATAACTATCATTTTTATTATTTCTGCACATCAAAACTTATGCACTCTTTTAATTCTTTTTCAGAATAAGCATATCCATATTGTTTCAACACATCATCGGGTACACCATTCCATTGGTTGGGTTGGTTGCCCATATAGCCCAAATCTTTTACACCCATTTGTGTGGTATAAAAACCGGTGGCAGTAAGATTACGCATCATGTTAAAAAACTGCACACCCTGGCTCATGGCGGGTTGGGCTTTTTCAGGATAAGCAATCTGGTCTACCATGGCTATTTGCTGTGCGGGGGTGCAATCTTTAAAAGCATTGTTATACTGGTTCATCATCTGCACATCTAACCAGCGCAGGCCACCCCGCATGGGTGTTTGGTAATGCGGCATGTCTTTAACAATAAAATCTATAAACGCAGGCACACCCGCTTCTGATGCGCTGCCGCTTACTTCATCTTTAGGTATTATAATATCTGCCAGTATCGTAATAGTAGCCAGCTCATGTTCGGTTAAAAATTTATCGGCTGCAATTTTATTATCGCGGGCCGCTTCCTCCGGCGTGCGGTCAAAATTAGCGGCTGGTAATGCCGCTGCTTTTTCTTCTTTTTTATCGGCCGGGTTGCAGGCATTGGCTAATAAGCCGGCACCTACTGTACCCAGTGCTATTGCTTTTATTGATTTACGACGATCCATGAGGTGTTAATTAAAAATTTAAAATTAATAATTAATAATAGTGTTATAAGTTTAACTGCTTTGCTGCATTGCGTTGTACTGTTAACTGGTGCGACGCAAGGATGCTGCCATGAAATACCACTGCTGGATTACAAATTATTTTTCTTTAACTCGCTGATGATATATTCACTGGCCCGCATGCTTAATGCTAAAATGGTCCAGGTGATATTTTTATCGGCCTGGCTGGTAAAAGCAGCACCATCTACTACAAACAGGTTTTTACAATCGTGCGACTGGTTCCATTTATTAAGCGCCGATGTTTTTGGATTACTGCCCATGCGTGCCGTGCCCGCCTCGTGAATGATAACGCCGGGTTTATCCAGCCCATAATTATTCTCCGGTCCATCATCGCCCCAGGTAATAACAGCACCCATCTCGTGCATAATTTCACGAAAAGTTTCTTTCATATGTTTGGCCTGCTTTATTTCATAATCGCTCCACTCTGTATGAAAGCGCAGTACAGGGATGCCAAATTTATCTACCACGTTGGGGTCTATTTCGCAATAGCTGTCTTCTCTTGGTATGGCTTCTCCGCGGCCGGCCATACCCACACCAGCCCCCCAAAAATGACGATAGTCTTGTTTTAATGAAGCACCATAACCACCGGCTTCTTTTTTCTTTCCGGCCACGGCATACTTACCATTCATGCCTTCTATGCCAAAACCAAAACCATAGGCAGGCATGCTCATGCCGCCCCAGTATTCAATATGATAGCCACGCGGAAAATCTAATTTCTTATTATCTAACCACCAGGGTGTGTACACGTGCATGCCACCCACACCATCTTCATTGTATCTTTTTCTGCCAAACAAATTAGGCAGGTAGCCACCCATGGCAGCGCCGGTACTATCGTGCAGGTATTTACCCACTACATTGCTGCTGTTGCCAATGCCATTGGGGTGGCGCTGGCTTTTTGAGTTGAGCATTAACCGGGAGCTTTCGCAGGCACTGGCCGCCAGTATTACAACCTTGCCATTTACCTGGTACTCCATCATATCCTCTTTATTGATATAAGAAATGCCGGTGGCCAATCCTTCTTTATTGGTAAGCACTTCTCTTGCCATGGCATTGGCAATAACATCTATGTTGCCGGTAGCCATGGCTGGTTTAATAAGTACAGAAGAAGAAGAGAAATCTCCATACACCATACAACCACGGTTACATTGGCTGCAAAAGAAACAGGCTTTACGATCTTTATTGTCAGGCAATGCCTTGGTTAAAATAGAAAGACGGGAAGGTATTACCGGCACACCAATGCCTGTGGCTGCTTTTTTAATCATCAGCTCGTGCAGGCGGGGTTTGGGTGGTGGTAAAAAAATACCATCGGGGTCGTTTTCTAAACCTTCGTTGGTACCAAATACACCAATTAATTTATCAATGGTATCGTAATAAGGTTTTATATCCTCATAACCTATTGGCCAGTCTTCACCCAGGCCATCAATACTTCTGCGCTTAAAATCTTTTGGACCAAAACGTAAACTGATGCGGCCCCAGTGATTGGTGCGGCCACCCAGCATGCGGGCCCGCCACCAACGCCATTCTGTTTTGTCTTTATGAGTGTAAGGCTCGCCATCAATTTCCCAGCCGTTGTAGCAGGCATCAAAATCGCCAAAGGGCCTGAAGCTGGTGCTGGCACCGCGGCGCGGACTTTCCCAGGGGCCTTTTAACTGTGTAATGTTTTTTGCAGGATCGTACATCGGTCCTGCTTCCAGCAAGCAAACTTTTAAGCCCGCCCTGCTTAATACGTAAGATGCCATACCACCGCCAGCGCCACTGCCCACAATCACCACATCGTATTGTTTGGGGGCTTTTTTAATCTGAAGATCTCCCATGAAGCATGATAGTTTAATAGTAAAAATTAGATAACTAAATGTACCCAATAAATGTACACAGCGATTGTTTTGTTGTGGTGTTTTTTTTGATAACCGGCGGGTGGGGAGGGAATGAGTGATGAGTAAGGAATAATGAGTTATAAGTAAAGAGTAGTTATGCAGCAATACTGCAACTTATAACCTGCAACTATTACTGCCTGCTTTGTAAAAACATAATAGCGGCAGCTTTTACAATATCTTCTTTTAACTGCGATGGAGATGGTACAATTAATTCATCGGGGAATAAACGGCCTTCGTAAATTTTGCCATTGCGGTCGGCTTCCTGGCAAACGGTTAAAACCAATTGTGCATTATTGCTAAGGGTGTAAGTGGCATTGGCAGTGGTTAAGCCTGCAGTGGGCTCGCCATAAACAAATGTATTGGGCCGGCCTTTAAAGGCAAGTGTAACAATTTCTCCGCTGCTGCTGGTTCTGGGGCCGGTTAATAAAACTATGGTTGGGTTTTGCTGTTGCAACTGATAACCACTTTTACTGGTTTTGCAACGTATGTATTTGCCCTGCATGGCAGCACCATTATCATAACTAAAAGGCACTTTATCTTCTTTGCGTACAAAATAACCACAGGTGCCATTACCCAACAGCGGACCCACACCTGCCAGCATGGGCCAGCAATTGCCACCGGTGTTTTTACGCAGGTCTATAATCCATTTATTAATGCCTGTGCCATCATATTGTGCAATCAGTTGTTGCAGGCTATCGGCAATTAAGGTGCAAATGGTTTCGTCGGTGGTGGTAACCCATGGTATGGAGAGGTAGGCAATTTCATCTTCCAGCAGGTCGGCTTTTATTTCTCCCACCCAGTTTTTTAACTGTGGGGTAAAGCGTATAAAAGAAGTATCGTTATTGTATTCTGCGGCTTTAACAGCAGGCATAATAAAACTGTGTTTTTCTTTCATTACATCAAAACACCAGCTAATGGTTTCATAAGCTGCTTCGCAGGTACTGCTGTTTTGCAGGCGCAGGCGGGCTGCATTTTCTAAACTATCCCAGGCTACTATTTCTTTACGGTAGTAATTTTTCTGCATCAGGGTAAACACTTCATCCAGCAACTTACCAGCGTTTACAATACAGGCTTCTTTGGTTCGTGCTTCAATGGCCGCATTATTGGTAGCCAGCGTTTTTTGTGCACTGGCTGTATACAACAAGCTTAGAAAAAAACAGGTGTTGAGCAGTCGTAGTTGCATGGGCTTGGGTTTCTTAAAACAAAATGAGATGCTGGTTTTTGCCATGTCCATACGAAAACTACAAAATTATTTTTAAGCAGCGTGCTAATGCCGTGTTAAGGTAGGGGTGGGGCCAGCAGTATCACTATAAGCAGCATTGTTGCGTCGCACACTTCATCTTAAGAATTTCTAATCTGAGATTTGAAATTTCAAATCAAAAATTTCAAATCTCAAATGTTGAAGTGTGCGACGCAACGATGTTGCCATGAAAAACAACTGCCGGTTACCCAAAAAATTATTTAAGATAGTTGGCCATTTCTTGCTGGTATTGGTAAGCAATGGCACGTGCTTCGGTTGCAAAATCTTCTTTGGCGGATGCATAAATAATAGCACGGCTGGCATTTACCAGCAAACCACAGTCGTTTGCAATGAGTGCGGTTTTTGAAATATCTTTTAAGCTGCCGCCCTGGAAACCCACTCCCGGCACCAGAAAAAAATGTTGTGGTGCTATTTTACGGATGTTTACAAACTCGCTGGCCTGTGTGGCACCTACCACAAACATTAAATTATTGGGCGTGCCCCAGGTGGATACAGTTTGCAATACTTTTTCGTACAGCAGTTGTGTGCCGCAGGTTTGCAGCTCAAAATCTTTGGCGCCGGTGTTAGAGGTGAGACCTAAAACAATGGTCCATTTACCGGCGTATTCTAAAAAGGGTTTTACACTGTCTTCGCCCATATAAGGTGCCACGGTAATGGCATCAAAAGGCAGGGCTTCGTAAAATGCTTTGGCGTATTGGGTGGAAGTGTTGCCAATATCGCCCCGCTTGGCATCGGCAATGGTAAGATGGTTATTGCCAATATAGGCCACTGTTTTTTGCATGGCCTGCCAGCCGGCCAGGCCCATGGCTTCATAAAATGCTGTGTTTATTTTATACGATACGCAAAGATCCTGCGTGGCATCTATAATGGCTTTATTAAATGCAAATACGGGGTCTTCCTCTTGCAACAGGTGTGGTGGAATTTTAGAAAGATCTGTATCCAACCCCACACATAAGTAAGATTGCTTGTTGTAAATCTGCTCTATAAGTTGCTGGCGTGTCATGTGCTAATAAATTTCCAGTAAACCTGTTTCAGGCGACTGGTATAGTTGCTCAATATCTTTTTTGTGTGTACTGATTATTTGTTCTAAAAAAGAAGTGTGCTGATTGCCTGTTCTTAATAAAACTACCTTGGGTGGAAATCCATACAAGGTGATAAAATGTATGAAGTCTGTATCAACTGTAATTATTATATAATTGTTGGCTTTGGCAAAGTTCCAGATGTCAATATCTTTAGCTGGTTTATCAAGGCTAGTGGCTTCTACATGTATGCAATCAGTGAAATGTTTTTTTAAACCAGGTATTAGCCGCCATGAAATATTTGCATCTAGTAGAAGTTTCATTTAAGCAGCTATCATTTTTGTAAAATTTTCCCGGTTTGCCGCAAATGCCAGTGCTGCTAAAATATGCTCATGAGATAGTTGGGGGTAATCTGCTACAATTTCTTCAGTATTCATGCCAGAAGCCAACCATTGTAAAATATCGGCTACCGCAATACGTGTATCTTTTATACAGGGTTTACCAAAACGTATTTCGGGGTTGATTGATATGTATTGGCTGTACTGGTTCATCCTGTAAAATTAAGTAATCCTTTTTAAAAGGTCTATAAATCTCCATACTTCCTCATAGGTATTGTACAACGGCACCGGTGCAAACCGTATTACATCGGGTTCCCGCCAATCCGTAATAAAACCGTGCTGCATTAATGCATCGTACACGGCTTTACCGTTGCGGTGCATTAATAGAGAAATTTGACAGCCGCGTTCAGCCGCATTTTCGGGGGTGAGGATGGTGAAATTTTTAGCGGGTAATTGTTGCAGCAACCACCATGCATAATTAGTTAACTGTTGCCTTTTGTTATGCAGGGCAGCGATACCCGCCTCTTCAAAAATATCCAGCGCAGCCTTGTGTGCGGCATATAATAAAATAGATGGTGTGCTTAGCTGCCAGCCTTCTGCTGTATTAATAGGTACAAAACCTTTTTCCATTTTAAAACGTGTGGCTTTATCATACCCCCACCATCCGGCATACCGCGGCAAACTGCTATCGTTATGAAAACGCTGATGAATATATACACCACCCACTGCACCCGGGCCACTGTTTAAATATTTATAACTGCACCAGCAGGCAAAGTCGACATCCCACTGGTGTAAGTGCAGTTCAATATTACCCGCGGCATGTGCTAAATCAAAACCGGCTAATGCACCTGCCGCATGAGCGGCACGGGTAATAGCTGCCATATCAAAAACCTGTCCGGTATAATAGTTTAAGCCACCCCATAATACCAATGCCAATTCATCTTTATGTTCTTGTATAGTTGCCAGTATATCTTCTGTACGGATGGTATGCTCACCGGCACGGGGCGCCACTTCAATTAAAATATCTTCCGGCGCAAAACCATAATGTTTAATATGCGTTTCAAACATATACTGATCGCTGGGAAAAGCCTTGGCCTCGCAAATAATTTTGTTTCTTTTACCCACCGGGCGGTAAAAACTCACCATCATTAAATGCAGGTTTACCGTTAGCTGGTTCATTACAGAAATTTCCTGTGGTAATGCCCCCACAATTTTTGCCAGCGCCGGTGTTAAAGAATCGTGGTAATCCATCCAAGGTTTATTACCCATAAAAAAACCTTCCACGCCATAAGTGGCCCATTGGGTTAATACTTCCTGCAAAGCAGCAGCGGTTGTTTTGGGCTGCAGTCCTAACGAGTTGCCTAAAAAGTAAACCTGTTGTTTGCCATCAATAACAGGGATAATAAACCGCTCCCGAAATTTTTTTAAAGAATCGGCAACATCAGCGGCACCTGCAAAAGCAATGGTATTTTCAAATTGCATGAAGAGTAGTTTATTTTTGGTTGCCGGCATTTGTTTTTTATGGCAGCATCCTTGCCACGCTCGGTTTAACGGCAACGCTGTACTGAACAATGGCTGCCGCTTTCTAAGCGCTGCAATACGGTACAAATATGCAACAAAAGCACAGTTTGTCAATTACCTGTTTTGTACAGTTATAAATACCTCAAAGTTGAAAGGGAGACTTTAAAATAAATTGGGGTAGTCTGTAATAATACCATCCACGCCCATGGCCTTTAATTTTTCAATGCTGTTTTTATCATTCACCGTCCAGGGTATAATTTTCATACCCGCATCATGACATTGCTTTACCAGCACTGGCGTAACCATACTAAAAGCCGGGCTGTAAATAGAGGGGGTAAAACCCAATGCTTTTAATTGTTCTTGTAATGATTTTCTATCGTAATCTTCAATTAATGCGGCAGTTTTTATGTACGGGTATTTTTTATGCACCACCTGCAGGGTTCTGAAGTCGAACGACTGAATAATGGTGCGGCTGCTAATTTTTTTTGCGGTTACCACCTTCATTAATAAATCAACAAACAGTTCTGGCGCAGGGTGGTAAGTATTATCCGTAGCCGGCTGGGTTTTGGTTTCAATATTGTAAAAGGGCAGGGGCAGATTATTTTGTTTGCAATGGGCTTCTGCACTGTCAATAACATGCAGCAGTAATGGCTTGGTAGCCGCCAGCTTCTGCTGATTGGGAAAACGCGGATGCAGTTTCAACCCCACATCAAAACCTTGTGTTTCTGCAAAACTAAACTGGTAAATATTTAATTGCTTTTCCTCTTTTTCAGACACAAAACTGCCATCCGGCTTGGTGGTAATTTCATGATTAAAAAAAGGCTCGTGCGATAAAATTACCTGTTGGTCTTTGGTGATAACAGCATCCATTTCCAGTGTGGTAACACCCAGATCCAACCCTTTAATCATGGCCGGAATGGTGTTCTCGGGCATCAGACCACGGCTGCCACGGTGCCCTTCTTTATCAAAAGCAGGTAAATTCATTTGTAATTGTTGTGCGGTATGACAACCCGCCACAAAACCTATTATTACTAAAAGCTCAACTAATTCACGTTTCCGGTTCATATTGCAAAACTAAAGCGATGCAAGTTCTTACCATTGCATTATGCATTAAATAATTGTGAACGACGATGACGCATTTCTTCTGCAATTATTGCGCCATCTCCGCCCTGTGCCGATAAATGTTGAATAATTGAATCGTAGGTTTCTGGGTCTCGGTTCTGACTTAATTTAAAAGTATGTTCTAAACCGGTTACTTCTACTTCAAAAGCCACAATGGCTTTCATCATTCTAGCAATATAGCCATCGTCCATTTTTTCAACCAATGCGGGTGATTGCGGGTTGTTTTCAAAATGAGCAGTGGTTCTTCTTAAAATTTCTATCAACGCTGCTTCATCTGTAAAACGTAAAATGCCTTTAGCCTGCACACTCATATAATTCCAGGTAGAAGCTACCTGCGGGTTGGTGTACCAACTGGCACTAATGTAAGCATGTGCACCCGTAAACAAGGCCAGCACATTGGGGTTGTGTTCAAACGCCCAGTGATGATCTGTTTTGCGTTGTATATGACCGCTTAAAAATAATTTACCATCCCGCTCATCTATAAACAAAGGTACCTGCGTGGCAGCAGGGCAATTGTTTTTACCGGTACCAATTAATGCAGCAAACGGATGTGTTTTTATAAACTGCATTACTACGGCGCTGTCTTGTTCTTTAAAATGAGGTAGGTTGTACATACTGCAAATATATTGCATACTGCTTTTAAAGTGTTGCCACTGGTACTACTGTTGAACGGAGCGTCGCAACAACTGCATAGGTTTTTGCTGCTGCCGGTTTAAAAATTGTGTACCCGGCATTGGCAGCATGCGCGGCAGTTGTTGCTGGCTGCAAACCCCGATTATATTTGTGCAAAGTCATCAGGGCATCCTTCGGCGGCAGTTCGGTTGGCGGTAATAAAAAAGCCGCTGAATAATCAACGGCTTGTATAAGAAAGTTTATGTTGTTTATCGCAGGTCTACCACTTCTACGCCGGGGTATTTTGTTTTGTCAAATACAAAAGTATTATCAGCAATCGCGGCTTTGCCGTTTAAGCTGTTGATGATATATGTGTATTTGTTGCCGCTTTTGTCTAACCATTTGGTGGTGTAAATAAACTGGGTGGCTTTATCTACCAAAATATATACTTTAAAGAAGGGTTTGCTTTTGTCTTTTGGGGTCATTTCTATTTCCTGCAAGGTTTTGGCGCCTTCTTTTTTTTCACCATTCAGTTTGTATAAAAAATCCTGATCGTAAAAATTAGTAAACAGTTTTTGTGGGGTTAAGGTATTTACGTTGGGGTCAAACTTATTAATAGTTACTTCGTTAGCGGCTTTGTCAAATGTCCAGGTGTTATTACCATCGCAAAAAATTTCCTGCCCGGTAACAGAAACACGGTATTTGGTACTTTTCATATACACCGTACCTTTTTTCTGGCCTTGTACTTTTCCTTTAGCGTCTTCTATTTTTAAATTGAAATTAGCTTGAACAGCTTTAAAGGTTTTAAACTTGGCACTAACGGCATCCAGTATTTTTTTTGCTGCGGGATCGCTGCTGGTTTGTGCCTGTAATGTGCCAGCTATAAATAGTAAGCCTGCTAATAGAATTTGCTTCATTTGCTATTGTGTTTGTTAAAATTTAAACGGCGCAAAGATAAGCGTTCGCTTATAAATTATAGGACAGGCTGTATTTATTTGTGTTTAATCAAAGTTAGGCCATTAACATATTGCTAACCAAGTAATGAAAGGTGTTGCTGCAGATCTGCTTCTGTTTTTATAATTACATCTCTGGCCTTACTGCCCTGGTTAGGGCCTACTATGCCTGCGGCTTCTAACTGGTCCATTAACCGGCCGGCGCGGTTATAGCCCAACTTCATGCGCCGCTGTAATAAAGAGGTGGAGCCCACCTGGTTTTGCACAATCAGTCTTGCCGCATCGTCAAACAAGGGGTCTCGGTTGCCTAAATCAAAATCTTTGCCTTCCATTTCTTTTTCATCTACATATTCGGGCAGTAAAAACGCTTGCGGGTAACCCCGCTGATCGCCAATAAACTCAACAATACTTTCAACTTCGGGTGTATCTACAAAAGCACATTGAAGACGGGTTAGCTCTCCGTTATAAGAAATCAGCATATCTCCTTTACCAATCAGTTGTTCGGCACCGCCTGTATCTAAAATTGTTCTTGAGTCAATTTTAGAAGAAACCTTAAAGGCCACCCGTGCCGGAAAGTTAGCTTTAATGGTACCCGTAATAATATTTACAGAAGGCCTTTGTGTGGCAATAATTAAGTGAATACCTACGGCACGGGCTAATTGTGCCAAACGGGCAATGGGCATTTCCACTTCTTTACCTGCCGTCATAATCAAATCAGCAAACTCATCTATTACCAGCACAATAAAGGGCAGGTATTGGTGGCCTTTCTGTGGGTTTAGTTTGCGGCGTATAAACTTATCGTTGTATTCTTTTATGTTTCGGGCACCGGCTTCTTTTAATAAATCGTAGCGGTTGTCCATTTCAATACAAAGTGCATTCAGCGTATGAATTACTTTTTTGGTATCGGTAATAATAGCTTCTTCTTCTCCGGGCAACTTTGCCAGAAAATGGCGTTCTATAACGCGGTAAATACTCAACTCCACTTTTTTAGGGTCTACCAATACCAGTTTAATTTGAGAGGGGTGCTTTTTATACAGTAAGGAAACCAGTATGGCGTTTAACCCAACAGATTTGCCCTGGCCGGTTGCACCTGCCATTAGTAAGTGAGGCATAGTGGTTAAGTCTACAATGAAATTTTCATTGTCAATTTTTTTGCCAATGGCAATGGGCAGGTTAAAACCGCTGTGTTGAAATTTATCTGAAGATAAAAGGGTACGCATGCTTACCACGGTCTTTTTTACGTTAGGCACTTCTATACCAATGGTGCCCTTACCGGGTATGGGGGCAATAATGCGTATGCCCAGTGCGGCAAGACTTAACGCAATATCATCTTCCAGATTTTTAATACGAGAGATGCGTACACCTGCAGCCGGCACAATTTCATACAGGGTAACAGTAGGCCCTACCGTAGCAGATATTTTCTGTATGGCTATATCATAGTTCTTCAGTGTGTTTATAATCTGGTTTTTATTTGCCTCCAGTTCTGCGGGGTCTTGTATTATTTTTTCACTGCCATGCTGTTCTAATAAATCAAGGCTGGGATATTTATAATCACGCAGGTCTAGTGTTGGCTCATACGGGTCTTCAGTTATGCTCTTTTCTATACTTTCTTCTTCCAGTATGGTTTGGTCTCTGGGGGCGGTTTTTATTTCCAGTTCCAGATCGCTGGAAGGCACCACCCTTCGTTCTGGTATGATCACTGGCTCTTGTACAACAGGCAGTATTGCAGGGGCTTCTTCAACTGGCGGAATAATATCCATGGCCGGGCTTTCCGTTCTTTCCACCATCTCAAAAGTTATTTTCTCCGGTTCTTCGGCAGGCGGAATGACAACAATGCCTCCTTCATTTTTTAGTTTGTTCTTTTTATTGCTGGCAGGAGGCTGTTCTACAAATAACCGTGGTTCTTCTGTTGCTGCTGCCGGTACTGCATCTTCTGATGTTGTATTTAATGGTTGTTCCTTTTCTTTCTGTGGCAGTTTGGGTACTTTAAAAACCGGGTTAAACTTCCATATAACAAAGGCTAATACCGCTACCATTAATAAACCTGCTGTACCAATGCTGCCAATTGATTTTGTTAACCAGTCGCTAATGCTGTCTCCAAAAGCTCCGCCAAAAGGAAAACTGTTGCCGGAGAACAGATAGGCGAGGGCCACACTAAAAAATACCAATCCTAAAACAACATAGCGAAGGTTTCTTACCAGTGAAAAATACTTCTGTCCAAACAAAAGATTTACTCCGGATACAAAAAAGAAGGTGCAGAAAAGAAAAGAGGCTACACCAAAGCCCTTATAAAAAAAGAAATGTGCAATATAAGCGCCAATATTACCCAACAGGTTAGCCGCCTTCACATCTGTAGACGGAGCCAATATGGCGGCGCCTTTAAAAACCTTGTCCTGGTCCTCCTTCCAGGTAAATAAATAAGATATAAAAGCTACGGCTAAAAAAAATGCCAGTAATATTAAAACAGCTCCAACAATTTTATGGGTTCTTTCATCCTGCACCAATTGCCGTACCTGCACTTGTTCCTCTTTTTCGGGCTTTAATTGGTCGGCATTGGCAGCCTGGTTTTTCTTCGATTTTTGTTTACTTGCCATGGGGGCAAAGATAAGCAAACCGGGCAACCAGAATGAAAGCTCTTTGTGCTGTTTTTAACAGGAATGTTGTAATTTTCAACCTTGTAAAAAAAACACCCACTTGCCAAAACTGCTACAGCTTTTTTATTCAAAAACTTTCTGCCGGCTATTACTGCCCTTATTTTTGCTTGGGTGTATTTCTTTATCAGTAAAGGCACAATTGCCTGCCGGAGAATTAACGGTTATAGACGTAAACAAGATTAAAGATGTTAAGTTCTGTGCCGATCTGGCTCATGTTTATAAAGACAGTAACCTCTCCGTTACCCCCGGTAATTTTAACCAGCTAAAATGGTTTCAATTAAAAAAAGGCATTGTAAAAATATTAAACTACAAAGAGGCCACCTGCCGCTGGGTATTTAAGTTGCGTTTAACCAATACGGCAGACAGTGCTTTTAAAATGGTTTTTTTTCCGGGTGTTTATTATACAGATATTAATCTATACCGTCAGGATACTGCCAATCCAATTCCCCAGCCACTGCCTAAAATACTGCCCCGTTTCACAGATTCCGTTGGTTATCGTAGTTTTTATGTGCCGGCAAAAGATACTGCAGACTATTATTTTGAACTGATGCCCGCACGAACTACTGTAAACGGCTTTGAAATTCGTCTGGTTAGAGATTATGCCCTTTCCACCTTTGTAAGAAACCAAAAAATTCCGGTAACACATGCCACTATGTATTCATACATTATTGTAGGCATTCTGTTAATAATGATTATTTACTCACTGGCCTTAAACATTGTAAACCGCAATGTTGAGTTTATATATTATGCCTGCTTTGCCCTGTTTATGGCATTGCTGTTTTTTTTAAAATCATTTTATTTTAAAACAACTATTGCTTTTGTTTATTATTTTGAAACCTACCTCGATTTTGTCATTCAATGTCTCGGCACGTTATTTTACTTCATCTTTATCCGTAAGTTCATTCAGGCAAAAACACAATTCAGGTTCTTATACTACCTCTTTGTAGTAAACCAGATTATTATTGTCATAGGCTTAATACTGTTTACTATTGCATATTACCTGCCACTCAGTTTTATATTTCAGAATAATGTAGAAAATCTGGTTAAATATTCCTGGTCAATTGGTACTATATTATTTATTGTTTACTCATTATTACATAATAAACGTATTCTCAACATATTGGCCATAGGGCATTTCCTTTTCTTACTGGCTGGTATTACTTCGCTCATATTAATTGGCAACCCAACTTTGTTTGGTACTGGCCCCACCATCTGGAGAGATGCTTTATACCTGTATGAATTAGGCCTTACTATAGAGTTGATATTCTTCCTGGCAGCATTGTCATTAAAAAACCGGAAAGATATTATTGAACGTACCAAAGAACAGGAACGGCTGCGTCTTGAAAACGAAAGAAAAGAATTTGAAAAACAATTAGCCGTAGTAGCGGCCAAGCAAGAAGAACGCAACCGTATTTCGGCCGATATGCATGATGAACTTGGCAGCGGCGTAACTGCAATACGCCTCATGAGCGAAATTGTAAAAGCCAAAATGAAAGACTCCACCCTGCCAGAAATAGATAAAATATCCAACTCTGCCAACGAACTGCTCAACAAAATGAATACCATCATATGGACGATGAGCAGCAGTAACGACAAACTGGATAATATGGTGGCCTATATTCGGGCCTACGCATTAGAGTTTTTTGAAAGCACCAATATAGATTGTCATTTTAAAAACCCCAACCAGGTTCCCGCCATTGAAATGAGCGGAGAAAAAAGACGCAATGTGTTCCTTTGTATCAAAGAATCACTCAATAACACCGCCAAGCATTCAAAAGCCACCGATGTTTGGATTAATGTAGAAATACGTATCAGCAAATTAGAAATTACCATAAAAGATAATGGTGTGGGCATTGACCTGCAAAAACTGCGTGAATTTGGTAATGGCCTCAATAATATGCGCAAAAGAATGCAGTCGGTAGACGGTACTTTTGAAATTATCAATAACGGAGGCACCATTACCACATTTACGGTTCCCTTATAAAATAATACCCGCTTCAGTTTTTCATAGCAGCATCCTTGCGTCGCAATCACTTCACCGGCAGTGCCAATGGCAGCAGCCTTTAAAATAAATACACTAAAACAAACTATTTAAAAACTATTTCTGTTGCTTTGCAGCATTGTTATGCAAACCGCAATAGGAACCGACATATTACAAGCCGCCCAATGGCTGCAGCAGGGCGAAACAGTAGCCATACCTACAGAAACCGTTTATGGTTTGGCCGCCAATGCACTGAATGAAAAAGCAGTACTTAAAATTTATGCTGCAAAAAACCGCCCGCATTTTAATCCGCTTATTATTCATATAAAATCTGCGGAAGAAATAAACAGGTATGCTGCTGCAATGCCCGATGTTTGTTATCAATTAATGCAGCAATTTTCGCCGGGCCCCATTACGTTTTTATTACCCAAAACAACCACAGTACCAGATTTGGTTACTGCCGGCAGTCAAAAAGTGGCCATACGTATACCAGCGCATCCCGTTACCCAGCAATTGTTACAGGCTATCAATTTTCCATTGGCAGCACCCAGTGCCAACCCCTTTGGCTATGTTAGCCCGGTTACTGCGCAACACGTATATGAGGGCCTGAACACTAAAATACCCTATATACTGGATGGTGGCCGTGCCGGCGTAGGGGTAGAAAGCACCATCGTATCGTTTAATGAAGATGAAGAAGTAGTGATAGAGCGCCTCGGCGGCATTGGTGTGGAAGCTATTGAACAACTAACCGGTAAAAAGGTAGCCTTCAACCTATCACACCAAAAACCCAATACACCGGGCCAGTTAAAAAGCCATTACGCCACTGCCAAACCATTATTATTAGGAAATATTGATGAATTGCTGCAACAATATCCCAATGAAAAAATAGCTGTACTTTCTTTAAAAAAACAAGCAATACAACCACCGGTTGCATATAGTTATGCTTTATCAGAAAACGGTAGTTTAGAAGAAGCCGCTGCAAATTTGTTTGCACAATTAAGAAGTATTGATGCTTCAGATGCTACTATAATTATTGCAGCTCCGGTACCAGAGCAAGGTATTGGCCGTGCCATTAACGACCGCTTACGTAGAGCACAGTTTATTAATAAGCTGTAGTATTAATTACTTATTTTATAAATCACCCAACATAGAAAAGCTGTTATAAGCATCACCAACGCCAACCGCCAGCGCTGCCAGTTGTGCTGTGACCGTTGTTCTTTTAAAAAAAGCTCAATCTGTTGCTGCAGCAGCGCATTGCTGCCTGCAATATCTTTCAGTAGTGTGGTAATAGGGGGCAGGTAATGCAAAGGCAGGGGCGCCATACACTGTAAAATTTTTTCAGTAACCGCGGCATTTATTGCTGCGTCATCATACTGTTTTAAAATGCCAATATTTTGCGGACTTAATAATTGGCGCAGGTGGTGGCTTAATCCATCCCATTCAATTTGCAGGGCATTCATACTGGCCACATAATCAGCCGCCTTTTGGCATTGGTTTAAAATGGCTGCGGGGGTTACAATGGCTTCTTTATACACATTACCCAGGCTGCGGGTGTACCAGCGTTTATAATTGTATTCTTCCCGGCTTTTTGCATCGCCCAGTACTTCGTAAGCTTCCTGTATTTCTTTAAAAATGGCTTCAGATACAGCATTGCCCGCATTGCGGTCGGGGTGGTATTGCAAGGCCAGCTTTCTAAAAGCTTGCTTTACTTCCTGTGGGCTAGCATTGGGTTTTATCTGTAGCGTTTTGTAATAGTCTTTTACCTGCATGCCCCGCAAAAATAAACGATATAGCCTTTCTGACAGACGCCTCCTTTTAATTTTGATATTTTAGGACATTGCCAATAAAAAAACCACTGGAGTTATAATAATTACTACTGTTTTGCAGTTATGGTAAAACAGTTGATGCGTACCCTTTTTTTGAAGATTTCGGTGAATTGAAATTTGTAACCACCATAAATCCATATCTATGCAAAAAAATTGTACCCGGGTGTATTCATCTGCCGCACCGCTTTCTGTTATTACAGTACTACACAACAACCTGCCTGTAACTGCTACAGAAACCCGTCAGCACTTTGTACCTTCTGCACCTACAGATGCCATCATTAACCGGATGGATGCAGCTGCTAAAAAAAGCCAATACAGTTATTATTACAAAGCCAGAAACAATTAAGCTCATAAGCGTTTTCTTCTAGCTGTTGTACCTATAATAACCAGCTTTGTTAAGTTGTATGGTGCCTCGTTACGACGAAGTGCTATTTTAGTGTTCATTTATATTTTGTGGCAAAAGGGTGCGACGCAACGGCTGTTGCCACCTGCACTACTGCAGGCTACCCATAAAAATTATAGCCTGGCAGAACGGGCCTTGATTATATTGTGTAATATTGCCTTACACCAAGCGTTTGTATAGGAATGCCTTTTAAAAAACCTGTTTACCTTTTTGTTTTATTGTTGTTGTGCGGCCAGTTGCTGGCACAAAAGAAAACTGCATCTGTAAGCGGCCGTGTGCTGGATGAAAATGAGCAGCCGCTCAGTAAAGTTTCTGTAACTGTTTTAGGTAGACAAGGGGGCATTGCCACCAACGACAGTGGTTTTTTTAGTATTAAAGTGCCGGCTGATAAAGCATTTGCACTGGTGTTTAGTTTTACCGGTTACAAAAAAGAACAACGCAATTTTATTTTAAGTGATGGTGAGGAAGAAAGAATGGTAGTGCGTATGGAACGGGGGGGCGATGCTCTAAAAGAAGTGGTGGTAACCGATCAGCGGCCACGCCGAGAAGCAGGTTTAATTACAGTAAACCCTAAGCAGGCCATTAATATTCCTTCTCCTACCGGCGGTATAGAAAGTTTAATTAAAATTTTTGTTGGCAGTAATAACGAGTTAACCTCTAATTACACGGTGCGGGGTGGTAACTACGATGAGAACCTGATTTATGTAAACGATTTTGAAGTTTTTCGTCCTTACCTGGTGCGCAGTGGTCAGCAGGAAGGATTAAGTTTTATAAATCCGGAAATGACCCGCAGCGTTAATTTTTACAATGGCGGTTTTCAGGCAAGGTATGGCGATAAGCTGAGCAGTGTTTTAGATATTCAGTATAAAAAACCCAAGCAATTTGGCGGCTCTGCCTATGTAGGTTTGCTGGAACAGGGGCTGCATTTAGAAGGCAGCAGTGCCAACAACAAGTTTACTTACCTGTTGGGGGTGCGCAACCGCAGCAACCGTAATTTATTAAGCAGTCAGGAAACAAAAGGCAACTATGTTCCTTCTTCGGCTGATGTGCAGGCATTGTTTACATACCAGCTCAGCACCAAATTAACGGCGGAGTTATTTACCAATATATCCCGCACCAGATTTACACTGGTGCCTGAGTTTTCGCAGCAAACTTCTTCTGTTTTTTCTCCGTTGTTTAGCGCCAACATTGGTGTAGATATCTATTTTGAAGGCCGAGAAGAAGATGCTTACAAAACCAATATGGTGGGCCTGTCTGTTGCACAACAGGTACGTAAAAACCTGCGCTTAAAGTGGATGGCCAGTTATTTCAGCAACAACGAAAAAGAATCGATAGACATTACCGGTGCTTACTTGTTCGGTGAAAGAGATTTTGACCGCAGTAAACCTACTTTTGGTTTAATTGTAAATCCATTGGGCGCCGGCGTTTTTCAGAACTATGCCCGTAATACATTAAATATTGATGTGCTGAACCTATCGCACAAAGGATATTTAGACAATGGCAAGCATTACTGGCAATGGGGCTTAAGTGCCGACCGCCAGCAGATTAACGATAAGTTGAATGAATGGGAGTATCAGGATTCTGCCGGCTATGCATTGCCTTATAACAGTTCTCAGCTGGCCTTGTTTAAAGTATTAAAATCAAGAGCCGCCATTAATATTAACCGGTTAAGTGGTTACGTGCAGGATAATATTGCTTTTAGCGATAGTAGTGATTTTGCTTTGCAGGCCGGCATCCGGTTTAATTATAATACGCTTAATAATGAGTTTCTGATATCGCCCCGTCTGGGCTTTTCTTATAAACCCAGCCAATGGAAAACAGATATGGTTTTCAGAGGCGCTATTGGTATTTACCAGCAACCACCTTTTTACAGGGAGCTGCGCCGCTACGATGGGGTGGTTAACACGCAATTACTATCTCAAAAAAGCTGGCAGGTTACCGGTGGTTTTGATTATAGTTTTAAAGGCTATAACGGGCGGCCTTTTCGCCTAACTACAGAAGCCTATTATAAAAACATGTGGGATGTGGTGCCCTATGATATTGATAATGTACGTCTGCGTTATTTGGGAAACAACAATGCTAAAGCCTATGCCACCGGTATAGAAATGCGTTTGTTTGGAGAACTGGTAAAAGATGCAGAAAGCTGGGTAAGCTTTGGCATCATGCAAACCAAAGAAAACCTGGCGAACGATTTTTACTATCGCTATAAAAACAGCCAGGGAGAATTTATTACCGATAAAACAGAAGACCAGGTGCCGGTAGATAGTGTAAAAACCAATGTGGGTTGGTTGCGCCGGCCTACCGACAGAAGAGTAATGTTTGGTTTGTTTTTGCAAGACTATCTAAGCACCAACAATAATTTTAAAGTGTATGTAAACACTTTGTATGGCAGCAACCTGCCTTATAATATTCCTAACAGCGTACGCTACCGCAATGCCTTGTTTATAGACCCCTACATACGTATTGATATTGGTTTTAGCGCCTTGCTGCTAGATAGCGATAAAAGCAAACGCCGCAGCCACAATCCCTTTCGTAATTTTGAAAACATATGGGCAACCCTTGAAGTGTTTAATTTAATAGATCGGCCCAATACCATTTCATACCTTCTCATAAAAGATTTTTCCAACACCACATTTACCATTCCTAACCGGTTAACGCCACGGCTATTAAACTTAAAACTGGTAGCAAGGTTTTAATTTTTAGATGTATAACCGCCTCTAACTGTAAAAATTACCGTGGTGGGTTTATTATTTAAAAGTATTCAGCGTATTTAGTAAATACCAACCTTGTATGTAAGTAAAAATATTTAGTTGATTTTTGTAGAGTTACTTATTGTTTCAAAAAAAATGTATGTATTGTTTAGACTACTTTGTTGTAATACAATGGATAAATGAGCAATGCGTTTCAATGTGCTAATTACAAATCCATTTTATGAAACTCAATATCTGGCTAAAGGAAGTTTTACGGGTTAATTTATTTAAAGTAGCAATAGTAGTTGTTTGTTTTATTAGTACCATGTCAGAGGCAGCGGGTCAGCAACATACCATTTCAAGCATTGCTCCAACAATAGCTGCAGCGGGTGAAACAGTAACAATAACAGGTACTAATTTTTCAACAATTACAGGGGTGAGTTTTGGTGGTACTGCTGCTGCATCTTACAATGTTGTATCTGCAACAAGAATTACGGCAGTGGTTGCAGCCGGAACAACTGGCTCGGTTGTGGTTTCAAAAACGGGTTTCAGTAATGCAAGCATTGCAGGGTTTACATTTTCTACATTTCCAAACGTTACCGGTATTATAACAGATTTTGGAAATTATTGGAATACCAATACAACTACCAATAACAGCATTCGCCCTAATACTTCACATCATTTAATTGGGTTTACATATGGTGGGGTTAATTATTCTACGGGGGTAAATAATACGTCTTTATCTAATAATGGGGTTTCATATACAGCGGGTGTTTTTAAAGCTCTTCCGGCAATTTTAAATGGAACCACCAGTGGTGCTTCTTTATTTATTGTAGCACCTTCAGAGAAAGATGGTAATACTGCTATCGGATTATATACCCATCCGGATATAAAAAATATGACAATTCAAAACGTTTTGTCAGACGGATTAAACGGATTGGATTTGGGAACTGGTTATACCAATTTACCAGTTGGTTCTACATCCAACTTCACCATTAATTCAATAAGTACCAGTAAAATTTCTGATAGCGAGCCGGATATTCTTGTAACACAAATTGCCGACCCCTCCACATCTGCTTTTGATACTTATCGCTTTTTGGATGCGGGGTCAAATGTCGTTGGAAATTCAATAACTGTAGATTTAAGTAAAATTGCTTCTTTAGGTAGTTATTATTTAGATTTATTTCCAGTGGCCAATGGAACCACTTTTAATGTGGCAAAACCCAATGCAGCACCCTCTGTAAGTGGGGTAAATACTACAAGAAATATTCGCCTGATTGCTTTTAAACTTTCTGATTTTGGTATTAATGGGTCTAATTACTCTCAGGTTAAAACACTTCAGATAACACCCTCTGGTGTATCAGATATGGCGTTTGTTGCATACAATGCAAACGCTATTAATGTGCCGCCTTCCATCTCTCAAAACACAAATGCTTCTTCAACTATTATTTGCAGCAGCGGCGGAGGAAGTGCTTTTATGGTAATTAATGCAACTGGGGCTGGTGGCGGTACCCTCAGCTATTCATGGGAGGAATCAATAGATGGGGGTGATAACTGGTCTGTAGTTACAGATGGCGGAATTTATAGTGGTGCCACAACGGCCGCATTATCGATTAGCAACGCTACCGCTAATTATAAATACAGATGCACAGCCACAGAAGGAGGTACTTTATATAGTGCCGTAAGTACAGTATTTACCATTACAGCCATATCAAATAGTGCTCTGTCTGGTACTTTAAATCCTGTTGCTTTCTCTGCCTGTATTAATGCCAATAGTGGTACAACCAGTTTTACCGTAACACCATCTGGTGGAACCGGGGCCTATAGTTACCAGTGGTCTTCTTCCACTACAGCTGGCGGCTCTTATGCTGCAATAGATGGTGCTGTATATAATAGTTATAGCCCCCCTTTAACGGTAGCAGGCACAATGTACTATAAGGTATTAGTAACAAGTGGTTGTGTAAGTAATTTGTCAACGGCAGCATCTGTTACAGTTTCCGGAGATGAAATCAGTACAATTACAAATGGTACAACTTGCGCTACTGGTACTGTTGGTTTAAGTGCAACTGCTACCGGA